>CAZTRY010000062.1:0-21097 GCA_964616525.1 uncultured Sphingobacterium sp. | reverse complement strand
TGTTCCGCTTTCAGGCTTTTCATATGTATGGAATTATTGGAACTGCAGTTACCCTGGGTGTAGCGGGTGTGGCTTTAATCAAAAGGTTTCGTATGAGAGATTATCATGGTAACCCAATTATGTTTAATCCGAAAGAAAAATCTGTTGCGCGTTACCTTATTGGAGGTTCGATCTTCGGGCTCGGCTGGGCATTGAGCGGTGCTTGTCCTGGGCCAATGGTAGTGAATATCGGATATGGTTATTGGGCTATGGCAATTGTGTTTTTCTTTGCAATAGTTGGAACCTATCTGTACGGACTAATCAAGAATAAATTACCTCATTAAAAATCAGTCATATGTCTCAGAAGCATGATGATGGCGATGTATCTAAGGATCTGCTTTCAGTTATAAGAAAGCTGATCAACCTAATGGTATTATTGATTATTATAATAGTTGCTCTTCCACTGGGCTATTATCTGATCAATCTGCCAAAAAGACCAAAAGTTAAGCTGGAGGATACCCAAGCTGTAATAGCTGAAGTTAAATCAGTGGTTCAGGAATTTTGGATTGCACCAGAGGTCAGCACTATTACTAATGCTGAACAAAAATCGGAGGTTGAGTATGGAAAAGAGCTCATTGCACATACAGCTAAGTACTTAGGTCCTAATGGCTCGGTGATGCAGATCAGTAATGGTATGAACTGCCAGAACTGCCATTTAAAGGCCGGAACAGCAGTATTTGGAAATAACTATGGTTCTGTAGCATCATTATATCCTAAGTTCAGAGCAAGAAGCGGTACAGAGGAAGGTATTGAAAAACGTGTGAATGATTGCTTCGAAAGAAGTTTAAACGGTTCGGCATTAGAAACGGACAGTAAAGAAATGAAGGCTATTGTTGCTTACATTAATTTTCTGGGCACTAATGTGAAAAGGGGTGAAAAGGCTGCCGGCTCTGGCTTTGGAGAACTGGCATATCTCGACAGGGCTGCCGATCCGGGTAAAGGGAAGGCCGTTTATACTTCAAAATGTCAGAGCTGTCATCAGCCTGATGGTTCAGGAATGTTGAATCAGGATAAAACCGAGTATATGTTCCCACCGCTTTGGGGTAAGAACAGTTATAATGATGGAGCAGGTTTGTACCGCATTTCAAACTTCGCTAAATATGTGAGAGACAATATGCCGCAGGGGGCCACTTATGAAAACCCGATATTGAGTGATGAAGAAGCCTGGGATGTAGCTGCCTATATTAATTCACAAAAACGTCCGCATATTAATGTTCCAAAAGATTGGCCTGATAAATCAAAAAAACCGATCGATCATCCTTTTGGCCCTTATTCAGATAAGTTCACTGAAGAACAACATAAGCTCGGACCATTCAAACCAATAGCAGAAGAGCAGAAGAAAAGCGCTGAAGCTGCAAAATTGAATAAATCCGCTAAGATTTAAAATTAGAATTCCCGAATCAATTGATATGGAAAATAACAGAAGAGGATTTTTGAAGAAAGTGGGTGCTATGAGTGCCGGTGCTGCCCTGGTTTCTGCAAATCCGCTTTTGGTGATTGCAAATGAAGCTTCGGATAGCATTACAAATGCAGTGAACAAAGGAGAATTTACCCTTTCAATTTTGCAAACTACCGATGTGCATTGTCAGGTTCATCCGCATGATGAGCTTTTTTGGGAAAATGATCAGGCTGTTTTTCGGAAGACAGGAGGCTATGCTAATCTTGCAACATACCTAAGAAAAGAGAAGAAAAGGAATCCAAATACCTTTATCATTGATACCGGAGATATGTTTCAGGGTAGCGAACTATCTGTAAAAACTACCGGGAAAGCGATGGTTCCTGTCTTAAATGAACTGGGTTATGATCTTTATTTGCCGGGTAACTGGGAGGTAATCTATCACAAAAAGGCCATGCAGACCTTATTAGGGGCATTAAATGCTCCGAAAGTTTGTGCCAATATGTATCATGATCTTGGGAATGGTAAAAGGGGGGAATTAATTTTTCAGCCTTACCATATCTGGAATATAGGGGGTGTAAAAATTGGCTTCCTTGGATATACTGATCCATTGGTTCCTATCCGTCAATCGCCAGGTTACAGTAAAGGAATTATCTATACCAAACCTGAAGAAAACCTGGCTCATTACATAGATGTTTTACGTAACCAGGAGCAATGTGCCTATGTTTTATTACTTTCTCATCTTGGATTATCCCAGCAGATTCATTTGGCTAATCTGCCAGAATGTGAGGGTGTAGATTATATCCTCGGAGGCGATACGCATGAAAGAGTTAGACAACCGATTCAGTGTACTTATTCAAAGGTAGTTGAACCAGGTGCATTTGGTTCTTTTGTTGGAAAACTTGAGCTCCGGATAAAGGATGGTAAGGTTATTCAGGATACCTATTCATTGGTTGAAATTGATTCAAAAAAATATAAAGCCGATAAAGAGATTTCTAAATTGATAGAGATTCATGAGGAGCCTTTTGAGGACGATATCAATCATATTGCCGGCTACAGTACTTTACCGCTATATCGTTATTTTGTAATTGAAAACACGATAGATACCCTGATACTTGATGCTTTAAAGTGGAAAATCAAAGAAGCTGATATAGTTCTGTCAAATGGTTTTAGATTTTGTCCGCCTAATTCCACACCGGATCAGACAGGAAATATCCCAATTACCAATGGATATATATTTGATATGCTACCTGTTGATAGTGTGGTCAGAACAGGTTCGGTTACCGGGAAACAGATTTTCGACTGGCTTGAAAAAGAACTGAATAATGTTTTCGCTAAAGATGCTTCACAGCGGCTTGGTGGCTGGGTAATCAAGTTTAAAGGCATGAAAATGAGCTTTAAGGCCTTTGAGGAGAATGGGCGGAGAGTTAAAGATGTAGAGGTTAACGGTATTCCACTCGATCTGGCTAAGATTTATAGGATCTGCGCATGTGAACGCGAAGGAGATCCTGAGGATATGCTCTGCAGGATGAGAGGTGTAGTCAACCCGAAGAATACCACATTTACATTACATTCTGTTTTAAAAGAATATTTAAGTGTAAATTCACCGGTAAGTCCAGGTCCGCCAATGTCTGCAAAGGTTTTAGATGCCCCTCAAACACTACTGACTCAGGTTACCGGAGTTGATTATCAATTTCGTTAATAATTTTAATAAACAAGAAATATATTAATCTCATAGTTAATTCAAAAAATGAAAAAACTCCTTCTTATCCTGGTGTTATTTGCATTCTCAAATAGTATCAATGCTCAGAGTGTTTCTAAGGATCCACGTGCCGATGCTTATAAAGGACTTAAAATCGTGTTCCAGCTTACCTCTGCAGATACGGTTATTCATCAAACACTGATGAGTCAATTGACTAATTATTTTGGTGTAGCTCCTGACATGAAGGTAGAGGTTGTTTGTCATGGTGGTGGATTAGGGATGCTTGTAAAAAGTACTTCAGTGGTACAGAAGGAGATTAAAGCCTTTGCCGATAAAGGGGTCAGTTTTGTTGCCTGTGAGTTTGCAATGAAAAAAAGAAAAATTACAGCAGACCAGTTAGTTGCCGGTTCCGGAACTGTTATTTCGGGAGTGCTGGAAATAGCTAAAAAGCAGCAGGAAGGCTGGAGCTATATCAAACTCTAAAACCCTAATTAAACATCTTTTTTAAATATTTTGAATATGAAAAAATTCATATATAGGAATCTTTTGCCCTTATTTTTCCTGATCCCGAATATTGTTTTAGCCCAGCATCAGGAAGTTTCTGAACGTCCTGAAATGTATAAAGGCAAAGGGAAGGACTCATCAGACAGCAAGTCTGTATTAGGAGCTTTCAAAAACGGAAGTGTACAGGGTCATTTCAGGTATTTTAATATGATAACCCTGAATGAAAAAGATTTAAGTGATTATTATGCAAATGCCGCAGGTGGGGGTTTGCGGTTTGAAACGGCAAAGTTTCATAATGTCAAGTTCGGGATCAGCGGTTTTTACATTTTTAATATTGGTTCTTCCAACATGTCCATTCCTGATCCTCAAAGCGGGCAGTATAATCGTTATGAAATTGGTCTTTTTGATCTGGAAGATCCATCTAATAAGAAGGACATAGATCGTTTAGAAGAACTTTACCTGAAATATAATTACAAAAAATCTTCCCTGATTTTTGGCCGCCAGTTGTTGAACACTCCATTTATTAATCTTCAGGATGGCCGGATGCGCCCAACAGGAGTAGAGGGATTATGGGTAGAGCTTAATGAAATCAAAGGAACCAAAATTGAGGCGGGCTGGTTATACAGTATCTCCCCCAGAAGCACTACCAAATGGTTTGGCATCGGAGAAACCATTGGCGTCTACTCTGCTGGGCTGAATCCAGATGGTACTCCATCACTTTACAGTGGAAAAATACATAGCAAAGGTGTTGCCATGTTAGGTGTGACCAGGGCAATAAACAAAAAGATAAAACTGCAGGGCTGGAATATGCTCACAGAAAATGTCTTTAACACCGCTATGTTACAAACCGACATCTCTTTTCCTCTCAAAGGAAATTCAAGTCTGATGGCTTCGTCACAGGTCATTAAACAAGATGCTATAAATAACGGAGGTAATGTAAACCAAAAGGAAACGTATTTTTCAAAGGGAGCAAATTCATTGAGTTTCGGTGCAAAGTTAGCCTGGAAAAACAAAGGATTGGAGACTTCCTTAAATTATAATCGCATCACAGCTCAGGGGCGTTATTTAGTCCCAAGGGAATGGGGCAGGGATCCATTCTTTACTTTTCTGCCCCGTGAACGAAATGAAGGATTCGGTGATCTGGATGCAATAATGGCTAAAGTGAACTATAGTATCCCAAAATCGGGATTCAAAACTTCTGTTGCAGCCGGCTATTATCATTTACCTGATACAAAGAATTATGCATTGAATAAGTATGGAATGCCGTCATATACACAGATAAATACGGATATTAGATATACCTTTACTAATACTTTAAAGGGGCTTGAAGCTCAGCTCCTGCTCGTTGCCAAATTAAATAATGGGGAAACCTATGGCAACAGCAGATTAATTATCAATAAAGTAAATATGGTACAGTCTAATTTTGTTCTAAACTTTCATTTTTAATGAATGCAAATCTGGATATATTCAAGAGTATTTTCGAACCCCAGTTAATACAGGAAATACAGCAGTTCGGGATCCTTCAAACCTTTAAAGAGGGTGATTTGATAATGGATTATGGTAAATATGTCCGGATGATGCCTATTGTCTTAAAGGGCACAGTAAAGGTTTATCGTTTGGATGAGAAAGAAAATGAGATTTTGCTCTATTATCTGTCGAGTAACGAGAGTTGTTCCATGGCTTACAGTTGTTGTCTTGAGGCAAAAAAGAGCGAAGTCAAAGCTGTTGCCGAGGATAATGTTGAGCTGATTGCGATTCCGCATGTTAAACTTGATGACTGGCTTTGTACTTATCCAAGCTGGAAGAACTATATCATGCGTAGCTTCAATGAACGCTTTATTGAGCTGTTAAAATCGATTGAAAGCATTGCTTTTCACAAGCTTGACGAACGGCTGATTGGATATCTGAAAGAGAAACAGCGTTTAAGTGGATCCAGTGTGATCAAGGCATCTCACGGACTGATTGCTGATGAATTGGCGACAAGCAGGGTTGTAATTTCACGTCTCCTGAAGCAGCTTGAGAACGATAAAAAAATTATTCTTTACCGCAGTGAGATTAAATTGCTTGCTTCTTTCAGCTAATAACTATTCCAAATAGTATAGTGCAAACAATAAGGCAACATAGAGCATTATCATAATAACAGCGTCTATACCTAAAGCAAATCTTTTTTTGGGTGAACTGAACAGGATGCTGATACTAATCACACTGGTCATTAATAATGTAACCAATGCACTTAGTGCATGATTAGGGTTTGTGGCAAGAAGGATCGGTCCATCAGTATAAATGAGATCGTCTATTGCAAGAATAAACATATTGAAAATATTGCTGCCCAATAGATTTCCAACAGCAAGATCAATACTTCCCATTCTGACTGCGGCAATAGAAACGACCATTTCTGGCAATGAGGTCGATGCAGCAACTAATAATGTTCCTACAAAGGATTCGCTAATACCTGTTTCCTGAGCCAACTTTTCGGCAAAATATGGAAGTGCAAGAGCCGCTGTAACGATCAGGACCGAGTAAAATAAAAATTTGATTATTGCCTTTTTTAATGAAATTTTTATCTCTTTTTTATGTGTTGGGCCTTCGAAACTATCAATTGCTTTTTGTGCTTGTTTGTCATTTTCAAAGATGATTCTTATAGAAATCAGGTAAATAAAGATAATAAGGCCGGGAAAAAGGCCAAACCAACCTTTCTCAGGAAATAGTTTACCGAAATGGATTTCTATAACTGATAAAATAATCAGAATCATACTAAGGAATCCTGCCAGAATCTGACTTTTGGTAACCACTGAAGAGATAGGTTTCCCGGGAACAAAATAATCCAGGAGGGCAAGAATTGCAAGATTAAATGCGCAACTACCGAACACGGCTCCTACAGCAATATCCGGCTTTTTTAAGATTAGAATAGAGCTGAATCCTGAAAATAATTCAGGAAGCGAGGTTACCGCTGCCATTAGTATTAATCCGATCCAGGCTTTTCCCAGCCCGCTTAGATCTGCAATTATATCTCCATATTTTGACAGTCTAACCCCTGAAAGGACAATTAGTAAGGCACAAAAAATAAATCCACCCAGTGTCAGTATAATTGGATTCAATAGCTATTGGTTTTTAAATGATATTATTTTTTGAATAGCACCAAATTATGATATTCTATTAGTTAAGCCTATACTTTCAGAATTTTATTTCAGATATTGCTAATCGATATTAAATTACTTATCAGGATAAATGAAAGATTTTTTAGATCAAAATTTTTTGCTGGAGACGAAAACTGCACAGACATTGTTTCATGATTTTGCTGCAGGTTTACCCATTATAGATTACCATTGTCATCTTCCCCCTGATCAGATTGCTGCTGATTCAAATTTCGAAAATCTTACACAAATCTGGCTCTATGGCGACCATTATAAATGGCGTGCGATGAGAGCCAATGGCATCTCTGAAAAGTATATTACCGGTGATGCCAGCGACTGGGAAAAATTTGAGAAATGGGCTGAAACAGTGCCCTTTACTTTCAGGAACCCTCTTTATCACTGGACACATCTTGAATTACAGCGTTATTTTGATATCTACGAAATTCTTTCGCCTGCAACTGCAAGAAAAATTTATGATGAATGCAGTGCAAAACTTCAGACACCGGAGTTCTCAATTCGAAGGCTGATCGGAAGAATGAATGTTGAAAGTATTGGTACTACAGATGATCCGCTGGACGATCTTTCATTCCACCAGAAGATCAAAGCCGATGGCTTTTCTGTAGTTGTTCGCCCCTCATTCAGACCAGATAAGGCGATGAATGCAGATAATTTACAAGAGCTTCATAATTATATAAAAAAACTGGAGACTGTTTCCGGACAGGAGATCAAAACTTTCGACCAGTACTTGCTTGCATTAAAGAATAGGCACGATCATTTTGCGACTAATGGTTGTGTGGTTTCAGACCATGGCCTGGAGCAACTCTGTTATGAAGAATATACTGATGATGAAATAGATCAAATATTTATCAAAATCCTCAATCAGGAGGCTCTTAGTTCAATTGAAATTCTCAGGTTTAAGTCCTGTATGTTGCTCAATCTGGCTCATTGGGATCATGAAAAAGGCTGGGTTCAGCAATATCATCTTGGTGCTATCCGAAACAATAATTCAAGGTTACTTACAGAGCTTGGTCCCGATACCGGTTTCGATTCTATGGGTGACTTTTCGCAGTCTCGTGGCATGTCTAAATTTTTAAATAAACTGGATTCTACCAACAGACTTGCAAAAACCATAATCTATAATCTAAATCCTGCTGATAATGAGATGTTTGCTACTATGGCGGGTAATTTTAATGACGGAACTGTGCCTGGTAAGATCCAGTTCGGGTCAGCCTGGTGGTTTCTTGATCAGAAATTCGGGATGGTCAATCAGATTAATGCACTCTCAAGTATGGGTTTGTTAAGCCGTTTTGTTGGAATGATTACCGATTCAAGAAGCTTTATGTCTTATCCAAGGCATGAATATTTCAGGAGAATTTTGTGTAATCTGATTGGTAATGATGTTGAAAATGGAGAATTGCCAAACGATATTCATTGGCTGGGGCAAATGGTTCAGAATATTTGTTACTTTAACGCAAAGAATTACTTTAAATCATAAGCTTACAGGGCACTCTGAATAGAAAGAGCTTAATTATTGATCTGCATGCAAAAAATGACTAATTATCGCTGGACGATATGCTCTCTGGTGTTCTTCGCCACAACCATTAACTATCTTGACCGTCAGGTAATCAGTCTGTTGAAGCCTTATTTAGAAAAGGAATTTAATTGGTCTGAAACTGATTATTCGAACGTTGTAGCTGCATTTCAACTGGCCTATGCACTCGGAATGCTCGGTGTTGGAAGTATTATTGACAGGGTTGGGAGTAAAATGGGTTATGCGGTATCTCTTATTTTATGGAGTATAGCCGCAGTTATGCATGCATTTGTAAAGACCACTTTCGGATTTGGAGTGGTGCGGGCATTTTTGGGAGTTACCGAAGCAGGTAACTTTCCGGCTGCTATAAAAGTTGTGGCAGAATGGTTCCCAAAACGCGAAAGAGCATTTGCAACAGGTATTTTTAACAGCGGAACCAATATTGGTGCTGTTATTGCCCCCCTGCTCGTTCCATGGCTGGCTGTAACTTATAGCTGGCAAATGGCATTCATTCTCACCGGAGCTGTTGGTTTTCTATGGCTGATTTTCTGGTTCCTGCTATATGAAACCCCGGAACGGCATAAACGTATTTCAGCTTCAGAACTTGCACATATTAATAGTGATGAGGAAACCACAAGTCCGAATGAGGGAGAAACTGAGGCAGTAATTCCTTGGAGGCAACTTTTAACTTATAAACAAACCTGGGCTTATGCTGTAGGAAAATTTCTTTCTGATGGTGTATGGTGGTTTTTCCTGTTCTGGCTTCCGGCATTTTTAATTTCAGAATATGGATTGGTAGGTCTTGAGGTGAGCTTCCCTGTTGCAGTGGTCTATTTGATCGCCGGAATCGGGAGTATTGCCGGAGGATGGTTACCAATGTGGTTCAGCAAAAATAAAGGCTGGACTATGGTGAAATCCCGTAAAACATCCATGCTTATTTATGCCGCAATCCCATTGATGGTTATGTTCTCGCAATGGGCCGGATCATTTAATATGTGGTATGCAGTAATCATTATTGGAATTGGAATGTCAGCACATCAGGCCTGGTCGGCTAACATTATGACCACAGTTTCAGATATGTTCCCCAAAACTTCCATAGGTGCAGTTATTGGAATTGGGGGAATGTTCGGAGGCTTTGGAAATATAACGGTTGCAAAGAGTGCCGGATATTTACTTGATCATTATAAGGCTGCCGGCCATATTCAAACCGGCTATTATATGTTGTTTCTTTTTTGCGGAACCGCTTATTTACTGGCCTGGTTTTTAATGTTCAGGGTTTTGGTTCCCAAAATGACTCCCATTAAGCCTCATATGAAGAAGATAGAGTAACAATATACCTCCCCTATGCACATTATTTGCATTATTGAGCTATTTATTTTACTTTTCGATACGCATATCGGGATATTTACCGGCTAATAACTGGTTTAAATCATAATCACATTTATCATTAATATGAAAACAGAACAGAATCGTAGAACGTTCATCAAAACAACAGCTCTTGCTGCTGCAGGTATAGGAATTGGTGCAAACAGTTTCGCTGAAAGTCTTTATCCCTCATCAAAATTCAGTGCTGCGGTCGGTACCAGAGTTGGAATAATCGGTTTAGATACGTCCCACGTAATTGCTTTTACTAAAGCTCTAAATGGTCCGAATCCTAGTCCGGATTATAGTGGATTTAAAGTTGTAGCGGCTTATCCTTATGGAAGTAAGGATATTAAAAGTAGTTATGAGCGTATACCTGGTTACATTGAGGATGTAAAAAAACTGGGTGTTGAAATTACCGACTCAATAGATAGTCTTTTAGATAAAGTTGATTTTGTTCTGCTGGAAACCAATGATGGACGTTTACATCTTGAACAGGCCTTGCAGGTTATTAAAGCGGGTAAGCGCTTCTTTATTGATAAACCGATAGCAGCATCATTAGCGGATGCTACTGCAATATTTTCCGCGGCTAAAAAGGCTAATGTGGGTGTATTTTCTGCTTCTTCCTTAAGATATTCAGTCGGGGCACAAGAAATTGCAGGCGGTAAGTACGGTAAGGTGCTCGGTGCTGAAACTTTTAGCCCTTGTCATTTGGAAAGCACCCATCCTGATCTTTTCTGGTATGGTATCCATGGTGTTGAATCACTTTTTACAGTTATGGGTCCGGGTTGCAGACAGGTGGTAAGAATCAGTTCACCTGAGGTGGATGTTGTTGTTGGTACCTGGAATGACGGAAGGGTAGGTACTTTCCGTGGACTCCGTTCCGGAAAACTTGGATATGGAGGGACGGTTTTCACTGAAAAGGCTACTGTCCAGATTGGAGAATATGGAGGTTATAATCCACTATTGAAGCAGATTACAGATTTCTTCAAAACAGGGCTAGTTCCTGTAAGTTCTGAAGATACACTTGATATGTGTGCATTTATGGAAGCTGCTGATGAAAGTAAACGAAAAGGCGGGGTTCCTATTAATTTGGCTGATATTTATGCCAGAGCAGCTAAGAAAAACAGATAAATTTATCATTCATGAAAAATAAGAATCAGTCCAGGAGAAAGTTTATAAGTACAGGTGCTTTGGCATTGACAGGCCTTACGGCTTTTGGGTCTAGTAAACTTGATTTCCTTCAAGCATCCCAAACTGAGAAGGTTAGGGTTGGACTGATTGGTACCGGTAGTCGCGGTCTTGGTCTTGCCCAGACTCTTGCAAACGTTCGTAATATTGAGCTTGTTGCATGCTGTGATATCGTTGAAGAACATTTGAAAGCTGGTTTAAGGCTTGCCGATAAAGATGCTAAAGGTTACTATGATTATCAGAAACTTATAGAAGATCCAAACGTTCGGGCAGTAATAATTGCTACACCTCTTTTTTTACATTTTCCGATGGCTGTAGCCGCTCTTAAAGCCGGCAAGCATGTATATGTAGAGAAAACGATGGCTTATGATATTCCACAGACTCTTCATCTGGTGAAACTGGTTGATAGCTCAAAGTTGGTATTTCAGGTTGGTCATCAATACAGGTACTATTCAATGTACCATAAAGTCAAAGAGATTATTGACAAGGGATGGATTGGAAAGGTATTTCATTATGAATGCCAGTACAACAGGAATTCTGATTGGCGGCAGCCGGTGACTGATCCTAAAACCGAGCGTGCTGTTAACTGGAAGATGTATAAGGAATACTGCGGGGGGCTACTTTCTGAACTCAGCGCTCATGAAATTGACATGGTTAATATGATTCAGGGCAGCCATCCTATTAAAGTTGCCGGATTTGGTGGAATTGATTTCTGGAAGGATGGAAGAGACAATTTTGATAATATTCGTCTGGTTTATGAGTATCCCGGAGGAGTAAAATCCAGTGTTACTTCCATTCTTACAAATGAGTACAAAGGTTATTCCATTCGAATCCTTGGAACCAGGGGTACGATTGAAATATTAAGAGACAGGGCCTTTATTTATCCCGAAGCAAAAAACAAGACCAAAGGAACGGTTGATGGCGTTACCGGAGCAACAGTAGAAGTTTCACCCGGAGGTGCCGGAGAGCCTATTGTTTTTCACAAAGATAGTCCGGTGCTGGACCCAACTGTTTATGCCCTTCGCGATTTTGCAGAATGTATCTTAACAGGAAAGCAACCTGCTTCCAATGTCAGAACCGGCAAGGATGTGGCTATCGCTGTACACATGGGGAATAAAGCTGCCGAAACCGAGACAACCCAATACTGGAAAAGTGAATATGATATTTGATCTTTCCTGAGAATTAAAATAAAATTAAACAAAGGCTTAAACGCCATAAATTAATATACACATGAAAAATTCAGATTCCCGCCGGGATTTTATTAAAAAAACAGTTACTGGCGCTGCCGCAATTTCATTTGGAGGTGTTCTGCCTGGTTTTAGCGCAAGCAGTTATGCAAAAATTATGGGCTCAAATGAGCGTATACAGGTTGCAATGATGGGCGTAAATAGTCGCGGACTTGCACTTTCTTCAAATTTTGCTGCTCAGAAGAATTGTGAAATTCGTTATATCTGTGACGTGGACAAGCGTGCAGCCGAAAAATGTATAAGTACGGTTACTGGCATACAAAACACCAAACCGATGGCTCAGCCCGACTTCAGAAAGGCTCTTGAAGACAAACAGCTTGATGCGCTTGTAATTGCAGCACCTGATCACTGGCATGCTCCTGCGGCTTTATTAGCATCGGCAGCCGGCAAACATGTTTATCTTGAAAAACCATGCAGCCATAATCCTAATGAAGGGGAACTTCTTGTGGCGGCAGCCAATAAATATAAAAATGTAATTCAAATGGGTAACCAGCGTAGGTCATGGCCTAATGTAGCTGCAGGGATCGCTGAATTACATGGTGGAATTATTGGTCGGCCTTATTTTGCAAAAACCTGGTATACTAACAACAGACCATCAATTGGAGTGGGTAAAACTGCCCCGGTTCCTGAATGGCTTGATTATGATCTATGGCAGGGACCTGCCCCACGCCGTGAGTTTAAGGATAATCTGATTCATTATAACTGGCACTGGTTCTGGCACTGGGGTACAGGAGAAGCACTGAATAATGGTACGCATATGATCGATCTTGCACGCTGGGGTCTTCAGGTAGAATTCCCAACGAGAGTAAGCTCTGCAGGGGGGAGGTATCGTTTTCAGGATGATTGGGAAGCGCCTGATACTCAAAATATTAATATAGAATTTGGGAATAAATCAACTATAACCTGGGAAGGCAGAAGTTGTAATCCGTTTCCAATTGAAGGTAATACGGTAGGTGTTATATTTTATGGAGAAAATGGCACATTAGTGATAGGTGGTAGTAATGCATATAAAGCTTTTGATCTTAAAAATAATCTTATCAAAGAAGCTAAGAATGAAATCAAAGTCGATACAGGCAGCCTGACCAGTCCTTCGCAGCAATTAGATGCTTTTCATATTCAAAACTTCTTTAGCGGTATAAAGAGTGGAACTCCTCTGGCAGCAGATATTCATGGAGGACATCAGAGTACTTTGTTATGTCAGCTTGGTAATATTGCTCAGCGTACCGGAAGAACCCTGGATATTGATCCTAAAAATGGTCATATTTTAAATGATAAGGATGCGATGAAACTCTGGAAAAGAGAATACCAAAAAGGTTGGGAACCAAAAGTTTAAGCTGAAATTATCTGTGAATGTATAAATGGGCTTAATTCCTCAATGTTTGATTGTAGCGAACCATGATTTTTATATCCGTTCCCATTGCATCTGGGTGCAATGACATTTTAATAGAAATGAGGAAATAATGCTTAAAGCTTCAAATTCAGGAGTCGGTAATTACCGCTGGAAGATATGTGCAATGCTTTTCCTTGCTACAACAATTAATTTTGTTGACAGGCAGGTTCTTGGTATTCTGGCACCTCAGCTTCAAAAGGAATTTGGCTGGTCTGATTCAGAATATGGATTTATTGTCTCTTCATTTCAGGCTGCTTATGCACTGGGATTCCTGATTATGGGCCATCTTCTCGATAAGATTGGAACCCGTATGGGAGCTACGATCGCTATTGGATTCTGGAGTATCGCTAGGATGATGCATGCACTTGTGGCTTCTCTTTTTGGATTTGCAGCGGTTCGTTTTCTCCTCGGATTGGGGGAAGCAGGGAACTTCCCGTCAGCATTAAAGGCAGTTTCCGAATGGTTTCCAAGAAAGGAACGGGCATTAGCCACTGGAATTTTTGTATCCGGAGCAAGTGTTGGAGCAATAGTTGCCCCCCTGACCGTTCCTTTTATTGCTATCAATTATGGATGGCAAATGACCTTTGTAATAACTGGAGCAATAGGTTTTATCTGGATTGTTTTCTGGATGATGATGTACCGCTTGCCACAGGATCATCCAAAACTTGGAAATGCAGAACTGGAATACATAACAAGTGATCCAGTGGAGCCTCAGATCAAAATTCCCTGGCTGCACCTACTAAAATACAGACAAACCTGGGCATTCGCATTTGGCGCGTTCATGACTCATCCTATCTTTTCATTCTTCCTGTTCTTTCTGCCAAAATTCTTTTTCAGTAATTATGGGATTGGAATCGCTAAAATCGGCCCAATACTGATCATCATTTACCTGATGTCTGATTTCGGTAGTATTATTGGCGGATGGGCATCTTCTGCATTAATTAAGCGCGGATGGTCTGTAAATAAAAGCCGTAAAACTACGATGTTTGCATCGGCATTATGTGTTGTTCCGGTTTACTTTGCAGCACAGACGACGGAACTATGGATTGCTGTAGGCCTGATAGGCCTGGCCCTAGCTGCACATTCCGCATGGTCTGCTAACCTGTTTACGCTCACAACCGATATGTTTCCACGACAGGTAGTGGGTTCTGTTGTTGGTATAGGCAGTATGCTTGGCGCTGTTGGAGGTATGTTTGGTGCAACGATCGGTGGCTTCCTGTTACAAACAACCGGAAGCTATGTTTCCTTGTTTATTTTCGCCGGATGTGCCTACCTGATCGCATTTACAGGAATACAATTGCTTTCGCCCAAGTTAAAATCAATAACCTTAGAGAAAATAATTTAATAATTAATTGAAGGGATATATCCTTCATTATATAAATCGAAAAATTGAAATAAGTTTATATTCAAACCATTCTTATGATAAAATCTAACTTTAAAAGCATTAACCATCTTCTGTTAATTAATTGTATGATTCTTTTTGGTACATCATGTGCAGATAAATCTGAAAAAGTACAAGAACCTGAAATTCGTTTGATTACCCTTGATCCGGGACATTTTCACTCTGCTCTGATTCAGAAGTCAATGTATCCCGAAATTGATTCAGTGGTTCATGTTTATGCACCATACGGGGATGAGGTTAAGTCTCATCTTAATCTGGTCAGCTCTTATAATAAGAGGAAAGAGGAACCCACAAAATGGAATCAAAAGGTATACACAGGGGATGATTACCTGGCAAAGATGTTTCAGGAAAGGGCAGGGAATGTGGTCGTCATTGCCGGTAACAATAAGTTTAAGACAAATTATATTAAACAATCGGTTGATTCCGGTTTGAATGTTCTGGCAGATAAGCCGATGGCAATTGATTCTGAGGGCTTTAATACGCTGGTTGAAGCATTTAAATCGGCAGAGAAAAATAAAGTATTGCTCTATGATATCATGACTGAGCGTTATGAAATCAATAGTATCCTTCAAAAGGAGTTTGCACATCTTCCGGCTTTTGGAGAGCTGGATAAGGGAAGTCCTGAAAATCCATCGGTGACCAAAATAAGTGTTCACTATTTCTTCAAGAATGTTTCCGGAAAACCGCTTGTCAGACCGGCATGGTTTTTCGATGTTAAGCAACAGGGAGAAGGAATCACTGATATTACAACCCACCTGGTTGATTTGGTACAATGGGAATGTTTTCCTGGTCAGGTGCTTGACTATAAAAAGGATATTGAAATTGTTTCGGCAAAAAGATGGAGTACTAAATTAACAGCCGAACAATTTGAAAAGGTCACTCTCAAAAAGGAATTTCCTGAATATTTGAAAGCTGATGTTAAAAATGGTGTATTGAATCCTTATTCAAACGGCGAAATAAACTATCGTCTGAAAGGCATTCATGCAAAAGTTTCTGTGACCTGGGATTTTCAGGCTCCTGAGGGAACAGGGGATACCCATTTTTCGGTCATGCGTGGTACTAAGGCAAGTGTTATAATTAAGCAGGGTAAGGAGCAGAATTTTAAACCGGTTTTGTATATCGAGCCAGCAGCCGGTACTGATATGAAAGCATTTGAAACTGCGATTATGGATGATCTGAAACAGATTAACGACAAGTATCCGGGAGTTGAATTGAAGAAAAATTCAGCTGGCTGGGAGGTAATTATTCCTGACAAATATAAAGTTGGACATGAGGATCATTTTGCTCAGGTGGCCAAAGCGTACTTTCAGTATTTGAGAGATGGAAAGTTACCTGCATGGGAAGTTCCAAATATGCTCGCAAAATATTATACTACAACCAAAGCCCGGGAAGTTGCATTAGGAAAATAATCAATCAGGGGGCCCTAAAAAGCCCCTTTTTTTTATAATGTGCCATGGTCAGCAGGATCATCCGGTTATAACTTTTCAATCCATCGGGTTGTTTATTGGCCTTCAGGTAATTATCGTAGAAGATGCTGCTGAATCTCCTGGTTATCCCTCTGTATTCCTCCCAGTAGGCTCTTTCTTTTTTCAGGTCTGCCAGGAATGGCTCTGAGATCCGGTTCTTCAGAGTTTGAAATACCACTGTATCCAATCTGCCGGTTTCAAACATAAATTCCTGGGCAGCCAGATAATAAGCCGAATATCTGAGCATCTGATTATCCGAATCGCTTGCGCTTATAAAGCCAATAAAATTAGCTTCATCCTCGGCACCATAACCCATAGAATGTGCTGTTTCATGACAGGCAACGAAGGGTTTAAGATATATCGGCATCCGCGGGTTGATCTGTGCTTCACCGGTAAATGGATTAAAGTATCCTGCAGTTCCGAAATAATTCATAAGCATGCCGATTAGAGAGTTCTTTATAACAGGAATCGGGTATATTGCTGCATCGTATGGGGGCTGTAGGTTTTTTATCGCTTTGGCTGATTCCGAGTAAAGTTCCTGGTCAGTTTGCGGCCATTGCTCCGGATTGATTTTCCTGCGGATGGAATTTGCTGAATCAATAAAAATTCCGGTTATTTTGTAAAGTTCCTCCTTTGAGTACTCCTGTCCGCTTAGTTTTAATCTTTCTGCTGCCGGCTGCCTGAAATAATTCAAGCCCCAGAACAGATAGAATATAAGGATGAGCAATTCAAGGGATATAATCATATTAAGAGCAAGGTTTGTTCCATAAAGGTATCTCCTCTGAAAGAAAAGGATTCTTAGAAACTTAAAGATGGAAATCAATAGGACGATGCTTAGGAGCAAATAAAGAATATCTCCAAAACTGAAAGTGATGTTGTTGAAAATAAATTGAAGTCCGTTGCGAATTTGAGGATAGATTCCAATTGAATAGTATTTTTCAACTAGTAAAGGCTGAGATTTTAGTTGAAAAATAGATAGAATCAGGGAAAATAGAAATATGCAACTGAATATTTTTTGTTTCGAAATCTTTCCTGAATTTTTCTGAATCATATTATAAATATGCAATTTATATCGCGAAGCAGATTTTGTGTTCGAAACAATTAGGTCTAGGAATAATTCTTATCCATTTAGTTTGTTGATTAATTTTATTTAGGGTTTTAAATGAAATAGACCGGCATAGATGAAATAAAAAATAACTCCTCTACGCCTAGCTATTTGAAATTTATTGCCTCTAAAACAAGGAAAAATGTCTCTGGTTGTTTACATTTTTCTAAGGCCAAGTTTCAAATAACAGGATATTTTAAGTGAAATTTAAACTAACTTAAAAATTAAAATCCTTAATTCTTCGTAGTTAAATTAATTAATCTATTAAAATTTAATATTAATGTACTTCACGCTATGAAAATTAATGAATTTATTGTTTATTGCAATTGATTGAGACATTTTTACTCATTCCATTTTTTAAAAAATCCAATAAAATAGTTAATAAAATTTATTTTTAATTAAAATTTAGATGCCATTATTTATAATATATTAATTATTAGTATAGAAATTAGCTACTCCATCAAGTTTTACTATTACTTTTTGAATTCTTTGTTTCAATTAGCAATGATCCGGAATGCCTACTTGAATTCTCTTTTAGCCTACTCAAACTTTTAATATAAGGACGATTTGATTCTTTACACTATGAATTTCGATAAAATGGAGCATTACAATAGATTAATCTTTGGATTCCAATTTCAAGTTTCAAATTGGTAACAAACATTGTGTTTTTAAACTTTTTTAGACTTAAAACGAGGCTACCATTTATATGAATGAACTTATCTATTTGAAACATAATCAGATTTAAAATTATTGCATTGTTAGAACATTTATCTACCTAATAAAAACATATTCAACATGACATTCTATCTTACAAATTATTCGTTTATTAACTGTCAATTGTTCAGACTTCAAACTGCTTTTGGACAAGTGACTGTTTTATCTCTCTTAACACCACCCATCTGTAGAGTATGTGCCTTGTTGACCATCTTCGGTTTAAATTTCTACTAGGTCCAAACAACTACAAAAGTAAATGAAAAGATTTTCTGGGCTGGTTATCATAACCACATGTTTAATTCTATGGACAAAGCTTTCAGCAAACGCCCAGCTGAACTTGTTTGGGGCTTCCTATTTTCAGAATCAATACCTGACCAATCCATCTTATGCAGGTTTATCCAATGGATTGCAACTTGATGGTGGGCTAACTAATTTATGGACCAATATACCTGGTTCGCCTGTAAAACAGTTTTTTACCGCTAATTATGGAACTGAAAATAAACGATTAGGACTGGGATTAACATTGAGTAATGATAAGGCGGGCTTGATCAATTTATCAAACCTATTGGTTTCATTGGCCTACCATGTACCCTTGTCAGAGGATGATGAACAATTGAATTTTGGAATGTCAATGGGAATTCAGAATCAGCATATTGACTTATCTGAAATTGATGGTGATCAAGGAGATGTACAGATTTCTAGATTTAATCAAGAAGCAAATCGGTTTGATACTGATTTTGGTATTTCCTATACTTCTAATAAGCTAAATCTTCAGGCAAGCATACCAAGAATAATAAAGGTATTAAGACCGGGGGTAGATATTGGAATTAATAAAATTGATTTTCTTGCAGCAGTAAGTTATAAGTTGGAAAGCAAGGCTAACACCGGGATGTTTAATGGATTATCAGCAGAGCCTAAGGTAGTTTTCCGTAAAATAAGGGGTTATACTGATATCATTGATGCCGGTGCACAGATAAGTTTTAGTGGTGATGTCTTAAGCTTTTTATATATGTACCACAGCTCGAGGAGTAATTCATTTGGTTTTAAAATGAAGTATAATGAGCGTTATTCCTTGTTGGGGATGTATTCCACTAATACCTCGGAAATGCAAAACTATGTGAATGGCAACTTTGAAGTCGGCTTGAAGGTGATTGTTTTTTAATCCACTTTGACTGAATACAAGTTATATGAAGGTATTTATTTATGAAAACATGATCAACAACTTCGCTTCTCCCAATATTCAAGACATTGATTTAATAGTGTCAACTAAAACCAGTGTTTTCTTTAAAATTCTCATTTTATCAGTTTGTATGGCATTTAGCCTGCAAGCTGCCTTTGCGCAGGCACCAACTATCACGACATTTACACCCTTACATGGTGCAGTGGGTAGTTCGGTTACCATCAGCGGTACAAACTTCAATACTTTAATTGCCAATAATATTGTATTTTTTGGAGCTACAAAGGCTACAGTAACAGCCGCAAGTACAACCAGTTTAACAGTTACTGTACCTACAGGGGCAACCTTTGGACCAATTTTCGTTTTAAATAATGGTACAAACCTATCGACTCATAGTGCTCAACTTTTTAACCCCAGATTCAGCCCATTTAGAAATAAAATAACTACTTCTGATTTTTCTGCAAAAGTTGATATCGCAATACCTCAGGTGTCTTACCACATTGCAGCTGGAGACATAGATGGTGACGGTAAAGTAGACATTTTGACAACTACCGATATAGGAGCATCCTACCATAGAAATACGAGCACGGTGGGCAACGTTAGCTTTGATGCAAGTACTGATCTAGGTACAGGCCTAGGGAAATCGGAAGGAGTTGCCTTAGGCGATATTGATGGTGATGGAAAACTGGATGTTGCTATCACAAACTATAATAATAATACCGTTTCAATCTTTTTGAATACAAGTACCTCCGGCAATATAAGCTTCGCTGCAAAAGCGGATTTTACTGTAGGAACTGCCCCATATGGAGTTGCAATAGGCGATCTTGATGCTGACGGAAAGCCGGACCTCGCTGTCACAAACTATGATGATTTTACAGTTTCCATTCTGAAAAGTACTGGCAGTTTGGGCAATATCAACTTTGATCCGAAAGTGGATTATGCGACTGGTAATGGTCCCACTGGTATAAAAATTTCAGATATTGATGGTGACGGAAAGCCTGAACTAGTTATCGCCGATTGGTTGTTCGACAGTGTTTCAATTTTACGAAATACTTCTGCCGGAAGTATAAGTTTTGATCCGAAAGTAGACTATGGCTTAGGGGATGGTACAAAATCTGTCGCCATAGGTGATTTAAATGGTGACCAAAAACCAGAGATTGTCGTAGCGAGTTTTGATGCAGGTGTAATTGCAGTTTTACAAAATAATAGCACACCGGGTGGATTCGTTCCTGGATCTTTTAGTGATTATGTAGACCTTGCTATTCCTGGGCAGTCCAGTTCTGTTGTTATTTCTGATTTTAATGGCGATGAGAACCTGGACTTGCTTACTACAAATCGTGAACATTCAAAGATTTCCATCGTTCGTAATAAAGGTCTTACAGGTACGATCGATGCAAATTCCTTTGACGGGCAGATAGAATTTAATGCAGGAAATACTCCTAGGTTTGCCACAATTGCTGATATCGATGGTGATGGCAAATTGGATATTGCGCAAATTGGCAATGATAATCTTATTTCTGTTTTTTTAAGTGCACCTCAATCTAATGCTGACTTATTCAATTTAACAAGTACAGCTGGAACACTTGACCCTATATTTGATTCGGCAACCACTGCTTATACAGTTAATGTGGGTGGTGGGACAACAAGTGTAACTGTTACACCCACTGTTGATTATTCAGCATCCACGATCGAAGTCCGAGTCAATGCAGGAGCCTATGCAGCAGTAGCGAGTGCAGC
>CAZTRY010000061.1:19960-21597 GCA_964616525.1 uncultured Sphingobacterium sp. | reverse complement strand
CCATTAACTTTAATAGCATCAGGTGCAGCGGCGGCATTTTGTTACTTTTCTGCTGCAGGAAAAGTAAAGAGAACAATTATAAGTTAGCATTAGGATCATAATTCCTCAAACTTAAATTTTCTCCGGACATTAGTGATGAGATAATTAGCAAATGAGCAAACCGACAGCTATTGGGTGGATTAAGGACTTACGAAATCACATAGGCGTTTAGAAAGTTGATTTCGTCACCCGATAGCTATCGGGTCACATTCAAATCAATGATAGCGACTGACGAATTTTAAAAGCATAACGCCCAGGTAAATTCGTAAGTCAACTCCCGACTTAAATCACATAGGCGGGTTGAAAATGGATTTCGTCGCCCGATAGCTATCGGGTCGCATCTTCCATTCAAAAAAATGCAAAATAAATTAGGTGCAAAACGAAAAATGATTTATAATTGTCTACTATATCCATAGAGATTATATTTTTTGAAAAAAATCTATAATTTTGCATTAAAAACAGATCATAAAAGGAATTGAACGACATAAAAGTAAGGGGCGTTTCTCAGGAAAAACGCTGGAAAAGGATTGCATATCTATCATTATTTAGTCTGGCGATACTCTTTGTTGTCTATGCAGTTTATTCCTATGTTTCATACCCTGCTGTTCTTAATTTGGGTAAGGAACTGTCGGCACAAATGGATGATAAATTTCTATGGATGTTGCTTGTTGGCTTTCTAGCCCAGATGGTTGATGGTGCTTTGGGTATGGGTTATGGTGTAGTATCTACAACGCTTCTATTATCCGGAGGAATGAACCCGGCAGTGATTTCCGGCAGTATTCATACCGCAGAGATGTTCTCGAGTGGTGCATCAGGTTTTAGTCATTATCGATTTGGCAATGTGAACATGAAGCTGTTTAAAACGCTCCTGATTCCGGGTGTTTTAGGGGCTATTGTCGGGGCTGTATTTCTGGCTTATGCCGGGGAAAATTACGGTCAGATAATCCGGCCTGTAATCTCAGTATATACAATGATTCTAGGAATCAGAATATTGACAAATGCCTTCAAAGAGAAACAAAAAGCACAAAAAGTTAAACGTGCCGGCTTGCTTGCGGGTGCGGGAGGCTTTCTTGATTCTTTCGGTGGAGGAGGCTGGGGGCCTCTGGTCACAAGCACACTAATTTCTAAGGGGCGGACCCCAAAATACGTTATAGGCTCGGTAAGTTTAACCGAGTTCTTTGTAACCATGGCAAGTGCACTAACCTTCTTTGTTATTTTGGGAGTAAGTCACTGGCAGACTATTCTCGGACTGATTATAGGGGGCGTTATCGCCGCACCTATTGCAGCAAAGTTTGCGGGTAAACTGCCGCTCAAAAAGATGTTTATAGGCGTTGGTGTGATCGTAATTATTTCAAGCCTGAGGATTATCTGGAATTCTATTGATAAGTTTTTTTGAGGCTGGGAACGGGGAATTAGCAAATGAGATAATTAGCAAATGAGAAAATGGGTGTTAATTAGTCAATGAGTTAATTTGTCTGTTTGTCGATTGGGAATGAGCAAATGTGCAAGCCGATAGCTATTGGGTGCAGTAAGGACTTACGAAATCACATAGGCGATCGGCAAGTAGATTTCGTCACCCGATAGCTATCGGGTCACAT
>CAZTRY010000061.1:0-19860 GCA_964616525.1 uncultured Sphingobacterium sp. | reverse complement strand
ATCACATAGGCGATCGGCAAGTAGATTTCGTCACCCGATAGCTATCGGGTCACATATTCTAATTAGCAAATTAGCCAGCCGATAGCTATTGGATGATCCGGATTTTTCCGCGAGGAGAGATCTGCTGAATTTCTGATTGCTTATTCGAAATAGGCCAAGGCCGAGAATGCCAAATTTCTCTCCCTTAATCCGGTTTTTATAAATACTTTTAATTTGTAAAAACAAGGATGGTAAAAATAGCAATTATAGGTGGCGGTTTTTCAGGAACCATGATTGGCGTTCATTTAATAAAAAATGCAATTGCCCCCCTAGAGATTAAGCTCATAAATGAAACAAATGTGCTCAACACCGGAATTGCTTATAATCCTTATTCTAAAAAGGCCCTTTTAAATGTGGTCAGTTCAAGGATGAGTGCTTTTGCATCTGACCCTGACCATTTTCTGAATTGGGTGATGCAGCAGGATAGTTTCAGGGATAAGGACAGAACATTGATTGCTAACTCCTTTTTGCCCAGATATCTCTATGGTGAATATTTGAAGGTTATTTGGCAGGATTCACTGCAACTGGCTGAGAAGAAGAATATCCATGTTGATGTGATTTGTTTATCAGTAAAGAACCTGACAATCTCAAATTCTTCTATTGGAATTGAATTGAAGGATAAATCCAGATTATCTGCTGATTATACTATAATCGCCAGTGGTAACCATTTGCCGGGAAACCCTCATATAAAGAGTTCTTTTTTTTCCAGCAGTCCAAATTATTTTCAAAATCCCTGGAACATCCGTTCCGTTTCGGGAATAAATTCTAAGAAGCCCGTGCTTATTATAGGGAATGGACTCACTATGGTTGATACGGTAACCGGCTTACTCGAAAATGGTTTCCAGGGACAAATTGTGTCAATATCTCCAAATGGCTTCAATATTCTTCCTCACCGGCATAATGGATTATCTTATACCAAACTTGTGGAAGAGATAGGGGAGCAGACAAGCTTATTGGGACTGGTTAAGTTATTCAATAAACATATGAAACTGATCAGGGAGTATGGCTTATCTGCCGAACCATTGATTGACTCACTCCGGCCTCATACTCAAACCATTTGGAAAAGATTGACCATTGCAGAGAAGCGGATTTTTATGTCGAGACTCAGGCATCTGTGGGGGGTGGCCAGGCATAGGATTCCCCTGCATATTCATGATAAATTGCAACAGCTCCGGATCGAAGGTCGCCTGCATATCGTTTCGGGTAAGCTCATTGATATTACCGGGGAGGACGATAATATCATTGCGTCTTTCTATGACAGGAAGCAAAAACAATCAGTTCAGTTAGCAGTATCAAGAGTTATTAATTGTACAGGCCCTGAAACTGATCTGCTTAAGCTGGATGACAATTACTTAAAGAATGCCCTGCTGAATGGAATCATTTCTCAGGATGAACTGAAACTAGGAATCAATGCTGACCCCGATACTTTTGAAGCCCTTAATCCGGCAGGTAAGATTCAATCCGGCTTATATATAATGGGATCAAATCTCAAGGGGCTATTATGGGAAAGTACGGCGGTGTCTGAATTAAGGGTGCAGGCTGAAAAGATTGCAGGAGATATTTGCGTGAAAATACTTCAGGGGCTGTAGTAATAAGTAGCAGGTATCAAGTATCAAGTATCAAGTATCAGGACATGGTTCTGTTTAATTCAAACAGGACCCATAAATAGAATAGCACCTAATTGCTGCTGGTTTTTCCTATCAATACCAAAATTATCTGTTTAACAATTTGTTCTGTCCGCTGACTTTGCAGATACCCAATTATTACTTATTTTTAATATTAAAATCAGAGAAGTATGCTTAGAAAAACTAAACTTTTTTTCTCAGGACTATCAGTTATTTTGATGGTTTTCCTGACAGGTTTTGTACCTGATACCCGGAATGCTGATGAATCGATTAATGGTGCCTGGATGACCCGACAGAGCACTTTAGAGCAGGTTCTGCTGTTCTCAGACGGATATTTTATGCATACGATTTTTGATCGGGTGAATAAGCAGTTCATACAAAGCAGGGGAGGGACCTATTCCTTTTCCGGCAAGGATTTGGTTGCCAAAATTGAATTCAATACCCATGATAAAGAACAGATCGGTCAGTCGATTAGCTACAGTTTCTCTGTAAACAAGAATAAGTTAAACAGTGATATCAGTGGCAAAAAGTCAATCTGGGACATACTCGATAAAGGTGAGGGGGAAATGGCAGGTACCTGGCGTATGTCGGGGCGTAAGACTGATGGGAAAATTGTAATGAGTCCGCCAAGAGCGCGTAAAACCCTCAAAATTTTAACCGGAACGAAATTTCAATGGGCAGCAATTAATGCTGAAACAAAAGAGTTTTTTGGTACTGGCGGAGGCTCATATACCTTTGTCAACGGGAAGTATACCGAAAATATTGAGTTCTTCTCCCGTGATAACAGCAGAGTTGGAGCTTCGCTATCCTTTGACGGTAAATTAATTGAAGGGAACTGGCATCACTCCGGACTTAGCTCTGCCGGAAATCCAATTTATGAGTTATGGACTAAAGAACTGAAACAATAGAACTGTTTCTTGTTCTGAAGCCTTATTTAAACCTCACATTAGAATATTTGTTGGTAATTTTCAGGAGCAATTAATATTTAGCTCCTGAAACCAAATCTTTCAATTTACAATAAGCACCTGCTGCTGTGGCAAAGGCATAACTGGCAACTGCATTTTTTAAACTTTCCCGCTTTTTGAATTTCCAGATATCACTCTTCCATTTTGGGAAATTAATGCCATTAATCTGATCAAATATCACTGAAATATTAGTGGTCACTGAAAGAGCTGTATGCCAGGTTCCACGAGGGATGAATAAGGTTTCACCCGGAAGGATTGTTCCTTTAACCGGCGTTGCATTTTCGAATTTAGGATGAATTTTATAGTCTGGATTAAAAATATTAACCTGCGAGACATAAGGATTTTTAGGATCCGGATAAAGCATTTCATCCTGCCCCTGAGGAAAAATAGTGATTTGTTTCTCTCCATATACCTGAGTTATCCATGCATTGGTATAGTACTGGTCGATATGCGCGAAAGGGAACTGGCAACCTAAACCTCCAATAAATAACTCCAGGCTGTTACCCAATTTGCCTGCTGGGAAAAGATTTTCTTCAAACCAGTTAGGTTTTGCATATCCCATATTAACTGGTTGTATCAAAGGTAGTAATTCAGGTAACTGTGTCCGGATTTCGAATATTGCAGGATATGGAGCCGGATTTTCAGGGGTGCTTACTGCAACCCGGTCTAAAATCTCAGCAATGGTGTATTCTTTGAACTTGATTGTTGTACTCCGTTCGCTAAAATGTTCTCTCAGATATTCGGGTGTAATTAAGCCCTGAGCCTTCCAGTCTTTTGAAGCATTTTCAAATATAACTGGTACCCTTGGCTTATAATGTTCCTCCATAAACTCTTCATAGGATATCTCTGATTTTTTCTGAATAGTCATTGATTTTTGAATTTAGTGTGTCTGATTCTTAATATTAAAATCATGTTTTAGCGTAGGTATTAGAATTCAAAATATAAAAAATTTATGATTTTTTCGGCCTGATATGCGATACTACCCAAATATTCCTCATCAATATTGAAACTATTTATTTGCCATTTCCCAGATAGTCCGACGGCTTCTTGATGAATACTATGCCAGCCATCGATAGAGGGAATGCCCTTTAAATCATCATCCAGCCCCTTGGAACTGGCCTTGGTTAGGGCTTCCTTACGTGTCCAGAGCCTGAAAAAATGGCCTCTGCTATCATAAGCATGTTCAATCTGGTTAATTTCCTGCTCATTGAAACTATGTTTAAGGATTTCTGAATAGTTGAAACCGGTTTCAATTCGCTCAATGTCAACCCCAACTTCCGAAGCAGAGATGGCGATCAAAATCAGGTCACCAGAATGGGATACATTAAACCGGATATTGTTTAATTGTGATTCCAACTCCGGTTTTTTATTTTTACCGGCGATAAATTCAATCTCTGAAGCGGGAATCCCGGTATATCTGCTAAGCAGGGTTCTCAGAGCTGTTCTTCTAAGAATAAAAGATGCCCGGTCTTTTGAATGAAGAAATCGGGATGCTTTTAAAATTTCATCATTACTTAGAGTATTTTCAGGAATAAGGTTGGAATTATCCTGCACAGACATTTTCCAGATATCGACCTGGTTTTCGAGAGGGCTAAATGTTTTATTTTGCCATATAGGTTCAATATGTTCGCAAAAAATACGGGCTCTTGACATTTAGGATTTCAGGTTGTCCTGTTTTTTTGTGCCGACTCATCGAGGCATTGCTGAAGAATTTTTGCAAATTCACTGTCGTTTGGTGGAGCAAAAATATAGTTATGTTCACCCGGTATTTCATGAATCCTGATTCCCTTTAAAGCAAAAGGTTTCCAGCCGAGATACTCGAAATCATCCATGTAGAAAGTCCGTTTCTTGGCTCTGAAAAGCTCTATGGAACCATTATATGGAGTGAATACATATTTTTCCCAGGCCTCTACATTCTTTAAATCGATATTATTGGCATACCCGAAAAATCCTTCCTGATTTTGTTCCTGACCATATCTTAGTTTCCAGTAGAATTGGATGAATCTGCGTTTTATTGCTTCAGTTTTGTATTCAATTGTACGTTTAGGGTCTTCCCCTAAAAGAGTAAAGGTGTAAAGTAATTGTTTACTGAAGTATCGGGTCTTATTATATAATCTTGTGACTGTAGAATCGTACCGGTCAGACTGATAGGCATAGGTATCAAACATGGCCAGCATTTTTACCTCCTTGCCCATTGCTTTAAATTGCTTCGCCATTTCAAATGCGATAATTCCCCCAAAAGAAAAACCTGCAATAGCATACGGCCCTTTTGGATTATGCTTTACTATTTCAGATATATAATAGGCAGCCATATCTTCGATTTTTTCCAGGGGCTCGTCGATACCATTCAGTCCTCTGGCTTGCAGACCATACACCGGTTGATCCGGATCCATATTTTTGGCCAGGGTGTTGAAAAATAATACATTTAGCCCGGCTCCATGGACAATATAAAGAGGCATTTTATTGCCCTGAGGCTTGATTGCAACCAATGAATCCCAGGTAATTAATTTCGCATCCATTTCCAGCATTAATGCCATCGATTCGACGGTGCTGTGTTCAAATAAGCTGGCTAATGGCAGACGCTTCCCGGTCTCTTTCTCCAGATGATTGAGTACCTGGATCGCCATCATGGAATGACCACCCAATTCAAAAAAGTCATCGTAAACTCCCACTGTATCAAGCCCCAGATGTTCAGCCCATATTTGGGCGACCAGACTTTCTATATCAGTTCTGGGTGCTACATAGCCGATGTTGGAATCCGGCAGAGTATTAATTCCATCCTTTGGTGATTGTGATCCAATTTTCTGTCCCGGATCATCCATATTACCTTTAGCATGATCATATTGTTTTGCAAAATCTGTGAGCCCCGAGATTTTGAACAAGGTGGTAACCGGTAATTTAATACCAGTCTCTTTTTCAAGCCGCAACATTACCTGAACCGCCAATAGCGAATGCCCCCCAAGATCAAAGAAGTCGTCATTTAAACCAACTGAATCAATAACTAATACATCTTTCCAAACCTCTGCAACCAATTTCTCTGTTTCAGTCTTAGGTAGCTCTGCCTCTTTTTTCTCCTGAAGGCTCTCATTAGGCTTGGGAAGTGCTTTTCTATCAATTTTTCCATTGGGGAGTAATGGGAACTGGCTGAGTATTACAAAATCACCGGGAACCATGTACGGTGGCAGTAATTCCTTAATACCTTGTTTCCATGATGCTGACTGCGATGGATTCAAGTCTTTAGTCTCTTTATCAGTAATAACGTAAGCTACCAGCCTTTGATCTCCGGGACGGTCTTCTCTGGCAATTACTAAAGATTCTTTAACATTTTCCTGTTCATTCAAGGCTTCCTCAATAGCCCCCAATTCAATGCGGTATCCCCTGATTTTGACCTGATTATCTATCCGGCCAAAACACTGAATTTCTCCATTGTCGAGAAATTTACCCAAATCACCGGTACGGTAGATTCTTTCGGATATCTCAGGGGAAATTGGATTTGGAACAAAGCTTTTTGCAGTAAGCTCAGGCTTATTCAGATAGGCCCTCGCAAGTCCGGCACCTCCAATGTAAATTTCTCCGGTTCGCCCAACAGAAACCGGTCTCAGATACTGGTCGAGTATATAGATTTGGGTATTATTTATCGGATGTCCGATACTGATTTGTGCATTTGTATCTTTTATCTCTTTTACTGCCGACCAGATGGTTGTTTCGGTAGGACCGTACATATTCCAAAGGGATGTACACCGGGTCAGTAATGATTCTGCAAGGTCTTTGCTAAGCGCCTCTCCGCCACAGAGTACCTTGAGATCAATTCGCTCATTCCAGTTGCTTTCCACCATCATTCTCCAGGTAGAAGGCGTGGCCTGCATGATGCTGACTTTCTCAGTTCTGACAAGATCGAGAAGTTCTCTTGCGTCCTTTGCCAGTTCTGCATCAGTGATCAGGAGTTCAGCACCGCTAATCAGCGGGAGATATAATTCAAGCCCTGAGATATCAAAAGAAATGGTTGTGACTGCAAGTAATTTATCTTGTGCAGAAATACCGGGCTCCTTCTGCATACTGCATAAAAAATTACAAAGGCTATGGTGTTCTATGGCTATACCTTTGGGCTTGCCGGTTGACCCGGATGTGTAAATAACGTAAGCAAGGTCAGTTCCCTTAACGGCAATGTCCGGATCGCCGGTTGGGTAATTGTTCAGCCCGGGATAAATATCCTCAAGTATAATCTCCTGGGTTCCTTCTCTGGTAAATTGACTTTTATATTTTTGGGAACTGATTAATACACTGGCTCCGGAATCTTCAAGCATATACTCAATCCGCTTGAGCGGATATTCCGGATCAACAGGAACATAGGCAGCACCTGTTTTCATAATAGCCAGCAAACTGACCAGAAGTTCAGGAGAGCGGTCAATTGCCACTGCCACTGTATCTCCAGGATAAACCTTTTTTTCAACCAAATAATGTGCAAGCTGATTAGCTTTTTCATTCAGCTCTCTGTAGCTGGTAGTATTTTCTCTGTATTTAACAGCAATTTTATCAGGATGTTTCCCTGCATTTTCTGAAACAAACGTATAGATTGGCTTATCTTCAGGATAGCTTACTTTAGTATCATTCCATTTGGCAATCTTATTCAGAAGATCACTTTGGTCAATGACAAGAACGTCTTTTAATTTTATCTGAGGATCTTTAACAAGGGTATTCAGAAGAGACTCAAATTGCTCCATCATTTGTTTGATGGTTTCGGATCGGAACAATTGGGTGTTATAAGTCCATTCTATCTTGAAATCTTCCTCTTCAATTGTTGCATTAATGAAAAGCTCAAAGTTTTCATAATCTCTTTTATTGGATAAAATTTTGCATTCCAGGCCCTCAAAATGGTTCATGCCTCCCAAACCCTGATCCAGGCTGAATACGACTGAAACCAATGGTGCTCTGGAAGGGTCGCGTGGGATATTCAGGTTCTTCAGAAGGCTGCCGAAAGTAAATTGCTGGTTATCGTAGGCATCGAGTGTAGCGAACTTTCTTTCCTTGAGATATTGTGTGAAAGTCATTTCATCCTTAAGCCTGCATCTGATCGGAAGCAGGTTAATGCAATGACCCATCAGATGATTATTATCTGTAATCGCCTGTCCTGCCGAAGGGAGTCCAAGGACGATATCATCCTGGCCGCTTAGTTTATATAGAAGTATCTCAAATACAGTCCTGAGTGTAATTGCAAGGCTTGATCCCTGTTTATTACTGAAGGCCTTAATATCGCTGAACAGATATTTATCCAGGATGGTATCTATACGATTACTTTTATTGGTCCTGATGGCCGGTCGGGGAAAATCCGTTGGCAAGTCGAGCAAAGGTACACTATCTTTGAACTGGTCCAGCCAGAATTGTTCAATTCTCCTGTAATCATTACTTTGAGAAAATTTCTTTTGATCTAAAGCATATTGGGTAAATGAATTTGCTTCCGGCAATCCTGAGGGTTCATTTTTAATGCGGGCAGAATATAATTTGCCGAGTTCATCAAGGAAGATTCCCATCGACCATCCGTCACATATGATATGATGTGCGGTAAAAATCAGTGCATGATTATTATTCTCAAGTTTGAATAGGGATAATTTATACAATGGGCCATTATGCAAATCGAAGATTGTATTGACCTCAGATGCGATAAAATCAGTGATAAAGATTTTATTTTGATCTTTATCTCTCTGGCTCAGATCTTCATAATGGAGATCCAGTAATTGTTTGGAAGCAATGGATATCTGAGAGGCATCAGTAGTAAAGACCGATCTCAGAGATTCATGACGATCAATTAATTCCTGCAGACTTTGCTCAAGAAAAATGCGGTTAAGGGGTCCTGAAATATTAAGAGTAACAGAAAGATTGTATGCCCGACTTGCTTCATCACCACCTAAAATACAGGATATCAAGATCTCCATCTGAGATTCTGTAGCCGGAACAAACACTCTTTCCGGGTTTAGCTGAAGGTTGTTTCTTTCAGTTTTATTCATAAACGGGCCTCTGAGAACAGGAGGGCAAACTCTTCTAAAGTAGTAAATTTAAACAAACTTGTCAAAGGTAATCTTAAACCGGTTTCCTTCTCCATTCTGATCATAACCTGTACAGCTATCAGGGAGTGTCCTCCGAGTTCAAAAAAGTCATCATTTAATCCAAGTGATTCTAATCCTAATGTTTCTCCCCATACTCTTGCAACCAGTTTTTCTGAATCAGTGCGGGGCATTGCTTTTTCCTGATTATTTTCAAGCCTCTCTTCAGGTTTGGGTAATGCCTTTCTGTTGGTTTTTCCATTGGGAAGTAAGGGTAATTTTTTTAGCAGTACAAACTCAGCCGGTATCATCTGGGCAGGTAGTAATTCTTTGAGGGCTTCTTTCCATACCTGAAGCTGTTCTGTTGACGCAGTTAATTCACCTGAATAGGGGTCTCTGGCATAATCAAATGCTGAATCCTTATCCTGACTAAGAATTTCCCCGGCTTCCGGAATCTTGTCAGACTGTTCTGCAGGAATGAATATTACATCAAAACAGCCATCTGCACCATCAGTCGTCCAGCGTACATGACTGATGTATCCCAGTTCAGCTCCCAGCTCCCAGAAAGGATGCGGGTTCAGCCCTTCATGAATTGATGCCAATAAGACTTTAGCTTCTTTTACCGATGCATCATCAGCAATATTGCCGAGAACCTGCTGAAGAGCATAGTCATTCATCGTTCTGGTGTTGAAGACTTTATGAAGGTGGACAACTTTCCCGGGGTATTTTTTTAATTCGTTTTTTATCCGGTCTAAACTATTTCCCGCTTCCCATTTGATCTGAACATCAGTATTAATACTTGCTGAACCAGCATTAACATAAAGCCAGATATCATAATGGTATTTGGTGGTTTCGTTGATATGCTGTCCTTCCCTTAGCTGAACATTCACCCCACTGATCGCAGGAATAAGTTCAGGAAGTTTATAGAAAAATCCCGGATCAGCAACCAGCTCATCTTCAAGTTTTACACGGCGATCACATATCTTTTTGAAGTCAGAGATTCTCAGGTTCTCATCCGTCCTGTTTAACTGATCATAAGTATGATACATTGGCAAAGTACTTTTGCCCTGCATATCGCCGATGTAGATGCAGCCCCCATTTTTAAGTGCCTTTGATGCCTGTTCAATTACCCTAACAAGATAAGGGGCATCAGGAAAATATTGAACAACCCCATTTATGATCACCAGATCTAAAGAACCTTCTTTGACGAATGAGAAATCATCAGCAGGCGCAGTTATCGCACTTACATTTTTCCATTTCTCTGGTTCAGCAGCAAGTTTTTCCTTTACTTTTTCAATAGCGGTTTCTGCGTAATCTGTGGCGATGAAATTTTCGGTAAAGGGAGCAAGTTCGAATATGAGCTGCCCGGCACCGCAACCCAGTTCCATCACTGTTTTAGCATTTATTGCTTTGATCCTGTCTACCGATTGCTTTAGCCATTCTTCAACTTCCTCGCGGATGTCTGTCCTTCCACTAATCTCCTGCGCAACCGCAATGTCGAGTTGCTGCTCTCCGATACTTAATTCACTTTCAGACTGAATTCCCCGTTTATAAAGATCCTCCCATCTTTCCTGCCATGAAGGGGATTTACTGTTCCCTTCAACCTGATCCGGAACAATATAGGCTACCAGTTTCTTATCCCCGGGTTGATCTTCCCTGGCAATCACAACAGCTTCTTTTATCGAATCCTGCATTAATAATGATTCCTCTATTGCCCCAAGTTCAATACGATGGCCCCGGATTTTAACCTGATTATCTATCCTTCCAAGACACTGGATCTCAGCTTCAGCGGTGTACCTGCCAAGATCACCGGTACGGTACATTTTTTTATCGGATTGATCCGAAAAAGGATCCTTAACAAATACTGCTGCGGTCAGCTCCGGATTATTTAAATAAGCCCTGGCCAATCCATCACCGGCAATATAGATTTCGCCGGTACCACCCTTCCGTACCGGTTTAAGGTACTGGTCAAAAAGGTATACCTGGGTGTTTGCTATTGGTTTGCCGATTGTTATTTCCTGATCAAAATTGCTGATTTGTTTAAGCGTCGACCAGATGGTAGTTTCCGTCGGGCCGTACATATTCCAAAGGGTGCTGCACTTTTCTTTCAGACTTCCGGCAAGGTCCCGGGATAAGGCTTCACCACCGCAAAGTATTTTGATATTGATTGCTTCATCCCAGCCGGCATCAAGAATCATTCGCCAGGAGGAAGGGGTTGCCTGCATAATGCTTATTTTTTCATTTCTGATCAGATCAAGCAGAAGGCGCCCATCCTTAACTGATTCAGAATCAGCTATAACCAATTCAGCACCACTGATTAGTGGCAGATAAAGTTCGAGCCCGGCAATATCAAATGAAATCGTTGTGACTGCCAGAAGTCGATCCTCAGGATTGATTCCCGGGACTTTTTGCATGCTGAAAAGGAAATTTACCAAACTATGGTGTTCAATTTGTGTTCCCTTTGGCTTACCTGATGAGCCGGAAGTGTAAATTACATAGGCAAGGTCAGAACCATCCACTGCTATATCCGGATCCTCAATTGAACATCCTTCCAGTTCATTCTGAATAGCATCAAGGATAATTTCTTCACTCCCGGAAGAAAATTTATTTTGATAAGTCTTTGAAGTCAGTAATATCTTCGCTGAAGAATCCTTCAGCATATATTCAATTTGTTTTTTCGGATAGGCAGGGTCAATCGGTACATAAGCTGCACCTGATTTCATGATGCCGAGCAGGGCGATGATTAGCTCTTCAGACCTGTCGAGCAAAAGGGCAACTATGTCACCTTTTTGTATGCCACGTTTGATCAATAGGTTTGCCAGTCGGTTAGCCCGCTCATTCAAATCCTGATAGGATAGATTTATATTCCTGAAATGAACCGCATTTTTTTTAGGATACATGCGGGCTTTCTGGCTGATCAGTTCATGCAGGGAGCTGTTTTTCGGGTAAATTGAATGGGTATTATTCCATTCAAAATCATCTCCGGATGTCAGGCTATTAATGTCTCTGATCTTTATTTCCGGATTTTCAGTCACCTGATGCAGCAATTCTGTAAAATCCTCCATCATTCCCCTGATGGTTTCAGCACTAAAAAGTTGGGTATTATATGACCATTCAAGGATCAGGGAATCACCTGAACCACTTGCATTTAAGAATATTTCAAAATTCTCAAATTCCCTTTTATTGATGATAAGTTCGTGCTTAATCCCTTCGAATTTTACCCCTTCATTCAGACCGATATCAATATTAAATACTATTGGAATTAGGGGAACACGTGAAGCATCCCTGCTGATATTCAGCTTTTTAAGCAGGCTTCCAAAAGTGTATTGCTGGTTCTCATAAGCATCGAATATCGCCGGTTTTCTGATTTTCAGGAATTCCAGGAAAGTAAAATCACCATTATGGTGACTTTTTAAAGGAAGCATATTGACACAGTGTCCAACCAGCCCGTTATAGCCTTCTTCCGATTGTCCGGCAGATGGAACACCCAGAATGATATCACTTTGTCCGGTTATACGGTGAAGGAATACTTCAAAAGCAACAAGCATACTGCTTACAAAGCTGCAACCGGCTTTTGCGCCCATTTTTTTTACCGCATTGATCAGATCCGCCTTTAATTCATAATCATCACGATGGCTTTTATATGTTCTGAATTCTGGACGTGAGAAATCAGTCGGTACATCCAGTTCAGGAACCTCATCCATGAACTGCTTCATCCAGAAAGATTCAATTGACTTATATTCTGCGCTTTGCTGGAAAGCCCTTTGTTTTACCGCATATTCGGCAAATGAAGGCGCCAAAGGTAATTCTGCAGTTTCAGAGTTTAAAGCTGAGGAATATAGTTTCCCCAAATCCTGCATAATGATGCTAATTGACCATCCGTCGCAGATGATATGATGACTTGAAAGAGTCAGATGATGGCTATCTTCTGCAAGTTTGAAGAGTTTAACCCTGAACAAGGGGCCGGTTATCAGATTAAATGAAGTTTTAGCATCTTCAACCAGAAACTGATCAATGATATCTTTTTGAATTATAGAATCAGTGCCGCTGATATCCTGAAAATTATACTGAAGCTTTCCTTCAGAAAAAATACACAATTGTTTACCATCTGCACTGAAACCTGATCTTAAGGCATCATGCCGTTTAATGAGATTCTGTAGTGATTTTTCCAATGAAGGATAATCCAGTGAACCATGCATGATGAGTGAAACAGACTCATTGTATGATCGGTTTGCCTCTTCCCCTCCAATCAGGCATGAAGCCCAAATCTCGGCCTGAGGTTCGGTAGCCGGAACAACAAGCTCTATTTGAGGGCCCGCAAATGGGTCAAATTCAACAGGTTGTAAATTGTAGTCCGATTCTTGCATGTTATTATTCCTTGTGTTTTACTTGTAAATATTTGCCCGGGTTTTCGGGATCTGCAATAAACCAGGCAGGGTTTCCTTCCCGGTCTCTTCCCAATCTTGCTCCCGGTACCGGTGGCATATTTTCTGGTATTTTTTGTCCGGTATCTGAAGAATGATCCTTTTGTGATTCCAGGAAGCCGCCTGCGATCAGCTGCTTCAAACTTTCCTCGAATGCTAAAATAATGGAGTCAAGCTCTGCCCAGGTATGGCTTTCGGTAACAAAACAAGGAAATCCATCCCATATATGTATACCTTTTTCCCGCATCAGTGTAAAGAGGAGCTCACTATATGGAATTTCTTGGTCAAACCGGATTTTCCACATCGATCCAAAACCAACAATTGAAACCGGTACTTTTAAGCGGAGACAAATGGAATTTAATCGGCTCATCAGTTCCCCGGCTTTATGGCTTAGTTCCTGTTGCAGAGCCGGTCCTCTTAATTTAAAATATTCCAGCGAGGCTTTAGCCGCGGCCAATGCTAATGGATGTCTGACAAATGTGCCGGCAAAATAAGTTACTCCGGCTTCCGGAACAGATTGATTTCCATATTGCCAGCTGCCCCCATCCAGGGCATCCATAAATTCCTTCTTGCCTGCAATTGCGCCGATTGGCAGCCCGCCTCCAATCACTTTACCATAGGAAGAAATGTCGGGTTTGATGCCAAAGAGTGCCTGCGCACCTCCAGGATGCATCCTGAAGCCCGTAATTACCTCATCAAATATCAAAACTGTTCCGCTTTTCTCTGTAATCTCCCTGACTTGTTTTAAAAATTCGATCGGTTGGAAATCCGGACGCCGGCTTTGGACCGGTTCGACCAGTACCGCTGCGAGCTCATGTGCCCTTTGCTCAATGATTTTCAGGCTTTCTTCTGTACCATAATCAAGGATAAGCATATTTTGTACAGCCTCCGGCATGATGCCTGCTGCTGCTGGGACAGAGCGGAATGTTTTTGTACCTCTTACAATGACCTCATCAAATACACCGTGATAAGATCCTGAAAAGGCAACAATGAGTGAGCGGCCGCTTACAGTACGTGCGATACGCATGGTACCTAAAACGGCTTCAGAACCGGTGCTGCAAAGTGCCGCACGATCGGAATTGGTAAACTCACAGATAAGTTTGCATACATCGCCGGCAAGTTCATGCTGCGGACCAATCTCATAGCCTTTATCCATTTGGTCCTTAATCGCATTTAATACTGAATCAGGCTGGAATCCGAGCATATTTGAACCAAATCCATTCAGTGCGTCGATATACTCATTGTTATCAAGATCACAAATCCTGCTGCCTTTGGATTTTTTGACGACGATCGGGTAAATAATCTCTTTGGTTAACGGCCTGAATCCCGAAACAACTCGAGGATCAGCCATATAAGCCCGGTGCTTCTGTGTATACTCTTTACTGCCACGGGTCTTCCGGTTATAACGTTCAATCAAATCATTTAAGAAACTGCTTTGAACCGTATTTAATTCCAGGCTTTGCTTTTCAATTCTTGGACTCGCGCCAAATGGTTTTTTAATTTCTTTTTCTTCATCAGGGCTCAGGCCGGCCGGACTCAGATTTCCAAAGCGGATATAATCCAGTTTTTTGTTAAGTTCTGTGATCTGTCGGTTTATTTCAGCCTCCGGACCATTTTCAACAGTCCCGGTATTCTGAATTGCATCCACAGGAAGACCTGCATCCAGGAAATCTGCGAGTAGATTCAGTGTATTCAAATCCTCATTCAGTTGGCGAAAACTGATGGGAAAGGAAAATTCCCTTTTAAGTGTGATCGCAACCTGTGTGAGCAATAAGGAGTCGAGCCCAATTTCAATAAAATTGAGATTGGGATCTACGTTTTTCATTTCTATACCTGAAGCATTTTCCAGAATCCGGCTAATTTTTTGGATTAATGATTCTTTCCTGCTCAGATTAGCAGGTTCTGCCTGAGCATTTACCGGATTCTCCTCAATCGTACTCTGCTGAATGCCTGAATAATGGGTCTGTCCGGGTTCTACCCAGCATCGCTTTCGGTCAAATGCATAGTTTGGAAGCGTAATGATGCTTTGATCACCATGATATAATTCACTCCATTCAGGAATAATTCCATTTTGCCAGAGTTTTCCCAGAGATCGCAGGACTGAATTATACTCAGAATCTCCTTTATCTTCAAATCCAGCAAGGGCATTCAGTCTGGTTCCTTTCGACTGCTGTTTTGCAAAGGTAGTGGCAGCATTTCCAGGGCCAACTTCCAGCAATAAGCGTGTTGGTTCTTCCCATAAGGTGCTGATTGCATTAGTAAAACGTACAGGCAAGCGAATTTGATTGATCCAATAGCTTGTACTACAGGCTTCGGCCTCAGTCATCCATTTTCCGGTAACCGAAGAAACCAATGGTATTCTCGGAGGATTCAGCGAAACGGAATGCACCACCTTACTGTAATTTTCCTTCATACCGTCCATCATGGAAGAATGGAATGCATGGCTGGTTTTAATCAGACGGTTTGGAATCCCTTTGCTTTGTAGTTCAGCAGAAAAAATCTGTATCTGATCAGATGGCCCTGAGACCACGCTCAAATCAGGGCTGTTATATGCTGCAACAGTTAAGTCTCCTGTTAATTGTTTTTCAATTTCTTCGGGAAGGGCTTTAACGGCCAGCATGCTTCCCCCTTCTAATTCGCTGGCCAGGCGCGCGCGTTCTGAAACGAGTTTCAGGGCATCTTCCAGACTGAAGATTCCGGCAAGGTGTGCTGCTGCAAATTCACCGATGCTATGACCGCATAAAGCTGCCGGACGAATTCCCCAGCTCATCCAGAGTTTAGCCATCGCGTATTCTGTGACAAATAGGGCCGGTTGAGTGTATCGGGTATTATGAATTTTCTCAGCTTCTGCCGATTCGGCATAAAGAATTTTTCGGATATCTTCCTTCAGCCAGGGAAGGAGCAGGCTTGCACATTCATCTACAGCATCTTTGAAAATTTTTTCCTGATGGTAGAGGCCTGCACCCATATTCAGATACTGTGAACCCTGTCCGGGGAATATAAATGCAAGTTCGGTTGCGCTCTCTTTTAAAACTTTGGAGTCGGAAACCCTGTTAAGGTCTTCGCTTAATTTTTGAGTCAGTTCAGCAGTATTACCTGCAATAATAAATCTTCTTTGAGCAAAATCCCGCCGGGTAGTTTGTAATGTCCATGAAATATCACTGAGCTTTGTTTCCGGATTTTTCCTGAGGTAATCGAGGAGTTTCAAAGCATATTGGTTCAGACTTTCTTCAGAATTTGCCGACCAGTTGATCAGTTGTGCTTTGGTAAAAGTCCCGGTTTTTTGTTCAGTTTGATCTGCTTCTTCTAGAATGACATGGACATTGGTGCCCCCAACACCAAAAGAACTGACTCCCGCTCTTCTTTTTTGGGAACTCTCCCAGTTTTTGAGTTTAGCATTGACATAAAAAGGGCTGTTTTCAAAATCGATATCCGGATTTGGCTCTTCAAAGAAAAGAGAGGGAGGAAGCTGCTTTTTATGCAGAGCAAGTGTGGTTTTTATGAATCCTGCTACTCCTGCCGCCTGAGTCAGGTGGCCCATATTACTTTTTATGGATCCGATTGCGCAGTATTGATTTTCCTTCTGGGAGCCAAAAGCCATTTTTAGTCCTTCTATTTCAATCGGATCACCGAGCGGAGTTGCAGTACCATGGGTTTCAACATAGCTGATGGTTGCAGGATCAATACCCGCATCCTCAATTGCCATGCTTATAGTATCGGCCTGTCCTCCAGCATTTGGAGCCGTAAAACTGGCTTTCATGGCACCATCATTGTTCAATCCGATGCCTTTGATGACTGCATAAATCGTATCGCCATCTCGTTCGGCATCTGCCCGGTTCTTTAACAGTACCACGCCTGCACCATCACTGAAAACGGTTCCAGTGGCCCTGGCATCGAATGGCCGGCAATGTCCATCCTTACTTAAAATTGCGCCTTCCTCATATAAATGCCCGCTTCGAATTGGGGCAGTAACAGAACTTCCTCCTGCAAGAGCCACATCGCACTGCCCTTTTCTCAGACTTTCAACCGCCTGGGCAATCGCAAGCAAAGAAGTTGAGCAGGCAGAATAAACACTGACTGCCGGGCCTTTGAGATCCAGCTCAAAGGCGGTCCTCATGGCGATATAATCCTTTTCATTCAGAGTGGAGACCTGGAATGCTCCGGTGGCAGCAATCAAATCCGGCCGGGTGTGGACATTGTTAAGGTAATACGTATTCGTACCGCTTCCTGCAAAAACACCAACCTTTCCTTCATATCTTTCGGGGAGATAACCGGTACTTTCCAATACCTCCCAGGCAATTTCTAAAAATATCCGTTGCTGCGGATCCATCAGTTCTGCCATCCGGCTGTTCATCCCGAAGAATCGGGCATCGAAATTCTCTGCCTCTTTCAATATCCCGCGGGCTTTAACATAATCGGGATTTTTGCTCAATTCAGGATGGATAGTCGGGTCGAGTTCAGCATCACTAAAAAAGCTGGTTGTTTCTTTTCCCAAACGCAAAACATCCCAGAGTTCCTCAATATCTGAGGCACCCGGGAAACGGCCAGACATTCCTATAACTGCGATGTCGGTACCTGAGGGACGGGTCCTTCCCGTTTCTGGCTTTTGACTACTTGTTTTACCGCCAAGATATAAAGCGATCTTGCTGATGTATGGATCCTGATACAGCCTTGTCGCCGGAAGATTAAGTTGGTGTTGCTGTTTGAGTATTGCTACGAAACGAAGTGCAAGCAATGAATTCCCTCCGAGTTCAAAGAAATTATCATTTACCCCTACTTTGTCCAGATTAAGAACAGAAGCCCATAGCTTAGCCAGTAATTTCTCCATTTCTGACATTGGGGCCTTGTAAAGCGACTGAAGGTCTGGGCGTGCCATACCGGGTATAGGTAGGGCTTTACGGTCGACTTTCCCATTGCTGCTTAATGGAAGTTCAGGAATGTCAAGAAAAAGTACTGGAACCATGTATTCCGGTAATTTTGATCTGAGGTGTTCCTGTAGTTTTTCTTTATCATATTTCCCTTCCGAACCTATGAGATATGCTATCAGCTTCTTGTCAGAATTAGGGTCTTCCTTTACATGAACCAGGCATTGTTTTATTCCCCCAAACTCCAGAATGACATTTTCTATTTCACCCGGCTCGATTCGGAATCCGCGGATTTTGACCTGCTCATCTGCACGCCCGAGGTATTCAATAGTACCATCTTCAAGCCATCGGGCAAGGTCGCCGCTGCGATACAGTCGCTTATGCTCATTACCTGCAAATGGGTTTTTAAGAAAACGAGTCTCATTCAGTTCCGGTCGGTTTAAATAACCCCGGGCCACCTGCACACCACCGATATATAGTTCGCCTTCTTCACCTACAGCACATGGCTCCTGATCTTTATTGAGGATATAGATACTTGTATTTGAAACAGGTTTACCTATGTAAACTTTTTTTGCATTCAGGGGAGCGGGCCAGCAAGTCACATCAATTGCAGCTTCAGTAGGACCGTATAAATTAAATAATCCCGCATGTCCCAATTTTTCCCCAAAAAGGGCAAGCTGGTGTGGAAAAAGCTCCTCACCTGAGCACAATACCCTTCTAAGACTTTTGCAGCTCCCTTCCTGTATACCAAGAAGGAAAATTTCGAGCATTGAAGGGACAAAATGGATAGTGGTAATCTGTTGTTTATCAATCAGTTCTTCGAGGTATTGACTATCTTTTTGTCCGCCGGGTCTGGCAAAAACCAGTTTCGCTCCAACCATCAGTGGCCATAGCAGCTCCCATACTGAAACGTCAAAGCAAAAGGTGGTTTTTTGCAGAACAACATCATCCTGCCCCAGGTTAAAAAAACTCTGTGTCCAGTTCAGTCGGTTAACCAGACCCCTGTGCTCATTCATAACCCCCTTAGGACGACCGGTTGAACCTGAGGTATAAATCACATAAGCAAGGTCATTAGCTTCAATATTTATCTCAGGATCAGCAGTGGTTATTTCTTTTAAACCCTTATCAGAATCGATTATTATAACCTGCAAACCGGGTTTATTAAATATTTCGGGATTTTTGCTTGTCTTCTGATCAGTCAGAATTATTTTCAAATCGGAGTCCTCAAGCATGAAGCTGATTCGCTCTGCAGGATATTCCGGGTCGATTGGCAGGTAGGCAGCACCGGCTTTCATTATGCCGAGTATTCCGCTAATCATCTCTATGGACCGATCCAGGCAGATCCCTACCAGATCATCTTTTTTGATTCCTTTGGAAATTAAATAGGAGGCGATCTGATTTGTCCGGATATTAAGTTCAGTATAAGTCAGACTTTCATTTTCAAAAACAACCGCAGTTCGATTTGAATTTGCTGTTGCAGCGAGATTGAAGAGTTCACAATAATTCGTTGGACCGGGGTAATCTACTCCGGTATCATTGAATGAAAACAGAATTTTTTCTCTTGCCTCTGGTTTTAACATGAATTTCTGTCTGAATCAGCCTGAATTAATTACCCACTAAAATAGTAGGTTTTTAATCGTTTTAATTAAATATTTATTCTGAGTGGTAAATATCTTTCGATAATTAAGATCCGGTTTTTAGGTTTGTCCAACCAGTCCCGAACATATTCAGCAAATTATTTCACTCAGAAACAAACTTTATTTTGGCAAAATAAATTCAAGAACCGTGCCGATGAGTTCCTCAATGCTATATTCAACAGGTTTTATTATAAGTTCAGATTCTTCAGAGCAGCCTTTTCTTTTTGTAGCCTTCCCCTTTTTACGACAGGATTAATTTAGCCTTAT
>CAZTRY010000060.1:0-21884 GCA_964616525.1 uncultured Sphingobacterium sp. | reverse complement strand
CTAGGGATTGAAGAAGGCTTTTGTTCCTTTTGGCCTTCAAAAGGAATTCGCCCCCGGCAATGGAGGGACGAATGTTTGAGAAGGGCCTCTTATTTCGAAATTAGCTAAAATATCAATTTGAAAAGCCTAAATCGAGATATTCTGAGTATTCCTTAGTTTCATCTGCCTGCAATGATTTTAAACCATAAATGCCGGCATGGCCAGAGCGTGCATACCTAAGTCCTGATTGCCAAGCACCTGCCAGTATTGCTTAGCCTGATTAATTTCAATTCCTTTTGAGAACAGCATCCAGGCAATATTCTGATCTATATATATTTGGGATGTGAGCTCACCGGGTTCAGTACTGAACTCCCATTTCGGTCCCTTGCGGACAATCGACCAAGCTCCTCCTGCCTCTCCCACTACCTCCACTCTGATCAAAGTACCATCGGGTGATTCAAAACTCCTGTAATGATAAGGCAGTGCCTGCATACAAATCTGAAGGAATGGATTGTACAATTCCCTGCTCATGATAGATTTTGCCCCTACCGCCTGTCTGATTTGCTGCTGATGATGCCAGGCTTCAGTGTACTCCCGGGCGATGTCAAACCGGTTCGTTGAAACATCTTCACCCGCCCATGAAACCGGAAAAATAGCCTTTGCATCAGGATCCAGGCCTCCAAGGTGCTCAAGCACCTGTACCTGGGCCAGTTTCAATTGTTCCAAAATAATTTCAGGGCTAACTCTTTTGTATGCACTCACCCAGTTTGCATTCAAATCATTCAGGTAGTTTAGAAGATCTTGATAAGACTTAATTTCTGGAGATTCAGTATGGTAAGCATCCCTGCCTATTGATAAACGCCTAAGAGCAATGTCCAGTAAATGAGCGGCAATATCCTTTACCTTCCATTGCCTGCAAATTGTATCAGAATTCCACTGTTTCCGGTCAAGGCCAGACAATACCTCAATAAGGGAGGAATTAAGTGAAGGAAACAGATGCAAAACATCAATCATTACATAATCTTTTTAAGCCATTTTAGCAGATATCTCTTTTTCGCATAAGGCGGATATGCGATCTTACTGAAATCCATTTTAGACTGAAACATCACTGCACGCTCGTGCGAAAAAGCTTTGAAGCCATAGAAGCCATGACAACTGCCCGAGCCGCTATTTCCAACCCCTCCAAATGGAAGGTTTGGATTTGAAATGTGAATGACCACATCGTTCACACAGGTCCCGCCGGCTGAGGTTTGCCTTATTGTATTCCTGATTACCTCATCTGAACCCGAAAATATATATAATGCAAGCGGTTTTGGCATCTGGTTAATATAATCTATTGCCTTGTTAAGCGATTCATAAGTAATAACAGGCAGCAGGGGACCGAATATCTCTTCCTGCATGATTGCTGAGGATAATGAAACCTTGCTTAACAAAGCTGGTTCAATGGTTTGATCTTCATCGCTATCAACACCTCCCTTAACGATTATTGCCCCATCTTCTACTGCTGTATCACGAAGCATTTTCAATCGCTGATAATGGCCTGCGCTGATAATTTTGCCATAACTGCTTTTATCCAAAACATTATTTTTGTAGAAAAGCTTCTCAATACCTGATGAGGAATAGCGAAGAAAATCCTGTTCTTTACTTGCATGGATCAAAACATAATCAGGCGCAATACAGGTTTGCCCTGAATTCATAAACTTACCCCAGACAATTTTTTCAGCTGCTTTTTGAAGATCAGCATCTTCAGTAATGACAGCAGGCGATTTACCCCCAAGTTCAAGGGTCAAAGAACTTAAATGGCGGGCGGCTGCAGCCATAATTACCTTGCCTATTTTCGGACTTCCGGTGAAGAAAATATGATCAAAAGGCAATTCCAGTAAAAATTCTGACACTTCAACACCACCTTCAAAACAAGCAATCTCCCTTTTATCAAAACTTTCGTTTATCAATTTCAATAGGACTGAAGTGGTTGCGGGACTTAATTCAGATGGTTTGAGCATAGCACAATTACCTGCTGCAATTGCCGAAACAAGTGGTGCAATAAGCAATTGAAATGGGTAATTCCAGGGGGAAATGATCAAAGACACGCCCTTTGGCTCATAAAATATCCTGTTCTTTGTAAAAAAACTGCTCAAACCCGCTGAAACCCTGCGGGGGCTGGTCCATGCGGACAGATTTTTAATCGCAAAATCTATCTCGGCGTAAACAAAATATACTTCAGTGAGGGCCGACTCAAATTCAGATTTTCGGAGATCTTTTTGAAGTGCATCAAAAATAATTCCTTCATTTTCCTGAATCAGAAGCTTGAGTTTCCTTAGCTTTTCCTTTCGCTCTGCGGCACTGGTACTTCGCAAACTAAGGCTATGAACCTTTTGCAGCTCAAAAATTTCTTTGATAATTTTTTGCATATAGACTTTGCCCCTAATGAAATTTCGGAATTCCTAAAATTTTAATGAGGGATGATTCTGGTTAAATACTGTGGCTTTCTGATAAGACTGGGCTACCTTCAATAATTCCCCTTCACCAAAAAGCTGTCCGGTAAAGGTAATACTACCAGGAAGACCGTTTCTAAACCCATTTGGTAATACTACACAAGGATGACCGCTTAGATTGGTTGCACGTAAATTCATTCCAAAAGAAGGTGCAACAAACAGATCAATACTCTTCATTTTTTGGTTCAACTGCTCAATCAGCAATGCTCTTGCCCGGTTTGCCTGAATATATTCCACAGCAGGTATAAAATGCGCAGAACGAAATCCACTCGGCCAGGCATTTTTTTCCTGTCTCACCAGCAGGTCGTCACGATTTGAAAGGCTGAGTTCCTGAAAAGCAGCCCCCGATTCAGCGGACAGTACGATGAGCATATCATTATAAGGCAAAGAAGGCAGCTCGAAGGGAACCAGTTCAGCACCTAATTCTTTTAACTTAGCAAGTGTCGTGCTATCATTGGATGAATTTGCATACTTAAGCTGGAATTCAGACCTGATGTATCCTATACGAATGCCTTTAAGGCTTGTCCCGATGGGACTGGTATAATTAAAAGGTGCTGCAATTGCGCTCAGATCCTTATTATCCACTCCCTGAATGGCATTAAATACAATGGCACAATCTTCCACACTTCGGGCGATAGGACCTAATTTATCCATACTCCAGCTTAAAGCCATTGCCCCATGTTTGCTCACACGACCAAAACTCGGGCGAAGTCCCGTTGTACCACATTCAGTGGAGGGCGAAACAATAGAACCCAGAGTTTCAGAGCCAATGGCAAATGGCAGGCAGCCTGCGGCAACTGCAGATGCAGAACCAGCGGAAGAACCACTTGACCCGCGCTTTATATCCCAGGGGTTTTTAGTCTTTCCTCCAAACCAAACATCACCCATCGCCAGTTCACCTAGGGTCATTTTAGCAATTAAAACTGCTCCCGCACTTTCAAGACGTGTAAGAACCGTTGCATCCAAGTCAATTTTCTGATCCTTATATGCAACCGAGCCCCAGGTAGTTTTGTAATCCCTGGTAGACAAAAGATCTTTAATACCAAATGGTATTCCATGGAGCAATCCCTTGTATTTTCCGGCCGCAATCTCTGCATCAGCTTTTCTGGCCTGCTTCATAGCCCGCTCCTCAGTGATACTTACCGCATAAAGTAACACCGGATCATATTTCTTAAGGCGTTCTATAAAAAAGCGGGTGAGCTCTACCGATGTGATCTGCTTGCTTTGTATCAATCCTGCAAGCTGAGTAATGGTAAAAAATGCCAGTTTCTCCCTATCAACAGGAAGTTTTATGTTCTGCAGGGCAGAGACCCGAAAATAATTAGCCTGATCTGGAAAACGATACCCTACTGGAATGGGATTAAAGTTTAATGCAGGTGCAACTGAATTAGAAATGTCCAGCTTTCGCAGGGCCATATAACTTTTTCGCCTTCTTTCCAGATCAGGAAGCATGGAATCAGCCTCCGCATCAGTGAAGTTTAATCCTATAATTTTCTGCGCCTGTTTTATCAGTGCTACAGTGATCTTCTCTTCCTCCAGTTTTTGGCTTATAAAACCTCCAAGTGTAAAACTTAGGATGCACAGAATGATAATGATACTATTTCTACGTAAATGAAGTTTCATATTCGCTGATTAATGGATCTGAATAAATTTAATGAAAGAAACAGTAAATTAAGCCCTTTGATTGTTATAATTATGATTAAACAGATTTCTTTATTCTTAATCCTGTGCCTGTCTGCTGTTTGTTTGCAGGCACAAACAATAAAAACAGGAGTACTGGTAGTTGGAAATACACCTGCAGGGGTCTCTGCAGCTATACAGTCTGCCCGTTCAGGTGCCAAAACAACTTATTTGACACAATCATTGTCTGTAAATCCTGTCTTTGCGAAAGAAGATCTTCGGTACGTATGGAATATCAGAAATCATTACCTTTTAAAAGAGAGAAAAAAAAGCAAGGTGACCGATTCGATCTTAGCTTCAAAAATCAATCTTGATAAAGCCACTGATCTCATAAAAAATATTTCAGATACTGTAAAAAACCTGACTCTCAACCATAATAATGTGGTAGATGAAATTACAAAAGACGGAAAGGGCTGGGAAGTTAGACTTAAAGGAGGGCAGAAGATCAAGACAGATGTGATAGTGGATGCAACTGATAACTTGTTTTTAGCGTCAATACTTAGAATTGATTTGAAAAAAGCATTGTCCTTTCCGGTTAAAAGTGATCATCCTTTTGATACAAAACTGATTCGTAGCGGATTAGCAACAGGATATCTGGAAGCAGCTAATAAGGAGCGTTCAATTGCTTCAATACCTCCGGCGGCCTTAATTCCGTCTGGTTTTGAAAATTTTATCGTTGTGCCTAAACAAATCGGACAAATAAAACCTGAAAGGATGGAGCTGGGTCAGGCTGCAGGGACAATTGCAGCTTATTGTGCATTTTTTAAAACTACAACTAAAACCATCAATATCAGGGTATTGCAGGGCGAATTGCTTGCCTTTGATGCCGTGCTCATTCCATATTCTGATATTGACCTGAAAGACCCGAACTTTAAATCCTTTCAACAATTAGGGCTGAGCGGATTGATGAAATCGTACCTGGTGAAGGAAGGAGCTATGAATAAAATTAAATTTGATACCGCCGGAACCATTAGTGCTGAAGAATTAAAAGCACCTATGAAAGAGTTTTATACAAGAAGCCAGATCTGGTTTGCAGACAATAAGGCAGATACCTTAACAGTCGGAGATGCAATCAGCCTCTTTATGTTCACCGCTACACGGGGAGAGGAATTGAAAAAAGAAATAGAAGTAGGCTGGAAAGTAAGTTTCAAATTCAACAGCAAATTTGATCTGAAGAGAAATATCACCAGAAAAGAATTCGGAATTCTTGCCGACCGTTATCTGCAGCCCTTTAATGTCAGGGTAGACCCGGCTGGGAATTTAATGCGCTGATTTAATTAATTAAATTTAGAAAATAATGAAAATTTTAAAATCAATATGGTTAATCTGTGGCTTACTGATGTTGAGCAATTCAATCATTGCCCAGGGTCTGAACAATGATGTCGTGAAAGCCAATATGATTGTTGATTGGGAAAGGGCAAAACTCTATACCCGGGAATACCTGGATGCGATGCCTGAAGATGGAATTAATTTTAAACCCATTCCCGAGCTCCGCAGTTTTGCGGAACAAATGCTGCATATGTCGCAGGGAACCATCGGATTAATTGCAAGTGGTACAGGTGCTAATCCGATTTATCAGGGCAAAGTGCTTGAAAAAGCAGATGAATTCAAGAATAAAGCTGCACTGACGAAGGTGGTGATGGAATGTTATGACTATGCTATTCAGTCAATAAAGCAAATGGATGCCTCAAAAATGGATAGTCTGATCAAACGGGGAAATTATGAAACCGATCAGTTTGGCTGGCTGAATAAAGCATTTGAACATCAAACACATCACCGTGCCCAGACCACAATATATCTTCGATTGAAGGGAATTAAACCCCCGAATGAAAAACTATTTTAAGGGGAAATGCTCTTTTTACCCTGATTTATAATTTTAAGTGGACTAATCTTCCTCATTCGGTAGCAATTCATTGCGGTTTCGCCCAACTTTTCAATCAATTTATAATTCACTACTGCACCTACAACGGCTCCAATCAGAGGAATTAGCTGTGCCATTTTCGCCAGATCGATATAATCGCGGTACTCCTGTTGAAAAGTCCGCCAGTCGAACTGGTCCACATCTTCAGGAAGGGAAGCGATGTAAGAATTCCAGTCTGAAATCTGATGGAAAACCTTATGCCTGCCCTGCTGGCTCGAAAACGCAAGCTGGAAAATATACAAGATGTATAGGCGCTCCCTGTAATCCCTGACATCATAACCATAAAGGGCAGCAATATCAAAAAGTAGTTTCATCTTAATTCCGATCAAAATCGGAAATTCTGCCAGACCAAGCAGAAAACCACCCGCTCCTGTCACTGCGCCTTCTGCAGAAGCTGTTTTCCTGTAAAATTGTATTCTCTCTTTAACAAATGCCTCCCTAAGCTGTAATGAACTATCTTCTCTGGGTTCTTTGGTGACATATTTGGCACCAAAAAGCACAGCTTTGACCATCTTTTCAATGGCTACAGTGATCGCATTATGCACTTTTTCAGGAATCAGTTTGTTCAAACGATTCTGTACGCCTTTTGAAGCAAGATCAAAAATACCGGGCTGCTTCAGGATTTTCTTTTTCCAGAGTTCAAGTTCTTTATAAGCCTGTTCTTCGTATGGTAGCATAATTTTTAGTCCCGTTTCAAGAACAGGTCAATTCACAAGATACCGAATAATAATTTGAGAATACCTGAATTTGTTCGTATTTGTATTACTCTTAACTTGGCAGTTCAATCCAATTACTATGCGTAAGTTTTCTCTACTCCTGACGTGCATTTTTCTGCTCAATAATTTATTCGCTCAGATATCTCCAAAAGAACATTTTGGCTTTACTATCGGGGATGATTATCAGTTAGCCAATTTCACCCAAACCGCAGACTATTTCAAAAAGCTCTCCGAACAATCTGACAGAGTGAAACTTACAGGTATCGGCATGACTGAAGAAGGCAGAACACAGCCTATGCTGATTGTTTCTTCTCCCGAAAATTTAAAAAATCTTGAGCAATACAAAGAAATCTCACAGAAACTGGCCAGAGCGGAAGATTTATCTGAATCTGATGCAAGGGCACTTGCAGAAAAAGGGAAAGCAATCGTCTGGATTGATGGTGGATTACATGCTACAGAGACTTTGGGAATCCATCAGCTCATCGAAACCTTATGGAATCTGGTTAGCCGAAAAGATGCAGAAACCATGCGCATTCTTGACAATACAATTATTCTAATGACGCATGCCAATCCGGATGGTCAGGAACTGGTCAGCAATTGGTATATGCGTGAAAAGGATGCAAAAAAACGTTCCCTGGAAAATTTACCGCGCTTATATCAGAAATATGCCGGACATGATAATAACCGCGACTTCTTTATGATGAATCTTAAGGAAACCCAGAATATGAGCAGGCAGTTATTTGTCGAATGGCTACCCCAAATCATGTATAATCATCATCAACGTGGACCTGAGGGCTCTGTTGTTGCAGGTGCACCTTATCGCGATCCCTTTAATTATGTTTTCGATCCGATTCTGATGACCAGCCTTGACGCTATTGGTGCAGCCATGAACTCAAGACTTAATGTGGAGAATAAACCGGGCTATACTCAAAAATATGGTTCCGTATTTTCAACCTGGTATAATGGAGGCCTGCGTACTACCACATATTTTCATAATATGATCGGATTACTGACAGAAACCATTGGTGGGCCAAGCCCTTCAGAAATATCCCTCGTTCCGCAGCGTCTGATTCCAAATGGAGGAACAACCTTTCCGGTCAGGCCTCAAAAATGGCATTTTCGCCAGTCAATAGATTATTCGGTTTCTTTAAACTATGCGGTTCTGAATTATGCAGTTCGGTACCGGGATGAATTATTGTTTAATATTTACCGGATGGGTAAAAATTCTATTGAACGTGGAAGTAAAGATACCTGGGGACTTTCACCAAATAAAGTAGAGGCAATTAATCAGGCTTACCTGAAAGATAAACCCGGAGCAAAAATTGCAAATCAGCAAATTCTGCCAAAAAAATATTTTGATACGGTTATGAATAATCCCGCTTTCCGGGATGCCAGAGGATATATTATTCCTGCGGATCAGGCTGATTTTCCGACTGCAGTAAGATTTGTAAATGCACTGATACGTTCCGGAATTCTGGTACATAAAGCCACTGATGTTTTTACGGTAGCAGGAAAAAACTATCCTAAAGGTTCATTTATTATTAAAACCAATCAGGCATTCAGGCCGCATGTATTGGATATGTTTGAGCCACAGGACCATCCCAATGATTTTAAATTTGAAGGAGGCCCTCCCATTGCTCCGTATGATGCTGCCGGCTGGACTCTCGCTTATATGATGCATGTACAATTTGACCGGCTTCAGGATGATTTCAGTGGTCCATTTCAGCGTATTCAATATGGCGAGCTTCAAAAGCCTGAACCCGGAACCCTGGCTTCCGCAAAAGCGTACCTGATCAATGCAGAATCAAATAATGCATTTATAGCTGTAAATGAAGTTTTAAAATCGGGAGAAAAGGTTTATCGGATAAACAGCGGGGATGATCGCGGGGATTTTTATATTCCCGGAAATCCCAAAACCAGAAATTTACTGAGCAAGGTAAAAAGTGATTCAGGATTAGAAATAAGGGAAAATTCAAAAGTGCCTGGAAATCTGACCGGGCTTTCAGCACTACGAATTGGGCTTTGGGACAATTATGGCGGATCAATGTCCTCGGGCTGGGTGCGCTTATTAATGGAACAATTCAATTTTAAAGCTTCATTGGTTTATGCAAAAGATATTGAAGCAGGAAATCTGAATGAAAAATACGATGTGCTCATATTTGTTCCCGGGGCAATACCGGCAGTATCACAAAGATCCGGCAGAGGAAGTAATTTAAGTACTGGCCCTGATCCTGAAACAATTCCATCCGAATTCAGAGCACAATTAGGCAGAATCAATGCTGATAAATCAATTCCGGAATTAAAAAAATTCATAGAACGGGGTGGAAAACTAGTAAGCATTGGAAGCAGTACAAATCTGGCTTATCACCTGGATCTTCCTGTAAGGAATGCAATGGTTGAATTAAATACAAACGGCCTGGAACGAAACCTTCCTGCCGAAAAATATTATATCCCGGGAAGTATCCTTAGTGCTGATACCGACAATAGAATTCCAGCCGCCTGGGGCATGCCTGCAAAATCCGACATCTATTTTGACAACAGTCCTGTGTTTAAAATTTCAACAGAAGCAATAGCGAGCGGAAAAATTAAGCCCATATTGTGGTTTTCAAATCCGGCGGCACTGAGAAGCGGCTGGGCTTGGGGGCAGGCCTTTTTACGGGATGGAATTACTGCATTCGAGGCAGAAGTTGGGAAAGGTAAATTCTATGCTTTTGGTCCGGAAATTACCTTCAGAGCCCAAACATACGGGACATTTAAACTGCTTTTCAATCAGTTATACGGGCCTTCTGAATAAGAGATGCGGTGAATATCCCGATAAATCCTGGAATTAAACTATTTAACGCACCCATCGCAATATTGAGGGGGCTAAATATTGGCAGTTTTCATAAAAGTACCAGGGTAAATCTATTAAACGCTATTTGCCAATAATTAGTGAAATGACACTTGATTATGGGTATTTGAATTTGAACGAAAAAATGAGTGCTGGGATAGGACCAGGGCTCAATAGCCCGGTGCTTTAGCTCCGGGTAAGGACCCGGTTTTTAGTATGGGCTTCAGCCCAAAACCTAAACGGCCAGAACGGAACAAATATTGGTGCTTTAGCGCCAGAATGCAGATAAATAATCCATTATATCTACCATTTCCTGATCCGAAATTTTATTATTCCAACCAGGGTAGGTTAATGTTCTATCGATCGGGCTAAAGCCCAATGTAATTGTTCCCCGCCTATAGCAGAATATATTGGGCTGAAGCCCGAAAACCAACAAATCCATTAACCCCAGCTAAAGCTGGGGCCTATTGAGCAACCGGATTAGGATTATGTCATAATTAATTTGACAGTTCGATCGGGATGCTTAAGAGGCTAAATAACGTGAGTTCAACATAACATTAAAAAACACATACTTGCCTGCCTCGGGCTGGGAAACATAGCACTTCATAGTGCTAAGTTATTTTATAGCCTTGAAGCTAAAAACTATGTCTCCTTTTAAGCATTATGCATTCAAAAATGTGGTTAGACATTGTTTTTAAAACATTAATATGCCGAACTCGTGTTATTTATGTAATTTCATCGGCAGAAACTAACCGATTAATTTCATGAATAAAATTTACAAAACCTCAGTTTTGCTATGGGGTATTTTTCTCTTTTTCGGAGAATTGTATGCACAGGATTACAGCAATAGCTCCCGGGTTTCGGAACGGATAAATGCCCTTTCTAAAACCTATCCATCATTGTTGAAAGTTAAATCCCTTGCAAAAACCGTAGGTGGAAAAGATATCTGGATGCTTAGCATTGGTACAGGCAAGACAGAACTAAAACCTGCTATTGCAGTTGTTGGCGGTGTGGAAGGTTCACACTTACTGGGCACCGAGCTGGCTTTGGGATTTGCAGAAAAAATACTTAAGGACTCTTCTCAGGATAGCATCAAGGCTATTCTGGAAAAAAACACATTTTATGTTTTTCCAAATATGAGTCCGGATGCAACAGAACAATACTTCGCGCAGATACGTTATGCTAGAAGTGGAAACGTAAAAGCTACCGATGATGACCGTGATGGAAAGCTGAATGAAGATGGGTTTGATGATCTGAATAAAGATGGTAAAATCAGCTGGATCAGGGTTGAAGATCCAACAGGTAAATTCCGGATTAACCCTGAAGAACCCCGTTCCATGATTCTTGCCGATCCCGGCAAAGGCGAAACCGGTAAATACCTGCTTTTTTCTGAAGGTATCGACAATGATAAGGACGGAAATTATAATGAAGACGCCGAAGGTGGGGTGCACTTTAATAAAAACCTGAGTTATGACTATCCAAACTTTGTACCTGGATCGGGAGAGCACATGGTCTCTGAAATAGAAAACAGAGTTTTGCTCGACAATCTCTTTGAGATGTTCAATGTTTATTCAGTTATAACTTTCGGGCCTTATAATAATCTTTCAGTGCCGCAAACCTATAATGCTCAGGCTGTTTCAAAGCGCATCATTTCCGGTTATTTTGAAGCAGATGCAAAGGCAAATACCCTGGTTTCTGAGCTTTACAATAAAATTGTTGGCCTGAAAGACGCCCCAAAAAGTGCTTCGGAGGGGGGTGATTTTGCCCAATGGGCGTATTTCCATTATGGCCGTCATAGTTACAGTACTCCTGGATGGTGGGTACCAAAAGCAAAAGCCGATACAGCCAAAAAAGTAAAGGAACTTAAGATTGAAGATCCTGCGGCAAATTACCTGAGATGGGCCGACAGCCAGGGATTAAAAAACACTTTTACAGAGTGGAAAAAGATTGAACACCCTGATTTCCCCGGACAAACAGTAGAACTCGGTGGAATTGACCCATTTGTGTTAAAAAATCCTCCCTTTAATCTGGTTGAAGCTTTGGTTAAAAAGCATAGCGACTTTATAATCGCACTCAGCAGGTATACTCCTTCAATTGATATCACAAATATTAAAAAAGAGAAATTAGGTAATGACCTGACCAGAGTCACAGTTAGTCTTCTAAATAAAGGAATTTTACCCACCCAGACCAAAGTTGGAGAACGAAGCTATTGGGTAAAGAAGCTATCTGTCAAAGTAATTCTGCAAGCCAATCAAACCGTCATCAGTGGCCGCAAAAACCAAACCATCGATGCCATTCAGGGTCAGGGAAACCAAACCTTATCCTGGCTGATAAAGGGTTCAGGTAAGCTAACAATAAATGCAGGTAGTCCGACCAGCGGAACAAAGACTGTAGAAATCTCTTTATAATCCCCGGATTTGTTTTAAAAATTAAATGATAAAGATGAAAGCATTCATAAATAAAATATTTTTTACGCTTCCTCTGCTTGTTCTTGCAATTGCCTTGCAGGCTCAGCAAGCTGAGCAAATTCTAAAAGCCTCCGGAAGTCCGGCAAACCCGAAAGTTCCGGTAAGCTGGAACCGCTATAATGACTATGCTGCGATTACTGAGATCTGTAAAAAGCTTGCAAAAGCTTATCCTGATCTTGTGAAACTTGAATCAATGGGGAAATCGCACCTGGGAAAGGAAATGTGGGTGATGACGATCTCTGATTTTAAAAAAGGCGATCCGGGAAGAAAACCTGCGATGTATATAGACGGGAACATCCATTCAAATGAAATTCAAGGTAGTGAATTCGCGCTGTACACGGCATGGTATCTTGCTGAGTCTTTTGCAGATACAAAACATATTCAGGAATTACTGGAAGATAAAACCTTTTACATCGCACCCACGATCAACCCTGATGCCAGGGATAATTTTATCCACAAGGCCAACACGGCACACTCTCCGCGTTCCGGAATGATTCCAGTAGACAATGACCGCGACGGAGAAGTGAATGAAGATGGTTATGATGACCTTGATGGTGACGGGCATATTGTTTTTATGCGCAGGAAAAACCCCAATGGCCGTTTAAAACCGGATCCCGAAGATCCGAGAAGGATGATCAGTGTTGGTGTTGATCAGCAGGGAGAATATGAATTACTGGGCTTCGAGGGAATTGATAACGACGGGGATGGGGATGTGAATGAAGACGGAGAAGGTTTTTACGACCCAAACCGCGACTGGGCATGGAACTGGCAGCCAAATCACATACAAAACGGTGCCTATAAATATCCATTCTCATTACCTGAAAATCGTGCGATCTCTGAATTTGTAATGAAGCATCCAAACATTGCTGCAGGACAGTCCTACCATAATAATGGTGGAATGATACTCCGCGGACCCGGTGCATTGGAGGATTTAAACACTTACAATGCCCAGGATGTTCAGGTCTATGATGCCATTGGTAAAAAAGGTGAAGAACTGATTCCCGGTTATAAATACCTGGTAGTATATAAGGATTTGTACTCTGTTTTTGGAGGAGAACTCGACTGGTTTTATGGTGGCAGGGGTATTTATACTTTCTCAAATGAGCTATGGACTCAGTTTCTGTTGTATAATAAACCTTCGGAAAGAAATGGTCAGGCTGAACAATATTCTTTCGACCGGAATCTGCTTTTTAATGATGCATTTGTAAATTGGAAAGCGTTCAAACACCCGCAATATGGTGAAATAGAGATTGGTGGTTTTAAGAAATCTTTTGGCCGTCTGCATCCCGGATTTTTGCTTGAAAGTGATGCTCACCGCAATATGGCTTTCACTTTATATCATGCCTATCATACCCCGAAACTTTCTGTTGATGAGATCACTGAAAAAGAATTAGGTGGCGGATTGAAGGAGGTAACTGCCGTCATTGCCAATAAGCGTCTGATGCCCACACATTCAAGTCAGGATCTGAAATATAAGATTGAAGTTCCGGATCTGGTAAGTCTGAAGGGAGCAAAGGTGATCGCGGGAATGATAGTTACTAACCGTGATCTGAACATTGCCGAAGAGCAAAAAAATGATCCCGAAAATATTAAAGTACCTAATATCCCTGGAAATGGAACAGTTACAGTCAGATGGATAATCCAGGGCTCAGAGAAATACCTGGTGAACGTCGACAGTAAAAAGGGCGGATTTGCAAGCAGATCAAAATAATATGAAACTACTCTTTTCTACAACAGGTCTGCTCCTTTTCAGTACCCTGCTTTTTGGACAGGGTGATAAAGAATTTTTTAAAGAAATAAGCTCGCTGGAAGGGAAAACCTTTTATGGTAAGGCTATTTACATGCCTGACACGATAAGGGCAAATGATTTCTGGGGTAAAGTGCTGAGTTTTAGTGTCAGCAGAAGCAATAAATCAGAGCTCCGATTACCATTTAATGTTGGCGAAAACAAAACCCGCACCTGGATACTTACTAAAACAAAAGGTGGAATCCGCCTTAAACATGATCACCGCCATACAGATGGGAGTCCGGATAGTATAAGTAACTATGGTGGAGATTCTGACCAAAAGCTCAGCAACAGACATGCACAGTATTTTCCTGCTGATGAATTTACCTCAAATTTAATCCCAGCAGCCAAAACGAACCGATGGATTATGGAATTTAGTCCCGATAGAAAGAAATTTTATTATATACTTGAACGAAACAATGAGCTCCGTTTCAAGGCAGAATTCAATTTAAAGATTGAATAGCAAAAAATCATTTGAATAAATTTAACATGAAAAGAATCATATTTTTCCTATTTCTTGCTTCACCCTTAGCCATAATTGCACAGGATTCCGGAAGCCTCAGCGTAGAAAAGATCATGCGCGATCCAAAATGGATGGGTGTATCTCCATCTAACATCAATTGGGATGAAAACAGTAAACACATCTATTTTAACTGGAATCCTGAAAATCTGAAGGAAGATCCAATGTATCAGATATCATATGATCTGCGCAAGCCCCTAAAAGTATCTGAAGAGATTAAAAAAAACCTGGATAAAGGAACAGCTGTTTATACTAAAGATCGAACAAAAGTGCTTTTTGAACGCAAAGGGGATCTTTTTATCAAAACTCTTAGCACAGGGCAGGAACAGGCCCTTACAAATACCCTCGAACGGGAAGCCAATCCCATTTTTGACAAAAGCGAAAGCAAAGTGTTCTTTCAGCGCGGAGATAATCTTTATAGCATCTACATAAATGGTGGGAACCTGGTACAGCTTAGTAATTTCACCCGTTCAAAAAAGCGTTCTGAAAGCCAGTTATCTAAACAGGATCAATGGCTCAGGCAGGATCAGATCAATGAATTTGAAATCATTAAGAAAAGGGAAGCCGACCGAAAGGATCGGGAGGCAAAAAATAAAGCGAATGAGCCTGATGGACCGAAAGAATTCTATCTTGATGATCGTAGTTTTCTGAATGCTGTGCGGATCAGTCCTGATGAAAAGTATATCGCTTTCCGTTTGATGAAACGTGCTGAGGGCAATAAAAACACCATTGTTCCAAACTATATCAGCAGCAGCGGATATACTGAAGATATTAACGGACGTACGAAAGTTGGTAATGCATTGCCTGTTTATGAAAGCTATCTATATGATATACAAAGAGATACAATTTATGCTATTTCCACCAAAGAGATTCCTGGAATTAAAGATTTGCCCGATTATGTAAAAGAGTACCCTAAGCAGCTGGAGGAGAGAACAAAGAAAAACGAAGACCGTAAAGTCTCGGTCAATGGCCCTTTCTGGAATTCAGATGGTTCATTAGCGGTAGTTTCTGTTATGGCACTCGATAACAAAGACCGCTGGATTATGAAGCTGGATCTCCAAAGTGGTAAGTTATCACCACTAGACCGGCAGCGGGATGAAGCCTGGATAGGTGGTCCGGGTATAGGTGGTTTCTTCGGTGGAAGCAATATCGGATGGATCGATAACAGTACGATCTATTTCCAGAGTGAAGCTACCGGATACTCCCATATCTATACCCTGAATGTAAATACCGGGGACAAAAAATTACTGACTTCCGGAAAATATGAAGTACAAACACTTCAATTATCAAACGATAAGAAGAACTTTTATTTTACGGCAAATATGGAGCATCCCGGTATCACTCATTTTTACCGGATTCCCGTTACAGGAGGAGCAATTGTTAAACTTACTTCGATGAAAGGAGGCAATGAAGTCAGCCTCTCGCCTGATGAGAAATGGCTTGCAATCCGCCATTCAACTTCAAATAAACCATGGGAATTATACCTGCAGGAGAACAAGGCAGGAGCAAAAGCAGAGAAGATTACCAGCTCAAGCAGTGCTGAGTTCGACTCCTATAAATGGCGGGAACCTGAAGTACTTAGCTTCAAAAATCGTCATGGTTCAGATGTCTATGCAAGGGTCTACAAACCAGAAAATCCTGCTCCATCCAGACCTGCAGTTGTGTTTGTTCATGGCGCAGGTTACCTTCAGAATGTGCATTACTGGTGGAGTCAGTACTTCCGGGAATATATGTTTAATAATCTGCTTGCTGATTTAGGATACACTGTCATAGACATCGATTATACAGCCAGCTCAGGATATGGGCGTGATCACCGGACAGGAATTTACCGTCATATGGGAGGGAAGGATTTGAGCGACAACGTCGACGGTGTCAAATTACTCATTGAAAAATATGGTGTTAATCCTAAAAATGTAGGGATCTATGGAGGCTCATATGGCGGATTCATGACATTGATGGGCTTATTTAATGAACCGGAGGTATTTAAATCGGGGGCAGCACTACGCTCAGTAACCGATTGGGCACATTACAATCATGGATATACTGCAAACATTCTGAATGAGCCTGCCAATGATGAAATTGCTTACAAAAGAAGTTCTCCAATCTATTTTGCTGAAGGTTTAAAAGGCAATTTACTAATGGCTCATGGAATGGTAGATGTGAATGTTCATTTTCAGGATATCATCCGATTATCTCAAAGACTAATTGAACTGAAGAAAGACAACTGGGAACTCGCTGTTTATCCGGTTGAAGACCATGGGTTTTTAGAGCCTTCAAGCTGGACAGATGAATATAAACGAATCCTAAAATTATTTGAAAAAACACTCAAATAATTGGCACAGATAGCTAAAAGCCTCAAAATGAATGATTTTCATAATTTTTATTCATGAAAATTGTGGAAAACTTATTTTAAAAAAATAATGAAAAAGTGTAATTTTATAAAATAAAGGTTAATCAACCTTAAGGCTATTTGTCTTACGAAAGTAAAAACGCATTTCAGACATGCAGTGATTGTACTCTGAGAGGTGAGGAATAGCTTTAAGGATCTACAAGTTTTTAATTGTAATTTTTGGGGAAACGGTCAGATATTCAATGTCTGACCGTTTTTTTCATTTATACCTTTTCCTTGCTATAAGTGGTATAGGGCTGAACCGAAATAAAACCTCAAAAACTAAATCTTATTCCCTTTCAAAGTAAATTTTTTGTGTCATCGCATGCAGGCATAGTTTTTTCCATATTTTCGGGTATAATCGATTGTAAACTATGAACTTTCGTCATTTAGGGTTTAGCCTCTTCCTGATAATTCCACTTTTCGTTACCGGGCAAAGCTCCACTCAACTCAATTCAGCAGAAATTAAGCTTGGTCTCAAGAAATTAAATACGCTGGGTTCCGCCCTATATATTGCAGCGCATCCGGATGATGAGAACACCCGTTTACTGGCATTTCTTGCTAAGGAAAAGAAATTCAGAACCGGTTACTTATCCCTGACGAGAGGGGACGGAGGTCAAAACCTGATTGGGAATGAACAATCTGAATTATTAGGACTCATACGTACCCAGGAATTACTTGCCGCCAGACGCACGGATGGTGCTGAACAATTCTTTTCAAGAGCCATCGATTTTGGCTTTTCAAAAAATTCTGATGAAACTTTCCGCATCTGGAATAAGGAGCAAGTCCTGAGCGATGCAGTCTGGATAATCAGGAAGTTCAGGCCTGATGTCATCATTACCCGATTCCCTGAGGATGAACGTGCCGGACATGGTCAGCATGCCGCTTCTGCAATCATTGCCCGCGAAGCCTTTATCGCAGCTGCAGACCCAAAACGTTTCCCTGAACAATTAAAATATGTAGAGCCATGGAAGGCCAGAAGAATAGTTTGGAATACCTATAATTTTGGCTCAATGAATACGACTTCCGAAGATCAGTTAAAACTGGATGTTGGCATTTATAATCCCTTGCTTGGTAAGGGCTATGGAGAAATCGCTGCCGAAAGCCGTACCCATCATAAAAGTCAGGGTTTTGGAAGCGCCCGACAGCGTGGAAAGGCAGTCGAATATTTTATTCATACTGCAGGTGTTTTATCAAAAAACGATCTCTTTGAGGGAATTAATTCGAAATGGAGCCGCATCCCGGGAGCTGAAGAAATAGGGAGAATGATAAATGAGGCGGATCAGAATTTTAATACTGATGATCCCTCAGCTTCTGTACCGGCACTTCTCAGGATTCTCAAAACAATTGACAAACTGCCTGCCGGCTACTGGAAGGAACAAAAAACCAGAGAACTAAAAGATCTTATTGCTGCTAGTGCCGGACTTTGGTTTGAGTCTTATACTCTACAGGCTGTACAGGCATTGGGCGACAGTATCAAACTGCGTTCAGATATTGTACTTCAATCCAAAATCCCGGTTAAACTGTTAAGCATAAACGGACAAAAACAGAATTATGATCTGAAAGAAGGTGAATCTAAGACTATTCAAAGCAGCGTTTTGGCAAAAGAAATCACCGAACCTTATTGGCTTCTCGAAAATCATCCGATGGGGATGTTTAAAATCGATAATCAGCAACTAATTGGTTATCCTGAGAAACCCAGTACAGCAACAATCGACTTCGGTCTCAGGATTTCAGATCAGGAAATTGCATATCAGCGCCCCGCCGCCTTTAAATATACCGACCAGGTAAGGGGTGAAGTGTATCAGCCCTTGATTGTTGCTCCGGCAGTCACAGCCAGCATCGCTGATAAAGCTTATGTCTTTGCCGGTAATACTCCCAAAACAATACAGATTCTTCTGAAAAGCTTTCGCGATAAAACTGAAGGTAGCCTGAGTCCGCAGATACCCCCCGGATGGAAAATTGAACCCCGGAGAATGGAGTTTAGTCTTCCAAAAAAGGGAGATGAAAAAACGGTGCAGTTTACTGTGAGTCCGGGCGATCAGGCTGAATCCGGAATATTTACGGTAAGTATTCAGTCGGGTGGCCAGACTTATAATCGTGGAAACCGGATTATTAATTATGATCATATTCCAATTCAAACTCTTTTTCCGCTGGCTGAGGCAAAAATCGAACGGGTTGAACTTAAAACAGGTGGTAAAAAGATCGGATATATTGCAGGAGCCGGTGATCTGATCCCGGAATCCTTACAACAAATTGGTTATCAGGTGATTACACTCTCTGAAACGGAAATTATGAATACTGATCTTGCTGGATATGATGCAATCATTACGGGGGTTAGAGCATACAATGTCAATGAAAGGTTAGCTGTTATGCAGCCAAAACTGATGGAGTATGTCAATAAAGGCGGCACCTTACTGATTCAATATAATGTCAATAATCCATTGCTGGTACAGAATATTGGTCCCTATCCTTTTAAAATCACCCGCGACAGGGTAACTGATGAAAATGTGAGTGTAAGCTTTCTTGAGAAGGATCATCCTGTTTTAAACTATCCGAATAAGATTACTTCTAAAGATTTTGAGGGCTGGATACAGGAAAGAGGTCTGTATTTCCTTTCGGATGCCGATCCAAAATACAGTCGCATATTAAGCATGAATGATCCGGGAGAAACTCCAAAAGACGGATCATTGCTGGTAGCCGATTATGGTAAAGGAAGATTCGTATATACCTCCCTTGTTTTTTTCAGGGAATTGCCCGCCGGAGTACCCGGTGCATACAGATTATTTGTAAATTTGATCACAAAACAAAAGAATAATTAAAATGAAAACTGAAAACTCTGCAAAAACTAATAGTGCTTATTACATCGTTCCGGCCGTATTATGTGGTATCCTTACCGCCTGTGTGGTAACAGGATCCGTTGGCTATATGGTGTTAGGAGCAATATTGGGTCTTCTTACCGCCGGCTTCTGGGCTAATGTAGTTCAGCATGGAGAAGAAGCCTGATCAGGATCTTCCACCTTTTGTTAAGACATGGAACCAGTTCTACTCTCTTTTGATTGTATGGCTGGTACTTCTTGTTGTCTTGTTTTATCTGTTCACTAAAACTTTTGAATGAGCGGGATTGACTGGATAGTACTCTTATCTACCCTACTCATAATTGTCGTTTATGGCATTTACAAGAGTCGGGGGACAGAAAATATTGAAGGCTATCTGCTTGGAAATCATGCTTTTCCATGGTATAGTGTAACCTTGTCGGTCATGGCCACTCAGGCCAGCGCAATCACTTTTCTTTCGGCTCCGGGGCTTGCATTTTCATCCGGAATGGCATTTGTCCAGTTTTACTTCGGCCTTCCACTGGCCATGATCGTGCTCTGTATCACCTTTGTACCCATTTTTCATAAACTCAAAGTTTATACTGCTTACGAATTCCTTGAAAATCGATTTGACCTTAAAACAAGGGCCTTAACTGCCTTTCTATTCCTGATTCAGCGCGGACTCTCAACCGGAATCACCATTTATGCACCATCAATCATACTCTCTACAATTCTTAATATTGACACCACCATTACTACACTGTTTATCGGGGGACTCGTAATCAGTTATACCGTTTATGGTGGCACTAAAGCGGTATCCTATACCCAAATGCTGCAAATGGCTGTCATATTTTCGGGGATTTTGATCGCAGGAATTCTGGTTGTAAAAATGCTTCCGGAAACTGTAGGATTTGGAAAAGCTTTACAGATAGCCGGTAAAATGGGCCGGACAAATGCCATAGATTTCTCCTTCGACTGGAATAATCAATATACCGTTTGGAGCGGATTGATTGGAGGGTTTTTTCTGCAATTATCCTATTTTGGTACTGATCAGAGTCAGGTTGGACGCTATCTTACCGGTTCATCTATTGGACAAAGCAGGCTGGGATTATTGATGAACGGTCTTTTAAAAATCCCAATGCAGTTTCTGATTCTTTTGATAGGAGTACTTGTTTTTACCTTTTATCAGTATCATCAACCACCGATATTTTTTAATAGTTATGAACTCGGCAAACTGGAGAACAGTCAGTATAATAAGGAACTGGAAAAGATAAAAACAGATTATTCAAATGCATTCACCGAGAAACAAACAGAAATAAATCGCCTGGAACAGGCAATGGATGCAGAGGATGAGGCAGCAATCAATACTCAGCGTACGATTCTGGAGACTGCCGATAAAAAAACCAAGGCAATCCGGCAGCAAGCAGTTGACCTGATGAAAAAAAACGATCCGGATGCCGAAACGAATGATAATAATTATGTATTCCTCAGCTTTGTCACCAAATACCTTCCTCAGGGGCTTATCGGTTTATTAATTGCAATCATTTTCCTGGCTTCGATGGGATCCACATCAAGTGCCTTGAATTCTCTGGCTTCAACTACCGTTATTGATATTTATAAGCGACTGGTCAATCCGGATGCTTCAGATGAAAAATACCTTTCTGTATCCAGATGGACAACTATAATCTGGGGCATATTCTGTATCCTGATGGCATTATACGCAAGTAAAATGGGGAATCTGATTGAGGCAGTAAATATTCTTGGGTCATTATTCTATGGAACGATTCTCGGAATTTTCATTGTTGCCTTTTATTTTAAAAAGATCGGGGGATCAGCCACCTTCACTGCAGCCATCATTACTGAAGTTATCGTATTCAGCTGCTGGATGATGGATCTTATGGCTTTTTTATGGTTGAATGTGGTGGGTTGTATGCTTGTGATTCTGATTGCATTGTTCCTGCAAATGATTCAGAAAAATATACTAAAAGCAGAACCGGGCTTATCTCCTGAGTAAACCAATTCTGGTTCCTGATTCAAGTAGCGAATGTAAGCCTATAGGAATCCTCCGGTGAAAGCCATCTCATCAAAAAGTATATTTTGTATAAATACCACAAGAGCTGCTTTATTAAATAGTTTTCAGGTTTCGAAAGATGAGGTGTTTGGCTCAGTTTTATTGAATGAGTAGGTTTATTGTAGGCTAACATTTAAGTTGATTTCTACAATTCTACTGATTCCAGATCATCAATATTCTTTTGGAGATTATCCAAATGATTTCCAAAGCTGC
>CAZTRY010000059.1:22420-22491 GCA_964616525.1 uncultured Sphingobacterium sp. | reverse complement strand
AAGCCCGCAATGACAACGGGTCAAGCCCGCAATGACAACGGGTCAAGCCCGCAATGACAACGGGTCAAGCC
>CAZTRY010000059.1:0-22320 GCA_964616525.1 uncultured Sphingobacterium sp. | reverse complement strand
CGCAATTGACAACGGGTCGAATGAAAATAATAGTAGGATTCCTGTCATTCCAGACCTGATCTGTCTTTCCTGACCTGACCTGTCATTCCAGACCTCACCTGTCATCCAGACCTGACCTGTCATTCCGGGCTTGACCCGGAACTAGCCTGCCATACTAAACAGCTGTGTTTCAGGCTGGCTGGCCCATAAATGAGCATCAAAGGCCATACAAATATTTCTCAGGAATCGTTTTCCAAGCGGTGTTACAGTTAAGCTATGATCCCTGATAATGAGCAATCCATCTTCCTGAAGTGTTTTAGCACGCTCCAGACCTGATACCATAGCATCAATCAAAGGCTCGTTCATATTCCAGTCTGTTTTCCCTTTGCACATCAGATTTAATATATGCTTCCTGATGATCAGATCTTCCTCAGACAAATGATGCCCTTTGAAAACAGGCAAATTGCCACTATTCACAATTTCAAGGTAATCTTCAACCTTTTTAACATTTTGTGCAAATGCAAACCAACTGTCACTGATAGATGAAACCCCAAGACCAACCATCAGTTGTGTGTATTGGTGGGTATATCCCATAAAATTCCGATGCAGTTTTCCCGAATGTTCAGCCTTGAACAAGCTGTCGGTATTGAGTGCGAAATGATCCATGCCTATCTCTTCATAACCCATTGAAGTAAACATCTGACGGCCCAACTCATATAATCGTTGTTTCTCTTCTACCGAAGGAAGATCTGCTTCTGTAAAACTCCTTTGACCGGGTTTGATCCATGGCACATGAGCATAGCTATAAAATGCGATACGGTCTGGCATTAGTTTCTCAACCTGAAAGATGGTATCCCCCAACCCTTCATAAGTTTGAAGAGGCAAGCCATAGATCAGATCAAAATTAATTGAATGATAGCCTATCTTTCTTGCCAATTCAGTTACAGCTTTTACCTGTTCAAAGCTTTGCATCCGATTGATTATCTTCTGAACTTTTGGGTCAAAATCCTGTATACCAAGGCTCAAACGCCTAAAGCCCAGATCATATAATGTTCTTAAATGGTCTTCTCTGGTATTGTTTGGATGAGCTTCAAAACTAAATTCTGCATCAGGATGTAAATCGGCATCTGAAGTCAGGCCATTTATCAGAAGCCTGAGGTTTTCAGCGGCAAAAAATGTCGGGGTGCCTCCACCCAGATGAATTTCCTTAATTTTCGGCTTATCAGCAAATACCTCTCTGTACAATGCCCATTCTTTCAAAACTGCCTGAATATAAGGATCTTCTACCTGATGATTCCGGGTAATGCGGGTATTACAGCCACAATAAGTGCATAGGCTTTCGCAGAAAGGTAAATGCACATACAGGCTGATTCCATCAGCGGAATTACTTTGATCAAAAGAAAACTTAACAGATTCTTTCCATTGGCTGATATCAGGAACATCTGTATTCCAATAAGGCACAGTTGGATAACTGGTATACCGCGGGGCAGCCACATGGTATTTATTAATCAGATTCTGGGTATTCATAATTGGTAGTTTGAGTCTTGTAATTCAGTGTTTCGAACAGCCATCAGCACATACACAGGCCTTTCCTGAGCATTTCCCGGCTTGCCAGTTATCCAGGTTCTTAATGATCAGGTTCGCAATTTCCTGAAGAGCCTCATTAGTAAGAAATGCCTGATGTGGCGAAATAATTACATTAGGAAATGATAACAGTTCCTCCATAATCGGATCTTTTACCCGATCGGAACGATGATCAAAGTAGAACATATCCTTCTCAAATTCATATCCATCCAGACCCAGCCAACCGATCTTACCAGTCTTTAGAGCCTTTACCAGGTCTTCAGATTTGATCAGTCCGCCTCTGCTGGTATTAATGAGCATCACTTCATTTTTCATTTTGGAAATGCTCTGCATATTGATAATATGCTTTGTTTCGGGAGTTAATGGAATATGCAGGGATATAATATCTGACTCCTCCAAAAGCTGTTCAAAACTAACTTCTTCTATACCATCAAGGTTCGGGACAGGGCTGCAATCATGGCCAAGGATTTTACATCCCAGGCTGCTGAAAACTGCGGCAGTTGCCTTCCCAATCGCTCCAAGACCAACAATTCCTACAGTTTTTCCTTTAAAATTAAAACCGATATGCTGATCTATTCTGAAATCAAATTCACGGCTACTGTTCACTGTCGGGATGATCCTTCGGCCTAAAGAAAGAGCGAGCATCAGGGTATATTCCGAAACTGCTGCGGGGGAATAAGAAGGTACATTTGCCAGCTTTATATTTCTTTTACCGGCTGCTTTTCTGTCAATGTGGTCGGTCGACACAGAACGTGTCGTAATGTATTTAATGCCCAGGTCGGCCAGTTTCTGGATTACCTCCTCAGAGAGATCGTCCTGGGTTGATACTACAACAGCCTCTTTGCCCTGTGCATAAACTGCAGTTTCAAGGCTTAGGGAATTAGAAATGAGTGTAATATCGTGTTGTTTTTTATTTGCACGAGCTACAAATTCCTTTTCAAACTCTCTGACACTATAGGCAACAACTTTCATTAATGAAACATTTATTCCAAAAGTACTTTTAGGAATAAGGTTCCGTAATGAGTGATGTCATAAAGAAAAATGATCTTTATCAGTTTTTCATTTTAAGGAGCTTTGAAAAATCAATGATATCAATCACGCTGCCTTTCTTTTCAATGATTCCTTCATCCTTAAAATCACTAAGGGTTCTGCTAACTGTTTCAGTAGCCATTCCTGCCATTGATGCCAGATCTTCCCTTGAAATGCGGATCTGGGCTTCAGAATTTTCGGTGGTATTTTGCTGCTTTGCAAGCCGGATCAGGATCTCGGCCATTCGCTTTCTCACGGAGTGATAGGCAAGTTGAAGTAATTGCTCCTCCTTCTCAATCAGATTGCTGGAGAGCACTTTGATAAATTTCTGACCAATATCTGTATAAGTATCAAGAAGCTGCTTTACAGTATCCTTGGGAAGAAGGCAAATGGTAGTATCATCAACAGCTTCAGTAGTTTCATTGTATTGATCTCCTGAAAGCATGGCCTGTATGCCCAGGTATTCATCTGGTCCATACATTCCTGTAACCAGCTCTCTGCCGTCTTCACTTAGTTTAACCGCCTTCACCCTCCCGCTTAGAATTAAATATATGCCTGTGATTGCATCACTCTCATAATAAATAATCTGCTTTTTCCTGACTTGTTTAACCTTGCGGTCGGCGATAATTTTCTTTAATTCTTCCAGTCCCTGGCCCTGATTCTGGTTAGTGAGAAGCTGAAGACTTTCAAAGGATTTACCGTAAAAGGCTTCGATTTTTTCCTTCTTATGAAATCGCGACTCGATGGTATTGAGTAATTCCATATCATCAAAAGGCTTGGTCAGATAATCATCCGCACCCATGTCCATACCTTTCCTCATATCAGCCCTTTCAGCTTTTGCCGTAAGAAAAATAAATGGGATATTGGAGGTTTCCCTATTCTTTGACAAGAGATATAAAACCCCATACCCATCCAGTTCAGGCATCATGATATCACAAAGTATCATATCCGGAATATGCTGCTGTGCCAGCTCAACTCCTATTTTACCATTATCTGCTTCCAAAACTTCATAACCGGCAAGTTCCAGAATTTCAACAGAACTATCCCTGATATCCTCATTATCTTCGATTATTAGAATTTTCTTCTTCTTCATAGGATTTTACTGTGGAAAATTTAGGGTAAAAATTGTTTTCTGTTTAGGCAGACTTGTAAAATTAACCTTTCCACCCATCAAATTAACATAACGCATGATAATATTAAGCCCGAGACCTGTACCAGGAATATTTCCGGTATTATTGGCCCTGAAAAAGGGTTCAAATAAATGCTTGTGATCTGCTTCAGGAATACCAATTCCATTATCTCTGACAGTTACAATACACTCCTTATCCGTAAGTTCAGTATTGAACTCAATGAAGGTATTTTCGCCTGAATATTTAATGGCATTAGAAATTAAATTGATGATACAGTTCCTAAGCAAATTCTGATCCAGCAATACCGTGCTATGTAGCCCCGTATGCTGATAGATGATATTCTGATCTCTTTTTGCCATCATTTGCATTTCCTCAGTAATCTCCTCAGAAAGTTTGACTATATCAAATTTCGAAAAAGCAGTTTCAATTTTACCTGCCTCCAGACGTTCGAGAGATAGAAAATCATCCAGAATGGTCGTTAAATTACCAACTGAGTTCTTTATCTTACTGACATGCTTTGAAATATTCGCTCCATCATCCTGAAGTTTATACTTTTCAATTAATGATGCAGACAATTGTATGGAACTGAGTGGGGTTCGAAATTCATGAGAAGCCATAGAAACAAACCGGCTTTTCAGTTGGTTGAGTTCCTTTTCCTTTTCGAGGGATTTACTTACCGTTTCTTTGGCCATCTGAAGTTCGATAACAGACTTCTGAAGTGAATTTGTACGATCTTCAACTAATTTTTCGAGTTGTGAAGCATAATGCAATATTTGAGCCTCAGCTTCTTTTTCTCTGCTGAGGTCATGAATAAATCCGGTATAAATTGTCCTTCCTGAATACTTTACTTCACTTACTGCAAGGCGGAATGGAAATAAAGTTCCATCCTTTTTCAAGCCTTTCACATCGCGCCCGGTACCAATGATATGCGGGGTACCCGTCCGCTGATAACGGGCAATATATTCATCATGCTGACTTCTTTCAGGCTGAGGCATCAGCATTGAAATATTTCTGCCTTTAACCTCTTCAATTGTATAGCCAAACAAAGCACATGCAGAAGGATTTATTGACTCAATTAACCCACGCTGATCGATTGTTATGATTCCATCAATCGCATTTTCAATAATAGCATGTAATAATGCGCCCTTTTCAGTCATTTAACAAAAATACGTTTTTGAATATAAAAATGAAGGTTTGCCTTTGAAAGTACCATTTATAATTCAGATGTTCCCTTGCCGGAATTTGAAAAATTCGGGATATGGAACTGGTTAAATTTAATTCAAAGCAAGATAAAGCAAAGCAGCCAGTCCTGCTCCGATCATGGGCCCCATAACCGGTATCCATGAGTACGCCCAATCAGAGCTTCCTTTACCGGCAACGGGAAGTATAGCATGCATAATCCTTGGACCGATATCACGTACCGGGTTGATGGCATATCCGGTAGTACCTCCCAGAGAAAGCCCTATGGCCCAAACCAGAAACATGACCGGAATAGCACCCAATGAGCCCAATCCAACAGGTGTTTTAGTATCTGCAATCTCTGCATTAGTAAAGTGGAATATTACAAACAGCAGTACAAATGAACCAATAATTTCGCTGGTAAGATTGGCAAAAGTATTTCTTATGGCAGGTCCGGTGCAAAAGGCAGCCAGCTTTAATCCTTTGTCCTCAGTAGCGGCAAAATGATCTTTGTATTTCAGCCAAACTAATGAAGAACCAAGCATTGCTCCCAGCATCTGAGCGAGCATGTAATCCGGGACCTGTGACCATTCAAACTTCCCGCCGATTGCCAGAGCGAAGGTAACTGCAGGATTAAGATGTGCACCGCTATAAGGAGCAGACACAACCACACCTACAAAAACGGCCAATGCCCAGGCGGTGGTGATAACTATCCATCCTCCACCGTTTCCTTTAGTCCCGGTTAAAACAACGTTGGCAACAACTCCATTGCCCAATAAAATCAATAGTGCTGTTCCTAAAAACTCAGCTGTAAAAGGTGTCATATCCGATATTCTCTAATTTAAAGGTTTACATTAGCTTTTGCTGCCCTTACAGCCCTGTTCCATCCATTAACAAGATCATCATAATTTTCCAGATCCTCCGGTTCGAAATTTCTTTCAACCTGCCATTGTTCAGCAATTTCTTCAACACTCCCCCAAAAACCGGTTGCGAGTCCGGCAAGATAGGCTGCTCCAAGGGCAGTCACTTCGGTAACCTTTGGCCTGATAACTCTGCATTTCATGATATCAGCCTGAAACTGCATTAATAAATTATTGGCAGTGGCACCTCCATCTACACGCAATTCACTGATTGGAGTACCCGCATCCGCCTCCATTGCCTTCAGCACATCCATGGTTTGAAAGGCAATGCTTTCGAGTGCAGCCCTGGCGAAATGACCTGAGTTAGTCCCCCGGGTAATTCCCGTAATTGTACCTCTGGCATGCTGATCCCAGTGTGGTGCTCCTAATCCGGCAAAAGCCGGAACCATATAAACACCACCTGTATCCTCTACTTTTGCAGCCAGCTCTTCCACTTCGCCGGATGTTTTGATCAGGCCCAGCTCATCTCTCAACCATTGAACTACCGCTCCACCAATAAAAATTCCACCTTCAAGAGCATAGGTCACTTCACCGTTTATCTTCCATGCGATAGTGGTCAGCAAATTATTTGAGGATATTCTCGGCTTTTTACCTATGTTCATCAGCATAAAGCATCCCGTACCATAAGTATTTTTTACCATCCCGACTTTGGTACACATCTGACCAAAAAGTGCTGCCTGCTGATCGCCTGCGATCCCGGCAATAGGGATTTTAGATGCCAGTATATCTCCAGCAGTTTCGCAGAATACTTCACTTGAAGACCTGACCTCTGGCAGCATTAGCTCAGGAACATCAAATATTTCGAGCAGTTCCTTGTCCCATTGAAGGGTATTTATATCAAAAAGCATCGTACGTGAGGCATTACTTTGGTCAGTTACATGACATTTACCTCCCGACAATTTCCAGATCAACCAGCTATCCACAGTACCAAAAAGAAGTTTCCCCTGCAATGCCCGCTCCCTTGCTCCGCTAACATTTTCAAGAATCCACCTCACTTTTGTTGCAGAAAAATAAGAATCAATGATCAGCCCGGTTTTCCTCTGAATTCTCTCCCCATGTTCCTTCCGGATTGAATCACAATAATCTGAAGTTCTCCGGTCCTGCCATACAATCGCATTATAAACCGGAAGCCCGGTTTCTTTATCCCAAACAACGGTCGTTTCCCTTTGGTTTGTAATGCCAATTGCATGAATATCTCTGGGATTCAGACCCGCTTTAACCATAGCCTCAGTGGCAACTGAAACCTGTGTTGACCAGATCTCTACCGGATCATGCTCGACCCAGCCCGGTTTGGGATAGATTTGTTCAAATTCCTTTTGCGAAACCGCAACGATACTGCCCTCCCGGTTAAAGATAATTGCTCTTGAACTTGTTGTACCCTGATCGAGTGATAAAATATAATCCGGCATAGTGCTATTAATTTGTTCAGACTGGTGTATATGGCCCAATTAAATATGAGAAAAATATGTAATATTGACGATAATATTTACCAAATTAAAGGTAATATGGCTGCCAAAATTATTTCAGCAGCATGAGTGTTATTGTTTTTTGATTAAAGTTAAAACCGGATAAGTTTATCCACATATACATCATCCCCTAAACATGAATATAGGAATCATAGGCCTCGGTGACATGGGCTGTATCTACGCTAAGTCGTTTGCTAAAGCAGGATACAGGGTTTATGGATGCGATCTGCCTGCTCGCAGAGAAATACTCGAAACTGAACTTAGCCCCTATGGGATTGAAGTGCTTGATGATGGCAAAGCAGTATCAAGAATTTCTGACGTGATTATTTATTCTGTAGAGGCAGAACGAATTGCTGAAGTTCTGAGTTTATATGGCTCGTACACAAAATATGGCGCAATTGTCGCCGGACAAACTTCTGTAAAACATCCTGAAATAGAGGCATTTGAAAAATATCTTCCCAAGGATGCCCATATTATTACCTGTCACTCACTTCATGGTCCCGGATTTGATCCAAAGGGTCAGAAAATGATTGTTATCCCTCACAGAACCACTAAAGAAGCATATCAGCGTATGACAGATCTGCTTTCAACATTGGGTTCTGTGCTTGTAGAAATAGCAGATTTTCATGAACATGATAAAATCGTTGCTGATACACAGGCGGTGACTCATATGGGTTTCGAGAGTATGGGTACTGCATGGAAAGAGGCGGGTTTCTTCCCCTGGGAAAACGCCTCATATCTCGGCGGTATTGATAATGTGAAGATTCTGATTACACTTAGAATCTTTAGTTATAAGGCTCATATTTATGGCGGACTTGCAATTTTGAATCCCTACGCAAAACATCAGATAAAACGTTATGCTATCTCTGAATCAGAATTATTTAAACTGATGATCAAAGAGGAGGAAGCAGCTTTCCGTAAGAGGTTATATCAGGCAAGAGACTTTATTTTTGGGCAGAACCATAAACCGGTTATGCTGGATGAAAAAGTGATGCAGGAATTTTCCTTATCTGCAGGATCAGAAAGCCGAAAACCCAATTCACACCTCAGTCTGCTAAGTATGGTAGATGCCTGGTACCATCTTGGTATTAACCCCTATGATAACCTGATTTGTCAGACTCCTCCATTCAGATTACGATTGGGAATAGCTGAATACCTTTTTAAGAATGAAGAATTACTTGAAGAGTCCATCTATACGGCATTGTTTGACAAAACCATCCGTGGCGACGATCTGGAATTCCATTCAGCAGTCAGGGAATGGTCCTCACTCATTGTCTACGGTGATATGGAGGGTTATAAGCAGCACTTTGACCAGGTGAAAACCTTTTTTGCAGGAAGACTTGATCAGGGAAGAGCCCAAAGTGCCGAACTGATCAGAAAACTTGAAATGGAATAGCAATTAGGACTTCAATACCCTGATTCAGGATAATTTGATTGTTCCAATTAAAAATATCCCATTGTAATTTCTTTAATATGTGACCACTATCATATTTTAAGAACTCTTTAATGCCCTTATTTGCACTCGTGGATTAACCCTTTTTAATTCTTTTCATGAGTCATACATTTCATATTCCTGTTCTTGGCCTTGCCTATTCAGTAGATACACCAATAAAAGTAGCCCGTTATGGTATCAGTTCTGTGGTGTCAATTGTTGATGATATTTTAATTGAACGAATGCGTCAATTGTACACCGGGAAAAACAATGAGGAGTTTGTTCCTATCGATCCTAAGGAAACTGATTTCCGTAGTAAAAGAATCACAGCATACCTCAATCTCGTTAAAAGAATCGTTGACAAACAGTTTGAAACACTGCGCCGTGAAGCATTTACAGAGGGTACTGACATAACAAGATACTTTAATCTTCTGCCGGAAAGCTCTCCGCTAAAAATAAAATATCATCAAATGCTCAATGAAGAGGATATGGTAAAACGTATTGCCATGCAGAATGAATTGCGCGATGAAATTGAGAAAGGTGAGATTCAGGTCAATATAATGGCTAAAGTCGACCGCATGAACCCCAATACTACCGGAGAGCAAATTTCAGATGCATTATCTGCACTGAAGGGATTTGCACAGAGTGAATTAAATACACCCGTAGTCCTGTCAGCAGGAATGAATCCTCGCTTATACAGTTATCTCGAAAATTTTTCGGAATTCCTGCCCGATCAATTCAGTAATTTCAGAAAAAGTATTATTCTGAAGGTAAGTGATTTCAGGTCGGCGCTGATACAGGCAAAATTTCTGGCTAAAAAAGGTCTTTGGGTTTCAGAATTTCGTGTAGAATCTGGTTTGAATTGTGGTGGGCATGCCTTCGCGACTGAAGGCTATCTCCTGGGTCCGATTTTGGAGGAATTCAAAACCAAAAAACAGGAAATGATTGATGAATTATACCAGATTTACAGCAAAGCGATAGAAGAAAAAGGAATTCATTTATCAAGTATTCCTGCATTAAAAATAAGTGTTCAGGGAGGTATTGGAACTTCAGATGAAAACAATTTTCTGATGAATTATTATCAGCTTGACGCCACTGGATGGGGAAGCCCATTTTTACTGGTACCTGAAGCAACAAATGTGGATGCCGAAACACTTGAACTACTTTCTACGGCTACTCATGATGATTTTTATATCAGCAGCTCTTCGCCTCTTGGCATTCCCTTTAACAATTTCAGAAAAAGTACTGCCGAGAAACAGCGCCTTGAACGTATTGCCAAAGGAAGACCAGGAAGTCCATGTGTTAAAAAATTCTTGTCATCCAATACCGAATTTACTGAGCAGCCAATCTGTACTGCCTCCAGAGAATATCAGAATCTTAAAATCAAGCAACTTCAGGGAGAAGGTCTGAATGCCGGGGAATTCCAGACAAAATTTGAGGAGATTACTGAAAAACTATGTCTTTGCGAAGGACTTGCAGCACCGGCATACCTGAAAAACGACATTCTTAAACCCAAGGAGAGTCAGGCAACAGTTATTTGTCCGGGACCAAATATCGCATACTTCAGTGGTAAATTCTCATTGGATGAAATGGTCAGCCATATCTATGGTAAACTGAACTTACTGAATGACCCTGACCGCCCCAACCTATTTGTTAATGAGCTCAATCTTTATGTGGAATACCTCAAAAAGGATATCAGCAAACAGATTCAGGAAATGAATGACAAAAAAGCAAAATACATTGTGAAATTTAAAGAACAGCTGGAAAATGGGATCGAATACTATAAACAGCTGATTCCTAAAATTACAGACCAGACTGAAGTTTACAGGAAAAAAATGTTAAATGAACTCCTTGAAATCGAAGAAAGGCTACAGCATTTAAACCCTGTTGTTGAACAGAGGTTCTAAACAGACAAACAATCAGCCGGCTCTAAAATTAAGAGCCGGTTTTTTTATCTAAACTTAAAAAATCGTTATGTTTTGAGCTTTTTAAAACTCGTTTGACCCTGCATCCATTTTCACTGGACTGTATCTACCATAAGCATTGTATACTCTTGATTTACAGATATTTAATATCCTAAAAATATGATTAAAAAATCATTTAAATGTGATTAAAGTCATAGTATAAAGGGATATTTTTGAATAAATTGGATGTAAGAAAACTAAATTAAATATTATGAGAAAGATTTTATTAGCTACGTCTATGATCGGCGTCTGTGTACTACTGAGCTGCAATAGCGGAACAGAACAAAGTGCCGGCACACAACCTAGTGAGGAAAGTCAGGCTGTCGGACAGTCGGGCGTTCAGGATGACATGTCACAAAAAAACGTTGTTCAGGTTGCAATTGGCAGTAAGGATCACACTACATTAGTGGCAGCTGTACAGGCAGCAAAACTGGTAGATGCATTGAGTAATGCCGGGCCATTTACTGTATTCGCTCCTACGAATGCAGCCTTTGATAAATTGCCTGCAGGAACCGTTGATGGTCTTTTAAAACCGGAAAGCATAGATGACCTGACCAATATTCTGCAGTACCATGTTACTGTTGGGGTATTCAAGACCGAAAATCTAAGTGATGGTCAGGTAATAGGTCAGGTAAACGGCAATGATGTTACCATTGGTGTCAAAGATGGTAAGGTAACGGTTAACGGAGCCAATATTGTTGCATCAGTACCTGCTTCAAATGGAATCATCCATGTAATTGATGCGGTATTATTACCACCTACTGCTAAATAAACCTCAAACCGAAGAAAGAATTTTTTACTAAAGACAAGGGGATTACTTAAAAGTAATCCCCTTTCTTGTCTGTGACTGTTTTTGGTCCATTTTATTTTCAGTTTCGGGCTTTTCAATCCTGTTTATTTCATGATATTCAAGTACTTTGTCTCTTAGAATTCCTGAAATACTAATGGCTCTCTCTTTGGCAAGCCCGGCTTTTGAACCTTCAAATAATTGATCTACGGTTATAATAAAAAGCTTATTCCATCGGTCAAAATGAGTTTTACTAAGGGGCTCAATGGTGTGCAAATGTTTATGCAGATTCACCGGATTTCCTTCATATGATCCTGTAAATAAAATTACGTTTTCCCAAAAATCATATAATAGTGGAATATGGGTTGACCAGTTAACCTTAGCAACATCCTGAAAAATAAACCCAAGCTGTTTATCTGCTAATACTTTTTTATAGAAAGTATCAACCATAAGTTCAATATCCGACCTGTTTTCAATATCTCTTTTCAATTTATTTTTCAATAAAAATATCAGCAAGTTTATTCAAAACTTCTTCAGAACAGGAGTCCTGAATCAGTGGAAATATTACCCTATCCTCCTTACGTACATGGCTTTCAAGAGTCCGCCCGATAACATCAAGCTGGGCAGATAGATCCTGATCCAGGTTAATGGAATTAAACAGGGAATGTAATTCCTGGTGCTCGGCTTTCATGCATGCAAGCAAACTATCCAGAGTAGTATTTATTCCCTTTAACATCGGTATCATTTTCTCTTCCTGTTCAAAATGATTTATGAGTTCTTCCCGATAATGTTTCAATGCATATTCTGCCTTTCCTTTTGCATCAGTAGGAAGCTCTTTGAATGGAGGTGCATCTGATCTTAATAATCTGGCCAGTATCAATGTCCCATGATGATCTCTTGATAATGGGATAAGTGCTTCATGTCTTTTCATGCTACAGATCTTTAGAATTGAACTTCCTGGTGGAATACCAAACTGGTATTACAATCCAGGATAAAAGGACAAAAAATGAAAATATAAGACCATTATTTGCTCCGAAAAATTCTTTAAACACTGCACCTGTATATCCCATCATTGCTGAAACATCCAGCTGAAGCAGAATCAGTATACGGCTCAGGTCAATTGGATTCAATGCGCTAAAGGCAATCATTGCATTCTCCATCGGATAATCAGCAAATTGAAACAGGAGAAATAAAATCAGGCCATCAAATAACAGGGAAAAGTATAACCAAAGCATGATGGCTGCGCCAATTCCTTTCGCCTTATCGCGGGTTTGTACAGTAGCCAGAAATGAGATAGCCGCAAAAATAATACTGAGCAACACCCCGGTCAGAAGCATGGTAAATCCTACTAAATTGGCCTGATAAATCAGAACCGGGATACCAGCTCCTATTAAAAATGCAATTGAAAGTGAAGAGGCTAGTCCGGTGAACAGACTTAGCCAGATTGTATTTCTTTTCAATGGCTGACTTACCAGTAGTTCTATGAACTCCGCAGAATTGTACATATAAATGGTCGAAAAAATGATGCTAACCAATGGTACAACGATCAGAATTATATTCAGCAAACTTAACAGCCCTTTACTGCTATTATCTTCCAGACTGAATACACTGAATGATGCAGCAAGTAAAAAAACGGTATAGATAAGCACAATTCTATTGCGCAGGATATCTGTAATTACATATTTTATAATCTTATTCATAATTGCTGATCATTACCTGTGCAATTGATTTAACCAATCTTTCTTCCCCGGTATCCTGTCTTAATTCTTCAATGCTCTTATGGAAAACAAGCTTCCCATCCTGCATGTAAATGATTCTGGTTACCAGATCTTCCAAATCACTCAGAATATGGGAAGTAATCAGTACCAGTTTCCCCTTATCCCTTTCAGCAAGAATCTTTTCTTTAAAAAGTTCCGATGCTACAGGATCAAGACCTGCAGTTGGTTCATCAAGAATAAGTACGGAGGGGTTGAACAAAAAAGCGAGTGCTGCACTTACTTTTTGTATGGTTCCTCCCGACAAAGTACCCATGCGCTTGTTCAATAAGCTCTGGACCGAAAAAGCCTTAATCAAATCCTCATCAAGACCGTCAGATTTGCCACGGATGTCTTTCATCATTTCCAATACCTGACCGATGGTCATATTATCGGGATAACGACCCATTTGAGGCATATAACCAATATCTTCTCTATACTTCCAGTGGCTCAGAATATTATTCCCATTAAAGGTAATGGAACCACTATCCGGGACGACCATTCCCAGAATAGATTTGATAAGCGTAGTCTTTCCGCAACCATTTGGCCCAATCAGGGCAATACATTCTGATCGCTCACAGATTGTTGACACATTGTCGAGAGCTTTCAGTTTACCAAAATGCTTGCTGATTTTTTTTAATTGAATCATATTTCTTCTATTTCTTTCCCACCCAATTTATTCATCAGGAAATTAAGCCAGTTAAAAAGCTCTTTTCATCAATGGAGCAGTATCTTTCAGGTTTTCCGGAGTAAGGCTTGGTATCAGTTTTTCTGTTTTGTCGAGCAGACTGGTAATAAAACTTCTAAAAAGGATCATTGCCGGAGGATATTTTTCAACGATCATTGAATACATACTTACCGGACGATAAGGAATATCTCCTATCTTATCCTTATCAAGATCATAGCCATCATATTTATCCCAGTAATTATTATTAAACCGGTTTAGAACTAATGAACCATTCGTTCCCACATCAAAGGTGTTTCCTATAAAATTATTCAGTTCAAGCACTACATCCATACAACTCGCCTGAATTTTTAAAGCCCATCCATTGTTCTCAAAAATATTGCGTTTCATATAGATTCTGTTGGCTCCTTCCATATAAATTCCGCTGGTATTCCTTTTGAAATAATTACCTTCCATCAGACCATCTGAAATTTCTTTGAGTAAAATTCCATGAGATGCATCACCCCAATTCTCCTCAAAATAATTGCTAAACATTTTGATCCGGTTTGAATACATCACTGATACTCCGGAACCATTATTTCTGAAAACATTGTTTACATACATATCATCATCAGAGAACATGAAATGCAGGCCATAACGAAGATTATTCTTTGCCACATTTCTCCAGATCACTGAATTTTTAACAAACTCAAAATATATTCCATCCCGGTGTCCGGATATTCTATTTCCGATTACTTTTAAGCTGTCTCCCTTCCAGCAATGAATTCCATTTCCGCTCTGCTGCTCTTCTAAACCTATTGCAAGGAGCTGATTGTTTTCTATACTGCAGTTTATACCATTCTGGATATATATTCCAAAAAAAGTATCCTCCAGAATATTATTCCTGATGACAACATCTCTGCTATCATAAACCTTAATTCCACTTAAATCTTCAAGGCTGGAGATCCCACTATGGATCAGTTTGAATCCGTCTACAACCGTTCCGTTGGCTTTTATAGAAATAATTTCATATTTCCTTTCACCATCGAGTACCGGAGAACCGATCCCCTTAAGTACAATACTTTTGTTAATAATGAGGTTTTTCTCTTTGTAATGTCCAAAATCAACGAAAATTGTATCTCCCGATTGAGCTGCATTTAAAGCAGAACTGATGGTTTTGTGACTGCGTTTTGCCCCAACATAAATATTAGCTGCTGAAGCATTACAATATAAAAGAATAAAAAATATGAAGAGAAACCATCTCACTTCAGCATCTCCTCCCAGGTAATTTTATTACCATAAAATTTTTGAACGGCTTTTTCCAAACTCTCATTATCGTTGAAAGCGGCTATATTGCCATTCATCGGACTTTTTAAAGAAGGACTTTGAAGGTAAAATGCATTTTCGGAATTAATAAACCCGTGCGGTTCATTAAAATCCACAAAATAAACACCTGCAAGGTCTTCATCCTTAACTTTATCCTCATGTAAAAACTGAGACAAGCAATGCTGGTCATCAAACTTATACTTTTTACCGTTCTTCGTTACAATTTGAGCTCCAAATCTGGAATCACTAATGGTCATTTTACAAAAATCACAATTATCCTTACCGATCCGGATCGGATCAGGTTCTGTGCTGCATGAACTAAAAAGCAAGGCAGATAGACCAATTATTGCAAGGTTCAAGCTATTTTTTGGGTGTTTAATTTTATTTTTCCTTTTCCATTCAAAAACAACAACACCCAAAAGGACAACACCTGCACCTATAAAAATCCATCCACCGATTGCCGGAATTGAAAATGCCCCAAAATTAAGAAGCTGTTTGAATCCGATCAGTGGTGGCTGATAAGCCATTCCCGGTACGATGATGGCTGCATTTGGATCCAGATTGTGCCCATAATCATATTCCCATCTCCAAAAATCAACCATAGCCAATACACCAAACACCACAAATAGTCCGAGCAGGAGGGTGGTCAGATTCCTTCTGGCAAGCAGACCGCCAAGAACAAAAAAGGCTGCAAAAAATAATATGATACCCGGAAGTACTTTAAATTCAATAAAATCATCCGCATGAAGGGTCTTCATTCCAATATAATGATTCAGGCCGTTAATAATCTCAACATTACCGCCCAGTTTATTGGCATAAATAAGCAATTCTAAGCCTTCGGGATATTGTGGTGCATCCAGTTCAATTCTCCATATTGGAGTGAAAAGAACCAAAACCAGCGAAATACCGCATATAATAAGTGCAATACTACTTGCTTTGGTGATTTTATTATTGTTCATAATAAATTGTTAAAAGAGAGGTATGAAAAAGCTAAACGCAAATTCATACCTCTCTTTAGTGTTAATTATTTCTTAGCGGCAGCGCTTTGACCGGCTGCATCATCTGATTTTGGCTGGTTTGTACCAGTACTGAAACTGATAGGCACATTACTACCTGCTGGAGATACCCGTACATATCCTGACATTTCCTGGTGTAATGCACTACAGAAGTCAGTACAATACATTGGATACATACCGGCTTTTAATGGCACCCATTTCAGGGTGGTTGTTTCACCAGGCATGATTAAAAGTTCGGCATTTAAAGCTCCCTTTATCGCAAAACCATGAGGAACATCCCAATCCTGTTCAAGGTTGGTTGTATGGAAGTAAACTTCATCCCCTACCCTGACCCCTTCGATATTATCCGGAGTAAGGTGTGAACGCATCAGGGTCATATTAATATGTACCTTGTTACCTTCGCGCCATACTTTTGCCTCTTTTTCGCCTTTGGCAACATAAGGGTGCTTATTGTCTTCTATCTTGAAGAATTTGGTTGAATTATTTTTAATCACATCAGCTGCAACTCCCTGCGCATAGTGTGGCTCACCAATGGTTGGGAAGTCTAATAACAATTGCATCTTATCACCGCTGATATCATATAACTGAGCACTCTGAGAAAGCTCAGGTCCTGTTGGCAGATAACGATCTTTAGTAATTTTATTATAAGCTACAAGGTATTTTCCGCTAGGTTTTTTAGAGTCTCCGCCCGGAATCATCAGGTGACCTACAGAATAGTAAGTTGGAACCCTATCCAATACTTTAAGATCCTTTACATTCCACTTTACAACCTCACTTGAAACGAACATGGAAGTGTATGCATTTCCTTTATCGTCAAACTCTGTGTGCAATGGGCCCAAACCTGGTTTTTTTACTTCGCCATACAAGGCAGCTTCATACTTGATAACCGGAATACCATCATATTCACCGTCAAATGCCTTATCCGCAATAGCTTTCTGGATTTTATCAAAACTAAATACAGGAATCAATGCAGCTAGTTTACCACTTCCAACAATATATTCACCAGTTGGGTCAACATCACAACCATGCGGTGATTTAGGACATGGAATCATATAAACCAAACCGGGAAAATCTCTGATATCAAGAACAGTTACCTGATTTTTAATGGTTGAAGTCGCAGTATGACTGTGCTCGTCGAAACGATTGCTGGCATATTTTACAGCCTGCTTACGGCCTTTACCTTCTTTGATAAGCTGTTCAGCCATTTTCCAGTTCACTGCCATGATGAAATCCTTATCTCGTTTGGATGCATTCACCTCCAGTAAGGTACTAGCCTGCTCTGTATTATATGTACTGAAGAAGAACCAGCCATTAGATTTTCCTTTTCCTGCATGACTCAGGTCAAAATTAACACCCGGGCCCTGCAACTGGAATGCAACATCCATATTTCCACTGGTCTTGTCAACACTAATAAAGCTGATGGTTCCTTTAAAGTTCTCTTTATAAGTATTGATCGGAACATCCCCATTTTTATCATCTGGTGGTACACTAAACCTTGTTCCGGCAACAATATATTCAGAATTCTCTGTAATAAAAGGTGAAGAGTGATTACCTCCACTGTTTGGAAGTTCCAGAATTTCGGCGGTACGGAATGTTTTGAGGTCAACTCTGGCAACACGTGGGGTATTGTTTCCATTCGCAAATGCCCAACGGCCGTCAATTTCACCATTGGTCTGAGACATCGATACGTGGTGAAGATCATCCCATGGAACGATTCCGTGAGAGGTATTTAACATAGGCTTAGTTTCTTCAGAATAACCCCAACCCTTTTCAGGATCTACTGAAAATACCGGGATTACACGAAGCAATCTGCCACTTGGAAGTCCGTAAACTGAAAGTTGTCCGCTAAATCCCCCTGATACGAAGTTGTAATACTCATCATACTTACCCGGGGCAACATAGACTTTGGCAGCAGCATCTCCGCTAACAACGGAGCCTGCATCTTTTGGCTTACAAGCATTCATGCTTGCTAATAATGCAAGGGCAGCCATCCCCTGTACATATTTAGATTTTATCTTCATTTTTTTAATAATATGGTTTTAATAATGTTAGTTTAATTCTCCATTTTAATTTTTAAAAAAGCATAAAGCATCCCTGCAAAGCATTTTTTGAACGCTATTATCCTTATTTAAGAAGTTTTTAGCAGAGCTTTAAGCCTGAACTAAATCTATTTTACTCCGTCATTCTGACGCATAAATTCAAGCAGATTTCTGGCATCCTCATCTGAAAGATTTTGATTTGGCATACGTACCAGACAAAGTTCCAATTGCGACTGTACCTCAGGATCTTTATCGATCATCACATCAGTATTAGTGATGAAATTCATGATCCACTCCGGCTTCCGGCGGTTTGTCACTCCTGCCCATCCCGGACCTACAAGTTTCTCATCAGTGAGTTTATGGCAACTGCTGCACTTAACCTGAGAAACCTGGCTTCCCAGTTCAGCCTTCTTTGCATCTAATGAAGGAGAAAGGTCTACGCTGGTAAATTTACCTTCACCTCTGTGCGGATCATAAGAAGGGTTGCCATTACCTGGGTCTGTTGTTGCAGCAGTCTCGGTTGTAGCTTCAGTGGTTTTCTCTGAATCACTATTACCACCACATGAAGCTGCAGCAACAATAATCAAAGTAATAATGCTTAGTGAAAGAAGTTTTTTCATATTTCAGAATTTAATTTTGGATTTATTTGCTTGTACAATTTTACCTAAGAGCAAAGGATCTTCTTATGCGTTCAATCATAAATGATAAATATCATATATTTGAATAAGCAGGGTCACAATTTGGGTATCTGCCAGGCTTTAGTTTTGTTTATCATTCAAAAATGTTTCAATTATGATTGATATAAATTTATTACTGGCATGGGGAGCCACTTATAAAAAGGTAAGGTCAGGCGAAACCATTTTCAACGAAGGACAAGTTTGTACCTATTATTTTCAATTGATAAGTGGAACTATCAGATGGATTAATATTGATGCTGAAGGAAGAGAATGTATCCACAGCATTATAGAACCAGGTGAATCCTTTGGCGAATTCCCGCTCTTTGATGATGAGCCTTATGCTGCATCAGCAATCGCCGAATCAGACTGTATTTTAATAAAACTTTATAAGCCAACATTTATTAATCTGCTGAAAGAAAACACTAATTTGCTTTTTGACTTTACGAGATTACTAACCAAAAGATTAAGATTCAGGTATTCTGTCATTCAATCATTTTCCTGCAACAACCCCGAAATAAGAATTATCAATCTGATTAACCATCTGAAAGCAGAAAACAAGAATTTCTGTAAGGAATGTAATCAGTTAAAATTAACCCGACAGCAAATCGCTTACATGACTGGTCTTAGGGTTGAAACCGTTATTCGAACCATGCGTTTGATGCATGAAAAAGGTGAATTAATTATTAGCAAGGGCAAGGTGTATTGCAAGGATATGATTGAAGTCATACCAGCATAATTTATTCCGGCCTATTTTTGCATTCATCATGAATAGCTTTATCTCTAAGTGGCTCAGTATTTCTATACTTAACTTATTTTTTGTTGCAGTTCTGGGCTTAGTTCTTCGTTACAAGATTGCCTATCCCCTGCCCTTTCTTGATCAGAAATATATTCTGCATAGTCATTCCCATTTTGCATTCTCAGGCTGGATCACCCAGACTCTAATGGTCCTGATGATCTATTATCTGAGTCAAAAATTAGGCGAAGAGATCAGCAACAGGTACCGCTGGTTATTATACGCTAATCTGATCAGCTCCTATGGCATGCTGATTTCTTTTATCATTCAGGGATATGGCTTGTACTCCATAAGTTTTTCAACATTAAATATTTTTGCATTTTACGCTTTTGCATTTTATTTCTGGCTTGATCTTAACAAAATTAAAGAGAAAAGCACGAGTGTCCTCTGGTTTAAAGCCGCTTTAATTTTTGGCTTCATTTCATCTGTTGGAGCATTTAATCTGGCCTATATGATGGCCAATAAGATGAGTGACCAAAATTTTTACCTGACCTCAATTTATTTTTTTCTCCATTTTCAGTACAATGGCTGGTTTCTTTTTGCGGGGATGGGTCTGCTGAACGACAAGCTGGAGATCATTACCGGGGAACGGGAGAAACTGTACAAGGCATTCCATCTCTTTTGTTTTGCCTGCGTACCGGCATACTTCCTTTCTATCCTTTGGATGGAATTTATAAGTAATATATACTTTTTACTTATTGCAGCAGTAATTGCACAATTGGCTGGCTGGATTACTATCCTGAGAGTTTATTACAAGAGCAAAAGCTTGATTCGACAGAAGATTACGCATTATGGAAAAATCTTACTGTTTCTGTCGGCTTTAGCTTTTTCAATAAAACTGATTTTGCAAACAGGATCAATACATCCTGAATTAAGCCATCTTTCCTATGGATTCAGACCCATAATTATAGGTTACCTGCATCTTGTTCTATTGGGAGTTACCAGCATATTTTTGTTAGGATATATTGTTTCTTTTGAGCTGATCAGAATCAATAAATTATTAATCAGGGGTATATTCATATTTGTTGCTGGTATCATTGTTAATGAGTTACTCCTGATGGTTCAGGGCGTAGCAGCTTTGACTTATACCGGCATCCCTCATATTAATGAAATGCTTATTGTTGCTGCAATGATACTGTTTACTGGTATTCTGACAATGCTGATCAGTCGCTTTAAACTCCAGTAATATTCCAGGAATTTAAAAAGGCCAAAATCAACTGGTTTCAGTGCCAATCTAGAGATTTCGGCCTGCCTGTAACAGGTGTCTTCTGTTATGAGCAAGCAGGAAGCCAAACGTATCCCCAAGCCTGATACCGATTAATGGCGAAATAGAAACAGGTACCTTTACAGAAGCTATATCCAGTTGTTTTGCCTCGCTCAGATAGCCCAACAATAATTCCTGCTGACTGTGGAATTCGTCAATAACCTTTCTTGAGTCAAGCACTTTTTCAGGCTGATGATTTTTAAAGGCTTTAAACTTTTTTGTACCGGTTTCGGGCGACATCATCCTGATAAAATAATCTCCAAGCCAGCCACTCCTATAGATCGATTTATTAGATTTTTTAGCTCTTTTAAGCGCATCCCTGATTTGCGGAAGATAATAGTTCCCATAGCTGTTTAAATGATCCAGACATTGCAAAATACTCCAGCCTCCGGAAGGAGCGGGACTTTGCAATACAGTTTCTGAAACTTGATCAAAATTTTCCTTTACCTGTGCAATCTGATTCCTGATCTCAGTTTCAAGCGCTTCTATCAGCTTATACTTATCGTGTTTCATAACTAGAATTGAAAACCCAAAATAATGCAGTTCTAACAAAAAAAATGTTGGTATTTACCAGGATTTTCAAATAATTATCCTGTTAATGAGCTTGCTGAAGTTAGTTGGGTCGATTCCCAGATAATTTGCCAGATATTTATGAGGGACTATATTTAGAATGTGTGGACTTCGGCTTAGCAATTTTTTAAATTTTTCTTCTGAAGAAAAACATTGTAATTCGGCCAGTCGCTCAAGCAGGCCGGCAAGCGCTCCCGAAACCCCTGTCATGATAACTGATCTGACACCCTGATGCCTGAGCATGAGATCAGTCAAATCAGAAAAAGAAGCTCTTAAAAATTCAGATTTACTTAATGCTTCATAATTATATTTTGAAATTTGCTCATTCAGCATTGAATCAAGAACTCCACCAAAGGAAGGTGAATAAGTAAATACCAAAGTTGCCTCACGACCGTATTCATCATGATAATAGACTCGCTGTACTCCATCCAGAACAAAATAAAAATATCTTTCCCTTTCACCCGAACGGGTAATAATTTCTTTTCTCCTGGCATTAATGGGAGTCCATATTGCTGAAAAAGCATCCCACTCCTCCTGATTCAGTTTATGGATCTGATCACAGAGTAGTTTTAACTGGCCTAGAGAGTTTTCTTTTGTCTGTTGTCTTTTACCGGTCATAGATTATGGGTGGAGGCCAAGCAGCCCATTTGTTAGTTTGCTAATTTAATCATTTGCTAATTAACAGCCTCTACCTCAAAATCGTCACAGCACCCGAAATAACCTGCCGTCCCTTGGTTTTAGGGTCAA
>CAZTRY010000058.1:12594-22803 GCA_964616525.1 uncultured Sphingobacterium sp. | reverse complement strand
TAATCGGTTATTAGGATTAGACATGGGAGCCAAGGGGCTTGCTTTGCAAATGGTAGTCATGCAAATTTTGTCAGTCAATGTGAATAGCTATTTTAATTGTAGTTTCTTTAAATTGCGTTACTGGGATCTTTTAGGTTATCAAATTCTAGTACCTGTTATATTTATTTCAGTAGGTGTCGCCTCTTCAATATTATTGCGTGGTTTCTCCCAAGGCTCTTTTATTAGATTTCTATTATTCGGAGTATTGGTTTCAATCTTTAGCATTATTTTGGTTTATTTTTTCCCAAAAATAGTTGGACTAAATAAACGATCGGATATCCATGACCTTTTATTTAGTATGAAATGATCTGTTTAGTAGTTAAAATAAGTGATTTGAGTATCACTTATACCCCATGCACTTTTATTCCATGTATATTATAAACAAACTTTGGCAAATAATTAATCGTGTAATAATAAGATGTTATGGGTTTCTAATACATTTTTCTTTTGCTGAATGCGGAAGTGGTTTTTACCCTTCGTATCCATTAACAGTTACAGGACCGGAAAACATTAAAATTGGTAATAACTTCAGTTCAATTGGACCAGTCTATTTATTTGCTAATGAAGGCAAGATTAGTATTGGGAATAATTTTAGTATTAACATTAATGTAGTAATTGGTGCCTCTTGTGGAGAAGTAAAAATTGGTAATGATGTGTTAATAGGACCTAATGTAGTGATTAGGTCAGCTGATCATGGAATTTCGGAAAGATATTTAATAAATGCTCAACCCCATTCAAGTGGGGTTATTGTAATTGAAGATGATGTATGGATTGGTGCTAATGTTGTAATTTTAAAAGATGTTAAATTAGGAAGGGGATGTGTAATTGGAGCTGGATCTGTTGTGACAAAAGATGTTCCAGAATATGCTATTTTTGCTGGAGTGCCTGCTAAATTTATTAAGTCTAGAGTTTCTGCAGATAGTCTGGAAAATTTAAATGATTAGTAATTTTGATAGATATAAGTAATAGAAAATATGAAACCAATTATAGGATCCTGGATCACGTTAAATAATCCTTCTATCGCAGAAATTATGGCTGATAGCGGTTTTGACTGGTTGTGCGTTGACATGGAACATTCTGTTACAGATTATTTTGAAGCACAGCAGCTGATTATGGCCATTCAAAGCAAAGGCGTTAAGGCTTTTGTTCGTGTTGGCGAAAATAATACGCGAATAATTAAGCGAATATTGGATGCAGGAGCAGATGGAATAATCGTACCATCTGTTAATTCTGCTGCAGAGGCACGAAAGGCTGTTCAGGCAGTTAAGTATCCCCCGCAAGGGGCAAGAGGAGTTGGCCTTGCCCGAGCACAATCCTACGGATTTGGTTTCGAAAGCTACCGCGATTCTAAGGCAAAGGAAATTACTCTTATTGCCCAGATTGAACATATCAATGCCATCAAAGAACTTGATGAAATTCTTCAAACAGATGGAATCGATGGTACATTTATAGGGCCTTATGATCTTTCCGGATCAATGGGAAAACCCGGTCAATGGGAAGAAGCTGATGTGGTTGAAGCGCTAAAGGTTTATGAAACAACAGTTAAAAAGTATAATAAACTGATTGGGTTCCATGTAATACAGCCAGACCACAAGCTGTTACTTGATAAAGTAAATTTGGGTTATAATTTTATTGCATTTAGTCTGGATGTACTATTTCTTGGAACCAAAGTCAGGGAGCAATTAGGAGCATTTAAAAAATAGTTTAATTAAAAGCATTATGAATATTATTGGAATAATTCCAGCCAGATTATCATCTAGCAGGTTGCCGAATAAACCATTAGCTGATATATTAGGTATGCCAATGGTGGGCCATGTCTTACTTCGAAGCAAATTGAGCAACATGCTTAAGGAGGTTTATGTTGCCACTTGCGATCAGGAAATTGTAGAATATGTTAAAAGCATAGGTGGGAAAGCAATCATGACAGCGGATACACACGAACGTGCTTCCGACCGGACGGCTGAGGCATTGCTGAAGATTGAGAATGAGACTGGCGAAAAGGTTGATATTGTCGTGATGATTCAGGGTGATGAGCCAATGCTAACCCCAGAGATGATCAGTGCATCCGTAGAGCCTTTAATGCAGGACCCGGCTTTAAATATCACAAATCTGATGGCCACCATGAAGACACGTGAAGAACATGAGGATCCTGCAGAAGTGAAGGTTGTGGTGGATAAGCAAAATTATGCTCTTTATTTTTCACGGGAACCTATTCCATCCAGAAAGAAGGGTGTTGAAAATGTACCAATGCTAAAGCAGGTATGTATAATTCCGTTTAGAAGAGACTTTTTGCTGGCCTATAATGAAATGGAGCAAACTCCACTTGAGATAATCGAATCAGTAGACATGAATCGCCTGCTCGAAAATGGAATCAAGATAAAGATGGTAATGAGAGAAGAGGAGACATATTCAGTTGACACTAAAGAAGATCTTGAAAGGGTTAATAATGCGATGAAAAATGATCCGCTTCTGGAGAAATATCTTCAATAATACATAAAGCACCAGACCAGTAGGATACCTTCCAACTGGCTTAATAAAATAGAATCATTCATGAAGATATTATTAACCTCTACATCTTTCCAGGATACGCCGGGGAACCATCATATTTTGCTTAATTCGCAGGGTTTTGAAATAACCAATCTTCGCGGTCCGCTTAAAGAAGAAGTACTTTTGCCTATTATCGCTGACTTTGATGGTATTATTTGCGGTGACGATGAAATAACAGAGGCAGTTATAAAAGCCGGCGTTGAAGGCAAGCTTAAAATTATATCAAAGTATGGCATTGGGCTCGATAAAGTTGATCTCAATGCGGCTAAAAAATTCAATATGCCGGTCACAAATTGCCCTGGAGTAAATCAGGTTACTGTTGCCGAACATGTTTTCTCGTTATTGCTAACTTTTGTAAAGAATATAATCCCAGAAAACCAGATTGTGAGAGAACAGCGATGGGAGAGGTTGATAGGGAATGATATTTATGGGAAAACCCTGGGTATAATGGGACTCGGAAACGTTGGGAAAGAAGTAGCTATAAGAGCAAAAGCATTCGGAATGAGAGTGCTTGCTTTTGATAAGTATATAAATTCTGAATTCACAACCAAGCACGGCATTGAGGTTTGTGATTAACAGGTCTAACCTTGGTTTATTGAGAAGCGGTGTAATTATTATAAATACAGCAAGAGCCGGTTTAGTTGAACAGGATGCTATAATTGAAGGTGTAAGATCCGGGCAGATTAAAGGTTACCTAACAGATGTTCTTGATGAAGAGCCAATGATAAAAGATCATCCTTTTCTGAAGTATAACAATATTCTTATTACTCCTCATATTGGTTCAAGAACCTATGAAAATGTTGAACGCCAGGGGACAATGGCAGTTGAAAACCTTATCAACAATTTAAACCTCTAATATGAAGAGAGCTGTAGTTTTTGGCGGTTCTGGATTTCTGGGAAGCCATGTGGCTGATGAATTGACAATCAAGGGCTATGAAGTTGTGATTTTTGATAGGTCTCCCTCTAGTTTTCTATCTGCGAATCAGACGATGATTGTTGGCGATATTTTGGACAGGGAACACGTAAGGAAGGTAGTAGAATCTGTAGATGTCGTTTACCATTTTGCAGCAATTGCGGATATTTATGAGGCACGTGAGAAACCAGTTGAAACGGCCCATTTTAATATAATGGGGACAATGTATATACTGGACGCGTGTCGTGAGTTTGGGATTATCAGGTTTGTTTATTCAAGCACAATCTATGTTTACAGCGATCATGGATCTTTTTATAGAAGTTCCAAACAAGCTTGTGAACTTTTTATCGAAAACTACCACAAAGAGTATCAGTTACCCTTTACTATTCTGCGCTATGGGTCATTATACGGCCCCCGGGCTAATAGCTTTAATTTTATAAGAAATACTATAACCGCTGCACTTACAACAAGAAAAATTGAGAGAGAAGGTGACGGAAATGAGGTTAGAGACTATATAAACGTAATTGATGCTGCCCGTTCAAGTGTTGACATCCTCGAAGAGGAATATGCAAATAATTATGTTATGATCACCGGACCACAAACCATGAAAGTGCGTGAGATTCTTGAAATGATAAAAGAGATGCTAAACAATGAGGTAGAGATCGAGTATAAGAATGGCAGTTTCAGTGGCCATTATCAGATTACTCCGTATTCATTTAAACCGAAAGTAGCATTAAAAATCATTCCTAAGAATTATCATGACTTAGGGCAAGGTATTTTGGAATGTATTTATGATATCTATGGTTCGCTTCAGAAGGATGGGTCGACTATTTTATTGAAACCCTAAAGAAATAATTTGTGAAGCATATCTATCTTTCCTATTTTCTTGACAAAAATACCCCCTTGTACGGTGGTGAAAAGGGAATAGGAATCGCGCCTGACCGGGAAATCAGCAACGGAGACACTGCGAACACCAAGCGATTAAAATTACATAATCATTCTGGAACCCATATTGATTTCCCTAACCATTTCTTTGAAGATGGGAAAATGTCTCAACATTATGATGCTGATTTCTGGATATTTAACCATCCGTTTTTGATTGAATATGAAGCATCAGAAAATGAACTAATACTCCTTTCTGAGCGGGCGATTCAGTCTATACCCCCTGATACTGATTTTCTTATATTGAAAACTGGCTTCACAAAATATAGAGATGAAGAAGCTTACTGGAAATATAATCCAGGCTTGCATCCAGATTTGTCTGAGAGATTAAAGATGTATTTACCCAAGTTAAGGGTCCTGGGTGTTGATTTGATTTCAATTACTTCTTTTCAGGACAGGCCATCCGGAAGGATTGCGCATAAGCATTTTCTTGGAGGTGAACCAATACTGTTAGTTGAAGATATGAAGTTGGATCAACTGATTATTTCACCTATAAAACTATTTTGTTTACCGTTGCTGGCTATTGGCCTGGACGGTGCGCCAATTACAATAATTGCAGAAATTAATTGAAGATGGTTAAAGCATTGATTTACGACTATGACGGGGTTATTTCCAATTCAGTAAATGTAAAAACCGAGGCATTTGCTGAATTATACCGGCCATATGGAAAAGAAATTGAGGAAAAGGTAATTAATTACCACTTGGCTAATGGTGGGATCTCACGATTTGAGAAATTTAAACACTTTCACGGTAAGTTCTTAGGAATAGAAATTTCTCAGAATGAAGTTACAAAACTTGCTGAAAAGTTTTCAGATTTAGTTTTAATTAAGGTAATTGAATCAGAATATATACCAGGAGCATATGAGTTTATAAAAAAAAATTCTAAAGGCTATCTGCAGTTCATTTGTACTGGGACGCCTGAAACAGAAATTAAAACAATATTAAAAGAAAAATCCATAGAACATTTTTTTAATAATATTTATGGCTCCCCGGTTTCCAAAGAACTTATTATATCAAAGATATTAGCCGATTACAATTTAAAATCCGGGGAGGTTGTGTTTTTTGGAGATGCAACAACTGACTTGAATGCTGCATCGTTTCATAAGGTTCGATTTGTAGGAATTAATAGCAGTCAGTTTGAGGCTACCGTTGAACAATACCCAAACTTTGATGAGATTAAACTTGATTTCCTAAAATAATTTATAAAGAGCTATTTCATTTTGTAAACTATGCTTTTTAATATTGACACTAAGAAATTTTTATGGGGTCCGGGTTCAGAAAATATAGGAGGAGACTTTTTGATTTTGTCGTCAGAACCCGAGCTGCTTGACCATTATGACTTTCTGATTTTTACTGATTCAAAGGGCATGACTTTAAAGCAAGATGAAGTTTCCAGCACCTGGACTCATATGCTTGCAACTGAAAGAACAGAAGCTGGTTTCACTGTCCTGTTAGTTACAAGGCCTAAAGTAATAACTGTGTTTTTCACACTTGTCAATTTTGTCAGGAACAATAGCGTTAAGTTTGATTTTCTCATTACAAATTTGGGGTTTGTAGATCATACACCCAAAAAAAAAGAGTTTCTTGAAGACTTAGTTCATCAGTTACCTGATAGTTTCCCACTAAATGAACTTTCTTTAAAGGATTTAGGAACATATAAACTGAGTTCCGGAAAAGAAGAGTTGTTGTTTTCTTATAATTATTCGACAATTCCTGAACTAATTGGGTATGAATTAAATCGTTCATTTAGGTTCTGTGTTCTAATTGGTATTATTGAGTTTAATAGTAAAATAAAGATAGATAGAGTTAGGCCAGAGTACTTTTTTGAACAACTAAGGACATCAAACGAGTTTATTTTTAATATAACAAAGAAGTCGCCAAGCATGATTTTCTTTCAGTATCTTCGAGCGCCTTTAAGTTATCCTGAAAAAATTTCTTATGATGCGGTTCATTTTACTTCTTTTGGGCACAAACAATTATTTCAAAATATTAAAGTCTTGCTAAGTAATTATAACATTTAATCAAGTATGAGTATAAATTTTACAGAAAATGATATCAGGCCAAAAGATATGTTTGATGAATATCTTGTTCTCGCCGAAAAGGATGTAAAAACTTTTTTTAATAATGTGCCATATTATAGAATCGATTGTCCTGCTTGTGGTGGTGATGGGAAGCCCTTCATCTCAAAAAAAGGCTTCACTTATGATAGATGTGAGAATTGCGAAACATTATTTGTTAATCCAAGACCTATAAAAGAAGCATTTGATAATTATTATAGAGATTCTCCCTCTACAGAATTTTGGGCGAATAAGTTCTATAAAATAACTGAAGATGCCAGAAGAGAAAAGCTTTGGAAACCTAAAGCAAAGCTTGTTAAAGAACTTGTTGAAAAAGCAACTTCTGGAAATAAAAGAGTTGATTATATTATCGATATTGGAGGTGGATACGGAATTTTTGCAGAAGAGTTTTCGAAGATATCCGATATATCACCTTTAATTATTGAACCATCGGTTCATTTGGCACAGGCTTCACGGGAAAAGGGGCTAAAAGTTATCGAGAAATTTATAGAAGATATAAAACCTGAAGATCTCCCTGAGGGATGTAAATGTTTTGTAAGTTTCGAGCTTTTTGAGCATTTACATGATCCGGAGTTGTTTCTTGAAAGGGTTTACTCAGTTATGGCAAAAGGTGACGTTTTTATTTTTACTACTCTAAGTGGAACCGGGGTTGATATTCAAGTACTTGGGGCAAACTCGAAATCTGTTTCACCACCACACCATTTGAACTTCTTTAATCCTAAATCAGTTGCGATATTGGCGCAAAAGGTTGGTTTTTCTGACACGAAGGTAGTCACACCCGGTAAACTGGATGTTGATATTATGGTTAATAATCTTAATTATATAGACGATATCTTCTGGAGGAGCTTTCTAAAAAATGCTAGTTCAGATGATCTTATTACGATGCAGGAGGCTATTCAGAACTTAGGGATAAGTTCTCATATGATGGCAACTCTCATTAAGTAGGCTCATTGTTAAAGGAAAGCTTGTAGATCCACAATGATTATCAGTTTACAGGAGTTTCAAACTTCTCATAGAGAATCTTTCGAGAAGAATTTCCGGGAGATGCAGAAGGATTATACAGATTTTCTTTCAACCCTATATACACCACCCGGTAATCTTAAAGATAAATTGCTTTTTGGATGCAATCCTATACTTACAAACAATCCCTATCAGTGTGAATTTTATGAGGATTTTTGCCAGTTGCATACACTATTTGAATACATTATTGGAAATTTAAATGTGACTGCAGTTGAAGTGGGAACCTTCCAGCAACAGCAAATTCTTTCGCAAATTATTATAGCTAGGGAACCAAAACGAAAAATTCAGGTACTTTGTAAAAAGAGTAAAATTAAATTCTGGTTTTCGGAAGTATTTAAAGAGTTTAAAGGACTGGTGCTATTTTTTTATACCTGGTTTCTTTTTTGGGCTTATGCATCTCAAAAGAGGAAAAACAATATTGATCGGACAAAGGAATATATAGTGGTCGACACATACGTTTTGAAGTCCCAATTAATTAGCGGCAAGTTTCATAATCGTTATTTCACTGATAATATACTTTCCGAAATCAGAGTAGAAAAAAATGGCAGTGAAATATTATTTTTCCCTGAAATTACTCATGATTTTTTTGCCAAAGCAAATTTCGAGACCTTAGAAGCATCGGGGAATAGGTTTTTGTTTAAACATGATTTTTTTTTGAGCAGGGATTTTCTTTCGATATTGAAACTGTCATTCTCCAGAAGACCAACCATTGCCAATCCTGTTTTTAAGGGCGTGGATTTGGCCAAACCAATAAAAGTAGCGTCTTCCAGACTTAGATTCAAATATTTGCTAAATACAATAAATTATTATGTAGTTGAGCGAATTCAGACGTCAGGGATTAATATTTCATGTTTTATCGACTGGTGGGAAAATCAAATGATCGATAAAATTACAAACCTGGGAATGGCAAAGTTCTACCCACATGTTCAAGTATATGGATTCATGAACTATTTGGTAGATTTAAACTATAATTTTAATATTCTTCCCACTAAATTTCAAAGAGACTTGTCATTTACTCCTACCAACTATATAACTTCCTCAAACTATATGGGGAATAAACTGTCGGATTTCGGTCTGACTTTTAATCCCAAAGTTATAAAGAACAATCGCTTTAATCTTATAGATAATAGTACAGAAGGAAAAGGGAATATATTAGTGATTCTTCCCATTTTACAGGATGATTCTAACTTTATCCTGAATATGCTAAAACAATATTTAGACTTAGTTGAAAAAAATTTGAAAGTGACTGTAAAACTTCATCCCGCGGATGACAATCAGAGCAATTACCAAAAATTATTCTCCTGTAAGCAAATAGAGTTTACAAATCTTACATTGGATAAGCTTTACAGCACAGCAAACCTGGTTATTTCGAGTACTTCATCCGCATGCGTTGAAGCTTTAATTAATAGGATACCACTTATTATTTTAAGTGGTTCTCGTTATATCCAGGATCCTGTACCTTTTATCAGAGATAATATGATGTACAGGAAGGTTGATAAAATTCATGAATTTGAGTTAGCTATCAGCCATTTTTTGAGTAGAGATTTTGTGTTTGATGGCAGAATTGCATTGGAACTTAAAGAAATGTTTATTAGTGACAATAGTTAAATTTTTATGAAAGTAATTCTTCTTTGTGGAGGCTTAGGCACACGTCTAAGTGAGGAAACACAAATTAAGCCAAAGCCGATGGTAGAAATCGGGGGCCGTCCAATTGTATGGCATATTATGAAATCTTATGAGCAATACGGATTTAAAGATTTTATTCTTGCGCTGGGTTATAAAGGTGAAGTTATAAAGGATTATTTTCTTCATTATCACGCAAGGCAAAGCGATTTAACAGTACACCTGAAAAGTGGTACAGTAGATTACAGTAATCCAACGGCTGAGGATTGGAATGTCTCATTGGTAGATACAGGACCTTTAACAATGACAGGAGGTAGACTATTACGCCTTAAATCTCATGTTATTGATGAGGGGACATTTATGCTGACTTACGGTGATGGAGTGTCAAATATTGACATTAAGAAGTTGCTTGAGTTCCATAGGTCTCACGGTAAAATCGCTACAGTATCCGCCGTTAGACCGCCAGTAAGATTTGGTGAATTGCTGATGGATGGACAGAAGGTTTCCCAATTCCAGGAAAAACCCCAGGCTGGCGAAGGTTGGATAAACGGAGGTTTTTTCGTATTCGAAACAGGGGTATTTGATTTTATTAAAGGAGATGAGACTTTGCTTGAACGAGATCCTCTTGAGAAGCTCGCAGAAATAGGCGAATTAATGGCCTATCATCACCCTGGTTTTTGGCAGTGTATGGATACGATTCGCGATAGGGATTTTTTACAGAATGCATGGGAAAGGGGAAATGCGCCATGGTTACAATCTTAAGATAAGGAAATGTTTGCAGAAATTTATAAGAATAAAACTGTACTTATTACAGGGCATACGGGATTCAAGGGAAGCTGGCTTACAACATGGCTATTAAAGCTGGGAGCAAACGTAGTGGGTGTTTCGAATGAGATTCCCACGACCCCTGCTATGTTTGAAGTGCTGGAAATTGACAACAAGATTCGGCAAATCATGTCGCGAGAAGAATCCGACTTCTTCTATCGTTTTCCCAATATCTATAGCCGGGATAATCGCGAGGAACTTTACAAGCATTTCCGGACAATG
>CAZTRY010000058.1:10963-12584 GCA_964616525.1 uncultured Sphingobacterium sp. | reverse complement strand
TGACAACAAGATAAAGCATATTCTGGCTGATGTCCGGGATCTCGAAGCAGTCACCGATATTATTCACGAGTCAAAGCCTGATTTTGTATTTCATCTTGCGGCCCAGGCAATAGTATCCACCTCCTACTCCGACCCGGTTGGGACAATTGCAACCAACGTAATGGGAACAGCTAACGTTTTGGAGGCACTTAGGAAGTATACGCTGCCATGTATCGCAGTATTTATAACAAGTGACAAGTGTTACGATAATGTAGAATGGATTTGGGGATACAGAGAAACAGATCACATGGGTGGCAAGGATGTTTACAGTGGTTCAAAGGGGGCAGCGGAGTTGGTTATTAAATCATATTTTCATTCATTCTTTAAGAAACAACACCCTGTAAAACTAGGAATCGGTCGGGCTGGAAATGTCATCGGTGGTGGAGATTGGGCACAAGACAGAATTGTTGTAGACTGCATGCGAGCCTGGAGTGTAGGCCGCAATGTGGAAATCAGAAGTCCAAAGGCAACCCGCCCCTGGCAACATGTTCTTGAACCCTTGAGTGGCTACCTGACTCTGGGGCAGGCTCTTTTTGCCAAGGATTCATTACATGGTGAAGCATTTAATTTTGGTCCTCGGGCAGAACAAAATCATACTGTTGAAGATTTACTTCGTGATATGGCTAAGAAATGGGGATTTGAAAAACTTGAAGATGCTTATCTTGTTACTGATGACATTCCCTTTCATGAGGCAGGATTATTGAAATTAAATTGCGATAAGGCACTAAGCTATTTAAAATGGGAATCCAATCTTCAGTATTCTGAAACAATAAATTTATTAAGTGATTGGTATATAGCGTATTACAATAATAATCCAGGGATGTTTGCATATACAACCGAGCAAATTTCATACTATGAAAAGGTAGCGATAGAAAATAATCGGAATTGGACTAAATAGCGATGAGTTCTATTGATTCAACAGCACATATTGAGGGAGTCATTATAACTCCTCTCAGAATAATTGGTGACGATCGGGGAGCAGTTTTGCATATGCTCAGAAGCGATTCCGAAGGTTTCTTAGGCTTTGGAGAATGTTATTTCTCAGAGATTATTCCCGGGGCTATCAAGGCATGGAAGAAGCATATGCTTCAGAACCAGAATCTTACAGTTCCGGTAGGCCGGATCAAGCTGGTTGTTTTTGACAATCGCGAACATTCCGGTACAAAAGGTAACTTAATGATTCTGGAAATTGGCAGACCTGATAGTTATGTTAGAATTACCCTGCCTGCCGGTTTATGGTATGGCTTTCAGTGTATTAGCGAATTTCCTGCTTTGCTGGTAAACTGTGCAGATTTGCCTCATAGCAAGGAAGAAGGGCTGACCATGGATTTAAAAAATAACCTGATACCATTTTCCTGGGAAAAAGAGTAATAGCGTGAAGATATTGATTACAGGTGGATTCGGCTTTGTAGGTGGAGCACTTGGCAAATACTTATACAGTAAAGGTCATGAAATTCTCTTAGGTAGCAGGTCAGTACGCCAGGCTCCTGATTGGTGTCCGGAAGCCATTCCTGTTATCACATCATGGACAGATATGGAATCTTTAGTAAAAGTCTGTCAGGGTGTGAATTGTATTATTCAT
>CAZTRY010000058.1:0-10953 GCA_964616525.1 uncultured Sphingobacterium sp. | reverse complement strand
TGTCAAATGTTTTAACAGTATGATCAAACATCCTGTCAAGGGCTGAATTGTATTATTCATGCGGCCGGTATGAATGCCCGGGACTGTTCTAACGACTCCGTGGAAGCTATTGTGGCTAATGGTTTAAATACGGCCAGGCTGCTGCAAGCCGCGAAAAGTGCAGGCGTCCAAAAATTGATTTATATTTCGACCGCCCACGTTTACTCTTCGTCACTGAGTGGTATAATTACTGAGGATGCATGTCCAACGAATCTCCATCCTTATGCGATGAGTCATCGGATTCGTGAAGATTCGGTACTTTATGCGAATCAATCAGGTAAAATTAAAGGGATTGTTTTCAGGCTTTCTAATGCGTTTGGAGTTCCTGCCTGTATTGATACGGATGCCTGGATTTTACTTGTTAATGATATCTGCAGACAGTCTGTGATCGACTCAAGGATTGTTCTTCGTTCTGGCGGGAAGCAATACAGGGATTTTGTATGTCTCAATACTGTAGTACAAACAATAGGGAATATGGTCGAGTTTGATGACTCTGATAAATTAGGTGGGGTTTTTAATCTGGGAAGCGGAGAGTCTCTCTCAGTTCTAGAGATGGCAGGGCTTGTGGCGACAAGATTTAAACAGCTTTTTGGTAGGGATGTGCTCATTCAAAAGGAGGATATTAATGAGAAAAATTACCAGAATCTAAGGTTTTCTATAGACAAAATTACCAGCACTGGGTTGTATGTCCATTCCGATTTGGTTAAAGGTATTGACGAATTACTTCAATTTTGCCAAAGAAATTTTACAACTAATGACACAAAATAATCCTAAGGTATCAGTTATTATACCTACATACAACAGGGCTTCAGACTTGAAGAGAGCGTTGAATTCAGTATTGGCTCAGTCATTCACTGATTGGGAAATAATCGTGGTCGATAATAATTCTATAGATGATACAGATGCTGTAGTTTCCGCTTTTAATGATCAAAGAATTTCAATTCACAAAGTGCATAATAATGGTGTAATTGCTATATCTCGAAATAAGGGTATTCTTGAAGCAAAAGGGGAATTTCTGGCTTTTTTAGATTCAGATGATTGGTGGATCACAGATAAACTTAGAAAGGCAGTAAATTATCTTGAGCAAGGGAATGATCTTGTGTATCATGATCTATGGATAGTTGAAAAAGTAGGAAAAAGGAATTATAGAAAGACAGTAGGAGTAAGAGATCTTTTACCTCCTGTTTTTGACGATCTGATTTTGCACGGAAATCCTATAGCGAATTCCAGTGTTGTTGTCAGAGCTGAGTTGCTAAAGGAGATTAATGGCCTTTCTGAGGACTTACAACTTATAGCGGCAGAAGATTATGATTGTTGGCTACGTATTGCATTAAAATCAGATCGATTTGCTTGTATCCCAGAAGTATTAGGGTTTTACTGGCAGGGTACGACCAATAGCAGTAATGCAGATCGTAAGTCTGTCAATCTTTTAAAACTGGAGGAGTTGTATTTCAAGCCTTTCATTGAAAAGCATAAAATTGAAATGCCTATCTGGTTTTTATATGAGCAATTAAGATCAGCCTATCTATTGGGAGATACTAAAAAAGCTATATCATATATCAATATGATGCGTCATAGGAAGATGACCTGGGACCTGAAATTGAAATTGGTGTTTATGCAGGTAAGAATGAAATTAATTTAGAGTTCTAAAGTTCAGGTGAATGAATCAATCTGTTATTAAGAAAGAACCAGGAATTGCTCAAATGTCTATGGACAAAATTGCCGCCTTAGCATGTGCAATTTTGATTTATGTGATGGGCAGGTTTCAGCTAACTGATCTTTTGGAGATTAAAAGAATTGTTCAGTTTATTCTATTTACTCCAATTCTGGGATATTTTTTAATTAAATTACCTGAGATTAATCCAAGAAAGCATTTTAATCCATTGATTGGTGTTGTATTGTTAATGCTTTGCATTAATCTGTACTTCCATATGAATATTTTATGGCTCTTCGACTATATTTTTTCTCTTGTGGGCTTATATGTCCTTCTAACGGTGTCGAGAGCGAATATTGTAGCTGGTGTGGAATTGATTGTTGGTATTGCAACTTTTTTTTCATGTTTAGCATTGATTCAGTTTGTCATTCTTGTGATCTTTCCGGATTTAGTCGTACACACAAGACTTGCTTTTCTTGAGGATGGTAGTTTGACTACGATTAGCCCTAACGAAGGAGTATCTGTTGTCTCAAATCTCCATCCTATCGCACTACTTGGACTAATGACAGATGAGAGACTGAATGTATTTGGATTAGAAATCAGTCGGATGAGGAGTTTTACATCCGAACCTTCTTTACTTCTTGTTTATTTTCTTTTTCCAGCAGTACTCGGCTTGTTTTTGAATAAGCCATTTTGGACTAAATGCTCATTATTCATATTGTTTTTTAGTTTATTATCTTTTTCGAGCTCGGTGCAAATATGCTTAGTGTTTGCACTAGTATATTTTTTTGCATCCTTTTTCTTTCCAAATCGTTTTATTTTCATTTCATTTCCATTTATTATCCTTGGTATAACATTAGGCATAATGCTTACCATCGGTCTCGATGTATTCACTGCGTTTGATGCTAATTTGGCAAGTTCAGAGTCCACAGATTTTTTAGCAAAAGGGAATTCTCTGGTTGTCAGGGGAAATGGGATAATTGAAGCCGTAAACGAAGCTATTCATTCACCTTTCGGAAGTGGGTATAATCGATCCTTGCCCTTATCAATTATCCTGAGTTCAATGATAAGTGCAGGATGGACAGGAATGATCCTTTTATTAATATTTTTTTATAAACTAATAAGCAGGCTTGATTTAAAATTGAAATCAACACACAGCAAAAAAAATATACTACTTGGAGCTGCGATATTTTTCGGTTTGATTTGTACAATTTTTCTGTTCAATGATTATGCCATGTTAAATTATACAGGAATTATTTTCCTTGTTTTTACCTATAGATTGCTAGGTACAGATTTTCAAAGTACAGTAAATAAAATAGTTAGCCCAAACTAACAATGAAGAAAGATGTTATTTTTGTATGTGATTCTAGGGATTATCATGCTATGGATTGGTTTCATGTAATTAAGAATATTTGTAAAGACAAAGAGATAATTGTTGCCACGGATATTCTTGATACCAACAGTAGTGAAAGTTTAGTACTACACAATGATACTTTAATCCTTTTGTATGATATAAAACCTTTATTATTCAAAGGGCAAACTCGTTTGGGTGATATTTGGAGAAACGGGATAAAAGTGCTTACGACTCCTATGCAAATCTCAGCTTTAAGGAGGCTGGCGAGGGATAACGAAGGTGTTGTTTTTCATGCACACTCCATGTATTATATTTTTATTTGCTGGCTCGCCGGGATTAAATTTATTGCAACTCCAATGGGTAGTGATGTTCTTGTTCGCCCTGACAAATCACGTATCTATAAATATTTAACTAAAAAATCACTTAAAGCAGCATCTATTATTACTGTTGATTCTGTGATGCTCTATGATAAAGTACTGGAAATCAGTGGTTCGAAATCTAAAATTATTCAGAATGGAATAGATGTCGCTGAGATTTCATCTTTTGAAGCTGGTGCTGGGGAGCGAAATAAAGTGGTCTCAATCAGGGGTTTCTATCCTAATTATCAAATTGAAAAACTTCTTTCTTCAAGAAGTAATATGGCGAATCCCAATGGCATAACATTTATCTATCCATTTTATGAAGAAAATTACAGATTTAAATTGAAAGCCGATTTTATTGGCAGCGATATTGACTTGGGAAGATTAGGCAAGGAAGACCTGTATAAACTCCTATGGGAAAGCTATATGGTGGTTTCTATACCAGAAAGTGATTCTTCCCCCAGAAGTGTATATGAGGCAATTTTCTGCGGGTGTGCCGTAGCAGTTACCTACTCACCCTGGATAGATTCCCTGCCTTCCTGTATGGCAGCCAGAGTTACTATTGTAGATCTTGAAAATCCAGAATGGTTTCAGGAAGCAATAATAATTGGGAAAGAAATTGCATCCCGAAGATACATTCCATCTCCGGAGGCATTGGAGCTTTATGACCAGGTGGAAGCAATGAAAGTTGTTTGCAGGGATGTTTACAATATTAACGTATAAGTATGGCAAAATTAGTTATTACCGGTGGCTGTGGGTTTATTGGGAGTCATTTAACTGAATTACTTCTGTCTAAAGGTCACGAAATTATTATAATTGACAATCTTAGTGCAGGGTATAAATCAAATATCGATTTAAACAATTCGGCAATTACATTTTTTGAACTAAGTGTAGAATCCTTTGATTTACACTCACTTCAAGGTGTCGATGGGGTGTTTCACTTAGCAGCTCAGGCGAGTGTTCCATATTCCATTAGTCACTTTTATGAAAGTTCTTCAACAAATGTTTTGAGTACCTTAAAAGTTATTGACTTCTGCAGTAAGCAGAAAATACCGATGGTTTATGCAACTTCTTCAGCGGTTTATGGAAATTTGCCTTTTGGGGACGAAAATGGAGATATTGAATTGCTCAGCCCATATGCTGCAGATAAATATATTATTGAGCTTTATACCTCTGTTGCATTTAAACTTTACGGTCTGAGAAGTTTTGGATTACGGTTTTTTAATGTTTATGGCCCACGTCAGGACCCAAAAAACCCTTATTCCGGCGTAATCTCATTGTTTGCTGATAAGCTAATTAAAGGCGAGCCAATAACAATTAATGGTGGGTATCAGACAAGAGATTTTATATTTGTGAAAGATGTTGCTTACTGCATTTATGAATCTTACCTTTACCTTCTCAAGAATGAGGCTGCTAAAATAAGCAATGTCTTGACTGGGAATTCCATCTCTATTGACGATTTGGTGGGTCATTTGTCTCATATTTTGAATGTTGTACCAAAATGTAAATATGTAGATCTTCCTGCTGGAGATCCAGAGAGTTCTCTTGGGGCAACCGAGGTAATTGAAGATTTACTTAATTTACGTTGCAACAATTTTTTAAACATTGAGTCTGGTCTTAGGCAAACAATAGATTATATAAAAAAAGAAACTGAAGGAATATAATGGGCGAGATGCTTCAAGAAAAATATGAATGGGGTATTGTTGGTGGTGGAGTAGTAGGTATATTTATTGCTGAAATATTAACCAGGGAGGGGCATTCGGTTGTATTAATTGATAAGAACGAAAAATTTGCTTCTGAAACAACCCGTGAATTTCATGAATGGATTCACATGGGTTCCCTCTACACTCTTATTCCTGATAATCTGTCAACACTCAAATTCCTTTTAGGAGCAATTGATGATATCCTGGAGTTTTACAATGGCTTTAGTGGTATGAATCTTGTGCCGACTGAGAAGGGAATGACCATGAAAACTGTTGATAATGCATGGTTTAATCAAAATTATATACATTTCAAGTTTAGAGTAGGTCAAAGAAAACTTACTTTTCCCTGGCTTATGGGTATAGCCAGAGCAATTTTTCTGATAGACCGTATAAAGGAACATGATTGGCTAAGGAGAAGAGGTGGAGTTCTAGATCCATTCAGACTGAGATATTCCGAATTATTAAGAATTCTTAAAAGTCTCATTGCACATCCCGAGGATTTTTTTGACTACGAAACTCCAGATTTTACCACAAATTCAAGAAATTTATTGAATGATATTTTGATGGAATCTGTCAGAAATGGTTTAAAAGTATCAACAGGAAACGAGTTTGTTAATTATGTTAAGAATGCAGATGACATTCACGTAAATGGCAGTAAGGAGTCATTCATTGTTAAGAATCTGGTTTTTGCAAATGGTGAAAATATTTCTAAGCAGGTAAGTTCACGAGTAAAAACCTCTTATGCCCCTATGGCTGTAATTGAGAACGTTACTTCTGAAACAAACTCTTTTGTAGAGTTGGATTATTATCCTAAAAATTGCATTAACATCCTGACAAAAGAAAATGGTATAGCATTGATTGGTGGTATTTCCTTTTCTGATCCTGAAAAATGTGATAAATATATTGAAGAGGTGATCGAGAAACATCGAAAATACAATCCGGAGCTAAAAGTCATTCATAAATATATTGGAAAGAAGAGTGAAGTTGTTTTGAACCAGAAGGATAATAGGAATTACCTCTATCACATTTTGGATATTGATAAAAACATTTATGGCCTTATACCCGGCAAGTTTACATTAGCATTTAGTATTGCACCAGAATTTTATCGAAGAATTTACAAAAGGAATCCAAAGAAAAATAGTCCATTAAATAAAACTGAACACGTAAGATCTGAAAGTATGTCTAATACAGTTTGGTTTGATGTTTCACGCAAATAAAAAATAGAAAAGTACGAACTATGGGAATGATTAAAATACCTCAGGAAGCAATTGAAAATTTTGAAAAAAATTATCCTCAAATTTTTGAAAGCGGGAACCTCGCTGAAGGAAAATGGAATACTAGCTTAGCAGCTTTTTTTAAGGAATACACGAATGCTTCTCACTCAATGGCCTTTTCTTCAAATGGATCAGGCTTACTTGCTATACTAATGCTTCTTAAGAGGTATAGAAACTTTAAAAAGATTTTTATTCAGTCTAATACCATGTATGGAGTTAAGACTATTGCAATTACAAGTGGATTAGATTTTATTGGCTGTGTTCCATGTAGTTTGCCTAGTCTTATGCCAACTGCTGCTCAAGTCAGAGAGTTTTTGGCGAGCCTTGAAACTACTTCTGATTGTGTTTTTCTTGCAACACATATTGGAGGGATAGTTAACCCTGACATCCAGGAGATTTCTGAAATTTGTAAAGAATATGGAGTAGCTCTGGTGGAAGATTGTGCTCATAGCTTGGGGTCTACTTTAAATGGAAAACACACTGGGCTTTTTGGTGTCGCTGGTGTGTATTCATTATATGCTACAAAAGCTATTGCGGCTGGAGAAGGTGGAATTTCAGTGACAAATGATGAAGAGCTGGGGAAGCTGCTGGATAAGTTTCAGATTTACGATCGTTTTGATCAGAAACAGGAAATAGGAGTGAACTTTAGAATATCTGAGTTGCAGGCTTTGTTTTCATTTTCAATCTGCAGGCTTTCCGAAAGTATAATAGAGAATAAGGCTGCGATTGCGGATAGATATATCGCTGCATGTAAAAAGGTTGGGGTTATGTACGTCGATCCATATGGGAACGGGCAGCGTGGCAATCATTATAAGTTTTCAATCATTGCAAAAGAAGATGCAAAGGCAGAATTCGAAGGAATTAAAAACAGAACATCTCCTGTCTATGATTACAAACTTGGTGAAGATCCGCAAAATATACATCTCAAACACATTTGTTTACCAATTTGGTATAACCTTGAGGAAGAAATTATTGCTGAAACTGTAAACCAGATATTAAGTCTTTCGAAGTAGCTTTATGAAAAATAGGGATAGTTGGCAGAAGGATAACTACGCTAAGTTTTGGGTTGAACAGGTTAACAAATATGGGCTTGATGAGTATTGCAAAGGCCTCATTGAACTGATATTGAGTAAAAATCCATCAAAAGTTTATGAGCTAGCAATAGGAACAGGGTGGCCATTTGCTATCAGCCTGAGTGAGAAGAACGTTTCGGTATCCGGGAGTGATATATCGGAACTGCTTGTGAAGGAGATAAAAAGCAAGTACCCGGCGATTGATGCTGTAGTTCAGTCTTATGAAGATGTTCTGCCCAATCCTGAAAAGCAATATGACCTGGTTTACTGCTTAAGATCAACCTGGTATTTCCCTAATATTTATAAAGCTTTCGATGCGATGTTTATGCTGGTAAAGAATAATGGGTATGTAGTCTTTGATATAATGAACAAAGATTCTGACTATATAAAGAGTATGATAAAAACCCATCGTTTGATGTTCCCTTTAACTATGGTGAAGAATTTAACAAAGATGGTTCTTAATACTTTTTTTCGCAAAGATTACCTTGTTCAGGATATTTGGAATATACATGAAATCCCCGTTTCTCCTAAAGATGTCGAGGCATATCTCGATAAGCAAGGTGTATCCTTCAGGAAATATTCTATAAACCAAATTAGGGATAATATTAACAGTGAATTCAAGGATTACGGAGAATTTAATAGTAAGGTAATTTATGAATGTCAATTTATTAAAAAATGACAAAGGATAGAGATTACCAGATTTGCACAAACTGTGTAATGGATACAACTGATTCGGCAATAACTTTTGATGAACAAGGTGTTTGCGATCATTGTAATACTTATTACACAAAGACTTTACCTTCCTGGCACACCGATCAAAAAGGATGGGATGAATTGCAAGTGCTTGTAAATAAAATTAAAAAGAATGGTGAGGGTAAGGACTTTGATTGCATAATTGGAATGAGTGGAGGGATAGATAGCTCTTATCTAGTTTATGTAGCGAAAGAAAAATTAGGCCTAAGGCCTCTTGTTTTTCATGTTGATGCTGGCTGGAATTCCCAAATTGCGGTAAATAACATAGAAAGAATTGTTGATAAACTTGGCCTTGATCTCTACACCCATGTAATAAACTGGGAGGAAATGAAAGATCTCCAGTTGGCCTATTTTAAGTCAGGTGTTCCCCATATTGATACTCCACAGGACCACGCTTTTTTTGCGACTATGTACAATTTTGCATCTAAGTATGATGTAAAGTATATACTTACTGGGGCTAATTATTCAACAGAGTGCATTCGGAATCCTGTGGAATGGATGTATTATCAATCGGATGTGATTCAATTGAAGGACATTCATAAGAAGTTCGGAACACGGCCATTAAAGGAATATCCTCTTACCAGTATACTTTGGCATAAACTCTATTTGCCTTATATAAAAGGAGTGAAAGTTCTGCGCCCATTAAACTATGTTCCTTATATTAAGAAGGAATCCATGAAACTTCTGGAGGATCAATTTGGCTGGCAGCCTTATCCTCAAAAGCACTTCGAGTCTAGATTCACAAAGTTTTATGAGAGTTATTGGCTTCCCGAAAAGTTTGGTTTTGATGTCCGGAAAGTACAATATTCAAGCTTAATTGTTACTGGTCAAATGACCCGTGCTGAGGCCCTGGAAAAGCTGAAGGAACCCACCTACGATAAAGAAATTATTAAAGAGGATTTTGAATTTATAGCAAACAAGCTTGGAATTACAATAGACGAGCTTAAAGGTTATTTCGATGCACCTAATAAGACCTATAAGGATTATGCTTCTCAGGAGAATATTTATAAAGTAGGAGCCAGGATGTTAAAATGGTTAGGAATAGAAAAAGCTGGAAAAAGATAATAACTCATAGGGCAAATTGAGGAGATGATGATTGGAATTGTTAACTACGGATCGGGAAATATCCATGCTGTATCAAACATATACAAGAGATTAAATATTCCTCATTTTATTTCAAATGAAACCAGTGAATTAAATTCTGCTACCCATTTGATTTTACCAGGTGTTGGTGCCTTTGATGAAACTATGCGGATCCTTAACAATTCTGGTCTAAAGACATATCTTGATGAATTGGTGTTGGAAAAGCAAATCCCAATTATGGGAATTTGTGTTGGAATGCAACTACTTGCTGAAGGTAGTGAAGAGGGAGATCTACAAGGCTTTGGCTGGATTAAAGGTACTGTTAAGAAATTTGACCCTTCAACTTTAAATCAGAAACCTCATTTACCACATATGGGCTGGAATACAGTAAAGATCAAAAGGGAAAGTCAAATATTTGAAGGGATTGACAATGCAAGAGGTTTTTATTTTCTTCACAGTTATTATTTCAGTTGTGAATCGGAAAAGGATGTACTGGGCACAACAGAATATGGTATCAATTATGCCTCAGCTGTAAATCATAATCATGTTTATGGTATGCAGTTTCATCCGGAAAAGAGCCATCAAAATGGAGTAAATTTATTTAAGAACTTTTCAAAGATTTAGTTGTTATGTTGAGGCCGCGTATAATCCCATGCCTTCTTGTTAAAGATAAAGGTCTTGTAAAAACGGTTAAGTTTAAAGAGGGAAAGTACGTTGGTGATCCTTTAAATGCTGTGAAAATATTTAACGAAAAGGAAGTGGATGAGTTAATGCTTCTGGACATTGACGCTTCCAAAGACGGTAGAGGGCCTGACTTTGAACTTATCAGGAATATTGCTATTGAGTCAAGAATGCCTTTGTGTTATGGTGGTGGGGTTAAAACCGTAGAACAGGCAAAGAAGATCATCTCTTTAGGAGCAGAGAAGGTAGCTATTAGTTCTGCAGCTGTTGAGAATCCCTTAATAATAACTCAAATGGCCGAGGCAGTTGGTACACAGAGCGTAGTTGTAGTAATTGATGTAAAATATAGAGGGCTTTTTAATAAGCCGGAGGTATTAATATACAATGGATTAAGACCTACTGGTATTGACCCAATTGCGTTTGCAGCTTCTTGTGAGAAATATGGAGCAGGTGAAGTTGTAATAAATTCGATTGATAGAGATGGAGTTATGGAAGGATATGATTTGATATTAATTAGGATGATTAGAATATCTTGCTCAGTTCCATTAACAGTTTTGGGTGGGGCAGGGAGTCTTACTGATATTGAAGACTTAATAAAGGAATTTGGAGTTATTGGAGCTGCAGCAGGGAGTATTTTTGTGTTCAAAGGGAAGTACAAAGCTGTACTAATCAATTATCCCAATTTGAGGGAACGATTTGATATTATACCTCAATTTTCGTTAGCTGAGTAGTTAATTTATAGAATACTTACAATTAAGTTATAAAGTGTCTAAATTCCTGATTTTGAGCATGGATAAACAAAAAAGTGAAAAGTTTGAAACTATTTCAATAAGTCATGAAAACAACTTTGACCTCATCAGACTTTTTGCTGCAGTTCAGGTCGCTATCTCTCACGGGGCCGCACATCTTAATGTTAAACTTCCTGCTTTTTTTGATGTGATTGGGTTTTTTCCGGTAGTCCCGGTTTTTTTTACCGTTTC
>CAZTRY010000057.1:0-22810 GCA_964616525.1 uncultured Sphingobacterium sp. | reverse complement strand
TTCCATATTCCCATTGAGTGAGTGGTCGGTTAAGAATCGCTCTAACTCCATTGATATTCCTGACTTTACAAGAGGCTCCTGGAAAACGAATGAGCCGGTGGATATCACATTAAGCAAGGGCGGGAATACTGAGGTGAAACTGTGAGATTAGTATCAAGTATTTAGTATCAAGTATCAAGATGAAAAGCAGCTAATTTTAAAATTAGTTGCCTTTCTTCAGGAACAGGATGTAGTATTGCGTTTGGGTGTTGCGTAGTGCCCTGTGGTTGTTGTTATCACCATCCCACCTCACCGAATTGTTCAGGCCTCAGCCTTTATTCCAATCCTAATGGCTTGAAGTTCAGACTGGTCCTCTCCATCCGGCACCGGTTTGATGATTTTGATTCATAGTCCGTCATATACAGACTAACATCCCGGACAGCAAGTTGAGTCTCATTCGAAGGCTCTAAATGGTGTTTAATTGATAGGAGTTTATAAACTAGTTTAAAGATATGTTCTTCATTCTCTCCAAATTACTTGATTTTCTCCTCTCTCCATTTTTGTGGGTTTTTTTATTACTCCTGTATGCTTTATTAAGTAAAACGCCTTCAGGAAGGAAGCGAGGATTGTTTGCCGGATTGCTTTTGCTGTTTTTTTTCAGCAACAGCATTATCGCTAATAAAGTTTTTCATATCTGGGAAGGAGATCCGGTGAGTTTAAGCACCTTGAAGAATTACAATACAGCTATCGTTTTGACTGGGGTTGCAAATTACAGAAAGGGTCATGAAGATCGGGTATTTTTTAGTAAAGGAGCGGACCGGGTAATTCATACTGTGCAATTGTATAAATTAGGAAAGGTTAAGAAAATATTGATTAGTGGTGGTTCAGGAAGTATTAGTGAAGGGAGAATACCTGAGGCAGATCACCTGAAATTAGTCTTTCTATTCTGTGGGGTTCCAGATTCAGATATTATACTGGAAAACCAATCTAGAAATACAACAGAAAGTTCCCGATATACAAAAAGTCTGATTGACAGTTTGGGGATTAATGGAGAATTTTTACTGGTTACTTCAGCTTTTCATATTCCTCGTTCAATTGGGTGCTTTGAGAAAGCCGGACTAAAAGTGGGTGCATATCCTGTTGATTTTTATTCAAATGATATTGAACCGGATTTTGAAGATCTAATAATCCCCTCTGAAGATGCAATAAGTAAATGGACTCTTTTGATTCATGAAATTTTTGGTTATTGGATCTATAAGTTAATGGGGTATAGTTGATTCAAGGTGATCTAGCAAAGGGTTGATTTGGTTATTTATTGATGCAGGAATGTGCTAATGTGAGATCAGGACTTCGAAATCATATAGGAAAGTTTGAAGTTGATTGCGTTTGTCGTAATTGGATTTAGAATTTCTTAAAGCGTCTCTCTGATTTCCCTGTAGTTGGTTTGATTTCACTGTGGCCCTCCCGTGATGGTAAGTTATGGAGATATTAAAAATCTACTTTAGTTTAAAATAATTTTTGGCTAATTCTTGCCTTACCCGATTCTGCTCCTTTTCCAGTAATTCATTAGCCCGGCAAGTTCCATCAACTTTATCAGGTGGTAGAAAGTAGTATCTAATAAATTGACATAAATTTCAAACTTGCAGCTCTGGAATGGAGGAATTCAATTTTAATATTTTTGGATTTTAAATAGAATAATCGCCATATCAAATCGAATTAATTTATTGTAATACTAAAAATATGTTTTATTTTTGAATATATAATGAGTACTAATTATACTCAATGTTATGCTCGAAAGTTTAATAACATCAAAAACAAGAATTAAGTTATTACTTAAATTCTTTTTAAACATCAACAATCAAGGCTATCTAAGAAGTCTTGAAGCTGAGTTTAATGAGAGTACGAATGGTATCAGGCAAGAGCTGAACCGTTTTGAGCAAGCTGGATTATTGCTTTCTGAATCAGAGGGCAATAAAAAATTATACAGGGCAAATACCTATCATCCTTTGTTTAAGGATATAAACAGCATCATCAGAAAATTTATTGGGGTAGAGGAAGTAATTGAAAAAGTTATTGACCGTTTGGGGAATGTACAACGTGTATATCTCGAAGGAATGATAGCACGTGGACTGGATTCGGATATCATTGACCTGATGATCATAGGGGATAATATTGACAGGAACTATTTAAGCAATCTGGTTGAAAAGACAGAGCCACTTATAGGCAGAAAAATACGTTATCTGGTTTTTGAAAAGGATGATGCACAGGTATACGTAGAAAAGCATCGCAAAGAGATGGTTTTGATTTTTGATCATTCAGCATGAACTGGTATGTGATTTATACGAAATCGCGATCGGAGAAAATGGTTGCGGATAAACTGTCTAAGATAGGTATGGAGGTATTTTGTCCATTGTTAAAAAGGAAAAAACTCTGGAGTGACCGGTGGAAATGGGTGGAAGAGCCAATGTTCAGATCCTATTGTTTTGTCAGACTTGAGGATAGGAATCGGGATTGTGTTTTTTCAGTTCCGGCTGTGGTGCGCTATGTATATCATTGTTGTAAACCTGCAATCATTCGGGATAAGGAAATGGATCTCCTGAAAAGCTGGCTGGCCGAATACGATCATGACAATATACAAACAGGGAATCTTAATGTAAACGACCGGATCAGAATCCGTTCAGGGGCATTGATAGATAAAGAGGCTGAGGTTCTTGAGAGCAAGGGTAACTACGCACTTTTGCTGTTAGAGGATCTGGGTTTACAGGTCAAAGTTGACCTGAGAAAAAATATAGTAGAGAAATTACAGGCTTATTAAAAAGCTCTGATTTTGATAATTTTTAAGGATGTCGCAAACAAAATATGTGACTGAAAGGGCGGAGCCATAGGCAATTGCCAAACCGATAGCTATCGGGTGACAGTTGTCGCAGAATGTAGTTATTGTCCTGCCTAAATTGTCTTAAATTTACGGGATGTTAAATTTATTGCATCGCATAGAATCATGAAAATAGCACTGATTACAGGTATTACCGGTCAGGATGGAGCTTATCTGACAGAATTCTTGTTAAATAAGGGGTATTTTGTACATGGTATTAAACGCAGAAGTTCACTTCTGAATACCGATCGGATTGATCATTTGTATCAGGATCCGCATGAGCAGGGTGTTCGTTTAAAATTACATTATGGCGATTTGACGGATTCAACTAACCTGATAAGAATCATCCAGGAAACACAACCTGATGAGATTTATAATTTAGCAGCAATGAGTCATGTTCAGGTAAGTTTCGAGACTCCGGAATATACGGCGAATGCAGATGGATTAGGGACATTGCGGATTCTTGAAGCAATAAGAATCTTGGGCTTAGAGAAAAAAACTAAAGTTTATCAGGCTTCTACTTCAGAGTTGTATGGTCTGGTACAGGAAGTCCCACAATCTGAGAGAACACCTTTTTACCCAAGATCGCCCTATGCTGTTGCGAAAATGTATGCTTACTGGATTACAGTGAACTATCGAGAAGCTTATAATATTTTTGCTTCCAATGGTATTTTATTCAATCATGAAAGTCCAGTGCGGGGTGAAACTTTTGTTACTCGTAAAATAACAAGGGCAGCGGCAAAGATCGCACTAGGGCTTCAGAATTGTTTGTACCTCGGCAATTTATCCGCTCAACGTGATTGGGGTCATGCCAAAGATTATGTGGAAGCTATGTGGCTGATTTTGCAGCAGGAAAATCCGGAAGACTTTGTAATTGCAACCGGAGTTACCACTACTGTGCGTGATTTCGTAAAAATGAGTTTTGCCGAATTGGGTATTGAAGTGGAATTTAGCGGAAGGGATGAGCATGAGAGAGGGGTTATTATTGATGTTGATGAACTTAAAGCTGAAAGCTTAAAGCTGAAAGTGGAAAACCTGAAGCCGGGGAAAACGGTAGTAAAGGTTGATCCTAAGTATTACAGACCAACTGAAGTAGACTTGTTGATTGGTGATCCCACTAAATCAAATACCAAACTGGGCTGGAAGCCGAAATATGATCTAAAAGATCTGATCAAAGAAATGGTGCTCTCTGATCTCCATTTGATGAAGAAAGATGAGTATCTGAAAGACGGTGGATTTAATACTTTGAATTATTTTGAATAGAAATTTCAATTACGACCCGATCGCTATCGGGTTACGAATTTTTGTATTTCCCGAAAATGTTTCTCTATTCTTGAGTCTTAGCTTAAAAACCAGTAGTAAATTACCCGATTTCGGGTATCATTTAATAAAGAAGATTAATTAGCTTTGCGCAATTGCGTTTTATGAAGATGAATAAACTTTTAGGCCTTCTGGCTTTATTAATTTTTGTGAGTATCAGTAATCCTGCTCTTACTCAGGTGAATACTCAGAATTTAAGTAATATCCGAGTAGATGAGCTGAGTGATGACCAGGTCAGGGCTTTTATGCGTCAGGCTGAAGCAAGTGGTATGGGAGATGCCCAACTGGAACAGATGGCACAAGCCAGGGGGATGCGTCCGGATGAGATTAAGAAGTTGAGGGAGCGTGTCGATAAGATAAAAAAGGATCCAGCACAGTCTTCCAAGCTGGATCCGAATAAAATTCAATCTAAAAAAGGAACCAATAGCAGAGAGGTTAATTTTGAACAGGAAGGTGACAGCACAACGGTTCAGGGTAGTCCTGAAACGGAAGCTGAAAGAGTACTTAACGAACTTCGTTCAAAAATATTTGGTGCAGATTTATTCAAAAATTCTAAACTAACTTTTGAGCCCAATTTAAATATTGCAACCCCTAAGAACTATGTAATCGGGCCTAATGATGGGATTTTGATTGATCTTTATGGGAACTCTGAGGCCACCTATGATTTGAAAGTTAGTCCTGAAGGTAATATAAATATACAATATGTAGGTATAATTCCGGTATCCGGATTAACCATTGAGGCAGCTACTTCCAGAATCAGATCTCGTATGTCAGCGATCTATGCCGGATTACGTACGGGAGGTACCAAATTGAATGTTTCTATTGGTAATATTCGCAGTATCAAGGTGATTCTTACCGGTGAAATTGTTAAACCGGGAACATATACTTTACCTTCATTGGCCAATGTATTTAATGCCCTTTACTCTTCTGGAGGGCCAACCGAAAAGGGCTCTTTCAGGAATATTGAGTTGATTCGTGGAGGAAAAGTTATCGCAAATCTGGACATTTATGATTTTCTGATGAAGGGAGAGATGTCGGATAATTTAAGATTGCAGGATCAGGATATTATTCGCGTTCCGGTATATCAGTCGCGCATAGAAATTGTTGGGGAAGTCAAACGCCCGGGAATTTTTGAATTGCGGTCCGGAGAAACCTTCAGGAATCTACTCAATTTTGCCGCGGATTTTACAGAAAATGCATTCAGAGCCAGAGTGAAGGTTTTAAAAAATACTGATACAGAACGCAAAATTGCAGATATCAGTTCGGATCAGTTTGCAGGATATCAGCCTAATACAGGGGACAAATATTTTGTGGACAGGATACTGGAAAGATTCGTGAATCGGGTCAGTATTGAAGGGGCGGTATTTCGACCTGGACAATATGAACTTGAACCTGGTTTAACTCTTGCTCAATTAATCAGGAAAGCAGAAGGATTAAAAGAAGATGCTTTTCAGCAAAGAGGATATATTACCCGCTTGAAATCAGACAATCAGATTGAAATGATATCTGTTGATCTTGCAGGTTTATTGAAAGGGAATGTAAAAGACATTTCATTAATGAGAGAGGATGTAATTACTATTTCATCGATCTTTGACCTTAAAGAAGAATATAAAGTAACTATTGATGGTGAAGTCAGAAAGCCCGGTAATTTTGACTTTGCAGAAGGAATGACACTTGAGGAGTTAATTTTGTAGGCAGGTGGATTTTCCGAGGCAGCCACTTCACAGCGTGTAGAAATCTCCCGTAGAGTTAAGAATAGTAATTTAACAACTGCTGATGCCATTACTGCTCAGGTATTTCAGGTTGATATTGATAAGAATCTGATTTTTTCAAAGCCTAAGTTTGAATTACAACCATTTGATATTGTGTCAGTAAGAAGTTCAATAGGCTACGAGGTTCAGCGTCAGGTAAAAGTTGAAGGAGAAGTCTTGTATCCAGGAATGTATACTATTACTAATAAAGACGAACGGGTTTCTGATTTGTTAAGGCGTGCAGGAGGATTAACAGCTTTAGCCTATATTAAAGGAGCCTCTTTAAAGCGGGATGGAGCTCAAAAAGTTAATGGTAAAAATGAAATTAATCAGGAAGAGGAAGCTCGGAACAAGCTCGCAAAGCTTCAGCGATTACAGGAAAATGTTAAAGATACTACATCAGCAAAGGTTACAGAAGAGGTATTAAAAAATGTGTATGTGGGAATTAAATTGGAGAAAATTCTTGAAAATCCCCTTACACAGGTAGATTTGATTTTGGAGGAAGGTGATATTTTACGAATACCTAAGCAACTACAGACTGTAAAAGTAAATGGAGAAATATTGTATCCTGTTACAACAATATTTAATCCAGGAAGAGATTTTAAATATTATATTTCGCAAGGAGGTGGATTCTCCAGCAAATCATTGAAGAGAAGGTCCTATGTTATTTATGCAAACGGATCAGTGAAAAGTACTTCTAAAATATTTTTCTTTAATAATTTTCCGAAAATAGAACCAGGTGCAGAGTTATTTGTACCACAAAAAGAGGAAAAGAGACCTTTATCTGCTGGGGAGATTGTTGGAATTTCAAGTGGTTTAGCCTCTTTGGCGGTGATTATTCTAAATCTCGTGAAATAGTTTATGCAGAAAATGGATAGAAAGACGTTATCAGACACAGAAAATAATCAAATCAAACCCGCAAATTCTTCTTATGCTGGAGCAACAGAAGAAGAAAGGGAAATCTCTTTGCAAGAGTTTATCCAAAAATTAAGGGTGGTATTTAAATATTTGGCTTTAAAATGGTTTGTCGTTTTGTTTGGATTTATTGTGGGCGGATTTATAGGGCTTTTATATGCCTATTATTCTAAGCCGGAGTATTTTGCCGAAACAACTTTTGTTTTAGAAGATGGAGGAAGCGGCGGTAGCATGCTTGGGCAATTAGGAGGGCTGGCAGGTTTAGCAGGTATAGAAGTTGGTGGTGGAGGTGGACTTTTTGAAGGGGAAAATATTATTCAGTTGTATAAGTCAAGAAATATGATTGAAAAAACTTTATTGGCAACTGGAGATTCTGAGGGAAAGGAGTTATTGATTGATCGGTATATTTCAATGAATAAATTAAGAGAGAATTGGGAAGGTAATCCTAAACTGGCAATAGTTGATTTTAAAAATAAAGGTAATAGCCGAACAAGGGATAGTATAATTTCAATAATAGTTAATGACATTAAAAAAAATTATTTGATTGTATCAAAGCCTGATAAAAAATTAAATATAATAAGTGTGAAGGTAAAGTCGAAAGATGAAGTCTTTGCGAAAGATTTTGTTGATAACATCGTAAACAAAGTAAATACCTTTTATGTTGAAACAAAAACTCGAAAATCAATAAATAATATTCGAATTTTGCAACAAAAAACAGATTCGATTAGAGCAACAATGAGTGGAGCAATAAATCAGTCCGCTGCAACTTTAGATGCCACACCTAATATAAATCAAGTCCGGCAGGTTTTAAGAACTTCAGTTTTAAAGAATCAGTTTAATACCGAAGCAAATAAATTGATTTTGGGAGAGTTGGTTAAAAATTTGGAACTGTCAAAAATGGCTCTTTTACAAGAAACACCATTAATTCAGGTAATTGACCAGCCGGTATTTCCTTTATATAAAGAACAAATAGGGTTTAAAAAATCAATTATAATAGGGGCTGGGTTGGGGATGATATTTGCATCAATATTTCTAATTGCGAGACTTTTCTACGGGACTTATCTAAAATAAATTTTTAATTTTTATACTATTGGTTCTAACATCAAGAGCAGCGATTCGAGAAACAATAATTTTATTGACAAAACATAGGTCTTATGTATTTTATTATTTCATCGCTTTTATAAATGTTTAAAATTCACTAAAATCGAAATAGCAGCAATAGGATCGGGTCATTAATGTTTATCAACCTATTTGTTTTACAAATTTTACTAAAAACTGTGCACTCTAAATAGATAATACCTTGCTTGGGTTGATTTTTTTCACAGACTTTCAGCAAGCCATTAAAACCATTTTGCCATATAATTTTTTAGAATCAATTAGTTTTGCAAGCTCATAATATAAAGGCACTTATTTTTGACCGTGATGGGACATTAATTGAGCATATTCCCTATTTAAGTAATCCAAATGCGGTAAAACTTTTACCCGGTGTGAAGGAAGGAATGAAAATTCTAAAGAGCCTTAACTATACTTTTTTTCTTCATACAAATCAGTCTGGTGTTGGAAGAAACTATTTTAGTATTCATGATGTCCATAGTTGTAATAACAGGATGATTGAATTAATGGAATTGGAAATAAATTTATTTGAAAGAGTATGCATTGCAACAGAAGTTCCTTCTGATCCAATACAATACAGAAAACCATCTTCATTGTTTGCCAAGGATCTTATGGATTTCTATGGGTTTTCGGCCAATGAGATGTGCTTTATAGGAGACAGATCGACAGACCTTCAAGTTGCAATTGAGTTGGGTGCATCAGCAATAGGAATAAATACCGGATTAGTTGATTTAAAAGAGGAGTTAAAAGGTCTTAATGGAGCTGAGGATATACCAATATTTGACAGTTTTACTAAAGTTGTAGATTATCTAATTTAAAGGAGAAATTTCTTTTTAATTGATAAGTAATTGATTGAGATTTTTATGAAAATAATAAAATATTAAAGTGTTGGAAAATAAGAGTATAGCAATAATTGGTTTGGGTTATGTTGGTTTGCCTTTAGCGGTCGAGTTTGGTAAAATTTACAACGTTATAGGATTTGACATAAATTATCAAAGAATTAAGGAACTAAAAGAAGGTATCGATGTAACCAGAGAGTCTAATTCAGAAGAAATAGGGGCTTCTACCTTTTTAAAATTCTCTTCAAACGTAAAAGACTTGGAAAATTGTAATATATACATCGTTACAGTTCCAACTCCAATAGATCAATTTAAGTCACCAGACTTGCGTCCTTTATTAAGGGCTTCTGAAATGATTGGACAAGTTTTAAAAAAGAATGATATTGTAGTCTACGAAAGTACGGTTTATCCTGGATGTACCGAAGAGGATTGCGTTCCTGTTTTAGAAAGAAATTCTAATTTGAAATTCAATAGAGATTTTTATTGTGGATATTCACCTGAAAGAATCAATCCAGGCGATAAAATAAATACACTCACGAAAATAATTAAAGTCACTTCTGGTTCCAATCCGGAGATTGCTAAAGTTATTGACGATTTATATAAAAGTATAATTACTGCAGGAACTCATAAAGCTTCTAGTATAAAAGTGGCAGAAGCTTCCAAAGCAATAGAAAATGCTCAAAGAGACTTGAATATATCCTTTGTTAACGAATTAGCATTAATTTTTGATAAAATGGGAATTGATACTACTGATGTTATTGAGGCTGCTTCTACGAAATGGAATTTCCTTAAGTATAAACCTGGACTTGTTGGTGGGCACTGTATAGGGGTGGACCCTTATTATTTGGTTCATAAAGCACAATCATTAGGTTATCATCCACAAGTTATTTCATCAGGAAGAAGGGTAAATGATAATATGGGAATGTTTGTTGCAAATAAGGTAATCAAGCTAATGATACAAAGTGGTGTAATAATTAAGGGAGCGAAAGCTTTGGTTTTAGGGGTCACTTTCAAAGAGAATTGTCCAGATATTCGAAATTCCAAGGTAGTAGACATTTATAATGAATTATTGCAGTTTGGTCTCGAGGTTGAGGTTTATGATCCCCATGCGAATAAGTCTGAAGTAAAATTGGAATACAACATCTCCCTTTGTGATAATTTGGCAAATTATGATGCTATCATATTAGCTGTTTCACATATTGAGTTTCTAAATCTTGACTACCACAAACTTAAAAAGGATAAAAAATCTATTATTTTTGATATTAAATCATTCCTAGATAGATCATTAGTGGACGCGAGATTATAGGACAATTATAATTTTCTTTCATTATTCAGTACTTAACTAAATCAAATAAATTTAAAATTCAATTTTGGCTACATGAAGAAAAGTTGTTATCTCTGCAATTGCACTGAACATATCATTCGACCTGGGAAAGTTAGAGATGATGCTAGTCTCCAAATTCTTGAATGTAAGAATTGCGGACTTGTTTCACTTTCTAATTCCAGTGTTCCTGAATCATTTTATGAGGAGTCTGGGATGCATGGTATCGAACCCATAAATATTGAAGAATGGGTTCGTGAACTAGAAAGGGATGATAATAGAAGGATTAAATATCTTGGGAATTCAATAGTAAACAAAGAAATTCTTGATTTTGGCTGTGGGCCGGGTGGCTTCATTTTCAAAGCTCAAAATAAAGCGAAACAGATAGTTGGTATTGAATTGGAAACCAGACTTGCTGATCATTATACAAAGCATGGTCTCAACGTAGTAACTGGCTTTAAGGACCTTCCTGAGGATAAGAAATTTGATATAATTACTGCCTTTCATGTTGTAGAACATTTAGAAGATCCGATAACAATCCTGCGTGAGATGTCTCAGAGATTAAAAGTTAATGGTAAAATTGTCATAGAAATACCTTCCGCTAATGATGCTTTGCTAACTTTTTATAATAACAAACCATTTTCCGAGTTTACTTATTGGAGTTGTCATCTTTTTCTATTTAATCCGGCGAATCTTCAAATCCTTGCAAAGTTGTCAGGTTTGAAACTAGAGTATGTAAATCATGTTCAACGTTACCCACTCTCAAACCATTTACATTGGTTATCTGAAGGGGCACCAGGTGGCCATAATATATGGGGTGTTATAGATAGTGATGAATTATCAAGCGCCTATGAGGCAAAATTAGCTTCTTTGGGATTAACAGACACACTAATCGCTTGCTTTTCACTCTAAATTAATGGATTCTCCAGTATTATTTGTACTTGCTGGTGGTTTTGGATCAAGATTACGCGCTGTTGTATCAGATGTTCCAAAACCTTTAGCTCCGGTTAAAACAAGCCCCTTTCTTTATTTTCAAGTTAAAAACTGGACTTCACAAGGGATTAAAACCTTTGTTTTTTTATTGTATAATCAGGCGGATAAGATCATTGAGTTTATTGAAAATGAAAGACAAGGTCTATTTAAATATTGTGATGTGAATTATTTAGTTGAACCCTCGCCAATGGGTACAGGAGGAGCAATTGCATATGCAATTCAACAATTGAAATTTCAGGGTACTTTTTTAGTCACAAATGCAGATACTTGGCTGGGATCGGGTATGATTGAGGTTGCGAATAGTAAATCACCAAGTATAGCTGTTGTTAAGGTAGATGAATGTGGTCGATATGGAAGTGTACAGATAAATGGTAATTTGATTAATACATTCAAAGAAAAGGTTTCAAATGCCGGAGCTGGTTGGATTAATGCTGGTCTATCTAAATTTGATTCAAATATTTTCAATAGCTGGGATGGTAAACCGTTTTCTTTGGAAGAAGTAGTTTTACCATCTCTTGCTGGCCAAGGTAAGCTTCAGGCCGTCAAGTTAGTTACTGATTTCATTGATATTGGAGTTCCTACAGATTATCAATTATTTTGTGAATGGGCCTATACTAAAAACTTAATACGAGAATGATTTTAACATCTTTTACTATTTCTGTAACTTCTTCCATTAGGCAAGCACTTGCAAAAATTGAGGAAAACTGCCGTGGATTCGTTTTGATAAGTGATATTGATGAAAAAATAATTGGAGTTGCCACAGATGGAGATATCCGTAGAAAATTACTTTTGGATACTAAACTTGAAGATTCAATAATTGAATGCACCAACACTGATTTTGTTTGGGCTGACGTTAATACACCTCGTGAGCTAATTCTTAAGCAATTGGATCACAAGATTCGGGCCATTCCCGTATTAGATGATCAGAAAAAGTTAATCTCAATATTTACTCCAGATCATATTCCAGAAAGAGCCGAAGTTCGTACTTTTTCAAGAGCTAAAGCCCCTGTACGGATTAGTTTCGGTGGAGGTGGTTCTGATGTTTCAACTTATTTTACCGAACATGGTGGCGCAGTAATCAATGCTACCATTTCCTTATATTCACATGCTACGTTAAGGATCAGGGATGACAAGAAGATTTTAGTAACTTCTTTAGATATTAATGAATCTGCAGAGTTTGATAATATAGCTGCACTATTAAGCCATAACGGTAAATTTCTCCTGATTCAATCAATTATAAAGGCCATTAATCCATCTTTTGGGTTTGAGTTATTTCTACATTCGGATTTTCCAATGTCATCCGGTCTTGGTGGATCTGCAGTTGTTTCTGCCGCTATTTTAGGCTGCTTTAATGAATTAAGAAATGACAAATGGGATAAGCATGAACTTTCTGAAATTGCCTATCAAGCTGAGCGTTTACATATGGGTGTTGCCGGTGGTTGGCAGGATCAATATGCAACTGTATTCGGAGGGTTAAATTTCATGGAGTTCTCCCGTAATCAGAACATTATTCATCCTATACGGATTCCCAATGACGTTTTACTCGAGTTAGAAGAAAGTTTGATCTTATGTTATACCGGTACAAATCATGACTCTGGTAATATTCATGAAGATCAGAAGGAGCAAACAAAGAGTATTCATGTCAAGGAGAGAATTCAGTCAAATGTGGATCTAACCTATGAAATGCGTAATCTTATTTTGCGTGGGAATTTGGGTGAATTTGGAGTTTGCCTTCATAAGGCCTGGGAATTAAAAAGAAGCTTTAGTTCCAAAATTAGCAATCCTGTGCTTGATGATATTTACAATGAGTCATTGAAAAATGGGGCAATAGGAGGAAAGTTATTAGGTGCCGGTGGTGGCGGATATTTTTTATTCTACGTACCTGCTTTTTCAAAACACAAATTGATGAATTGGATAAAGGAACGTGGTTTAACATATACTCCATTCCGGTTTGAAGAATCAGGACTGGAGTCTTGGACAGTTAGAGAAAAAAGATAAACATTAGAATAATGATGAAACTTAATATTGGTGAATTTGAGGTTGGAGGTAACCGTTCATTTATTATTGCTGAGATTGGCAATAATCATAATGGCGATTTTGAACGGGCTAAAGAAATGATAGACAAAGCAGTTGAAATGGGCGTTGATTGCGCTAAGTTTCAAATGCGTCATTTAGATCAGGTTTACAGAAAAAGTAGCCTTGAGAAATCGGGAGAAGATCTTGGCACAGAATATATTATTGATCTGCTAAACAGGTTTGAATTAACTGTTGATCAGCATAGAGAACTCTCGAAATACTGTAAGAGTAAGGGGATTTTATACCTCTGTACCCCATGGGACATAAAAAGTGTTGATATTCTGGAATCATTTGATGTTAAGGCATTTAAAGTAGCTTCAGCAGATCTGACCAACTTACCATTATTAGATAAACTATCACAAACAGGGAAACCACTGATTCTTTCCACAGGGATGAGCACAACCGATGAAGTAAAATTTGTGGTTGAGTTCTTAAATGAGCGGGCAGTAAAATTTGTTCTCTTACATTGTAATAGTACCTATCCGGCTCCGCTACATGATATTAATCTGAAATGGATGGACGGCATTCGAGCTATTCATCCTTTGGTTGGCTACTCAGGTCACGAAAGGGGCATTTCTGTATCAATCGCTGCAGTTGCTTTGGGAGCAAAAGTCATTGAAAGACATTTTACTTTAGATAGGATGATGGAAGGACCAGACCATGCAGCAAGTTTAGAGTTTAATGAGTTCAAAGAATTAATTAAGGGAATCAGGGAGGTAGAGCAGGCATTGGGAAGCGGAGAAATGAGAAACTTAAGTCAGGGCGAAATGATTAATCGCGAAAATCTTGGGAAAAGCCTTGTTGCAGCCGCGGATCTTAAAAAAGGTACAATTCTAAGTGCAGAACATATTAAAGTATTAAGCCCGGGACAAGGTCTTTCACCTAACAACTACTCCAAACTTGTTGGTGTTGAATTGAAGAGAGATATTCAAATGGAGGATTATTTCTTTTCGAGCGATATTGAGGATAAGCGGTTTAAACCAAGACAATATCAATTTAAACATCCTTGGGGGATTCCTGTTCGCTATCATGATTTTAGAACCTATGAAAAGTTAGTCAAACCTGATCTTTTCGAATTTCACTTGTCATATTCAGACATGGAATTGAATCCAGCTGAGTTTCTGGATGGTCCATATAGTTGTAAATTCGTAGTTCATGCTCCTGAGTTGTTTAAAGGTTCCCGTCTGATGGATCTGGCTACTCCCGATCAGGAGTATAGAAGGGATTCATTAAATGAAACTCAAAGAGTGATTGATATTACCCGTTCATTGAAGAAATTTTTCCCAAATGAACCCAGACCACAGATTGTTGCCAATATCGGGGGCTTTAGTATGGATGCACCTTTTCCAAAAGAATTGCTGGAATCTTATTATGAGCAGTTTTTTCGGAGTATGGAGGAATTAGATCTGGACGGTGTGGAACTGATTCCGCAGACTATGGCTCCTTTCCCATGGCATTTTGGTGGTCAGCGATACCAGAATATCTTTGTTCAGGCTGATGAAATAGTTTCTTATTGTAAGAAATATAATTTAAGGATGTGTTTTGACGTATCTCACAGCATGCTTACATGCAATTACTTTGGATTGGATTTTTATAAATTTGCTGAGAAAATTGCACCATATACAGCCCATCTTCATTTAGGTGACGCTAAAGGGCTTAATGGGGAAGGTTTGCAGATTGGGGAAGGAGAAATGGATTTTTCAAGACTTGGAACAATATTAAACAAGTATTGTCCTGAAGCTACCTTTATTCCGGAAATTTGGCAAGGGCATAAGAATGATGGTGAAGGATTTTGGTATGCACTTGAAAAATTGGAAGAGATGAATTGCATTTAAGAAATTAAATTTGAAAACAGCTTAAATTTTTATCTATACAGATTGTTGGATTTCATTTTGGCTAAAACTTTTTTTAGAAACATTTATAAATCAAAAATTCTAATATATAACTAATGGATAGTGGAAGATTAATTTGGATGAACGGAAAGCTCATTCCTGAAGTAGAAGCGAAAATTTCAGTTTACGATTCTGCTCTAATGTTTGGTGATATGGTTTTTGAAATGACCAGGTCCTTTGACAAAAAGCAATTTAAATTGCGCGAGCATCTGGAAAGACTATATTATGGTCTTAAGATTTTACGGATACCCTTAGAAATGACTATTTCTGAGATGGAGAAGCACTGCTATGAGACGATAGAAGCTAATGAACATCTATTTGGTGCAGATGATGAACACCGCTTAATGATTGATGTTTCAAGGGGAACTTTGGGTATTTATCAGAGAATTGAAAGACTACATAAAGGTCCTAATGTTGTTATTGCAGATTTTCCTCTGAGATGGACTGTTGCAGGAATGGGACATTTGTTTGACAAGGGGATAAATGCCGTGATTACATCTCAAAGAGCTATACCTGCTGAATTACTCGATCCAAAAATAAAGAACAGAAGTAGAATCTTTTATTTAATGGCCAATATTGAGGCATCTCAAATGGCAGGCGAAGATAACTGGGCACTATTGCTGGATACTTCAGGTTATATTTCAGAAGGTACAGGAGACAATTTCTTTATCGTGAAAGACAATAAAGTAATTACTCCTGAAGGCAGAAATATTCTAAGAGGTATTTCCAGAGAATATGTAATGAGAGAACTGTGCCCGCAATTGGGTCTGGAAATGATTGAAAAAAATATCGAACCTTATGATGTTTATACAGCTGATGAGGCATTCATGACCGGTACGCCTTTTTGTATGCTTCCTGTGACCTCTCTTAACGGCCTGGCTATTGGAGATGGTAAGGTTGGCAAGATATTCAATGCCTTATTAAGCCAATGGTCTTCAAATACCAATGTTGATATTGCAAACCAGATCAAGACATGGAATAGTATAGATGGAGCTACCGGTTCTGATGCACCAACTCCGTATAGATTTAAAAGCAATAAGAAGTAATGAAGAAGCAATTAGAATTAGATTTACTATCCGCAGTTGAAGTTCATCAGGCTATATTAAATGAGAAATTAATTCATGACCAGATCCTGGATCTGGCCAGCGCTTGTCTTAATGCATTGAAAAATGGTGGAAAGATAATCTTTGCCGGAAATGGAGGAAGTTTTGCTGATTCACAACATCTATCAGCAGAGTTTATTTCAAGATTGCAATTTGACAGAGCTCCTCTTGCGTCATTGGCTTTAGGGACCAATAGTTCGTCTATGAGTGCGATAGGAAACGATTATGGTTATGAGGAGGTATTTGCCAGAGAACTTGAGGTTTTGGGAACAGAAAAAGATATTTTTATCCCAATAACAACAAGCGGTAATAGTCCTAATATTTTGAAAGCTATTAGTATTGCCAAAAGAAATAATATCAAAACAGTAGCACTCACCGGGAAAACAGGTGGAAAACTAGTGGATTATTGTGAATCTATAAAAATACCCTCAATGCGTACTGAGCGAATTCAGGAAGGTCATATCCTTTTGGGTCATATCCTTTGTGGCTTAGTTGAGACTGCATATTTTAAGAGTTAAATAGGTGAAAGATATTCAGTTAGGAGTGATGCAGGGCAGACTTCTGCCCAAATATTTGGGACGTTATCAGGCTCATCCATTAGGCTATTGGCAGAATGAATTTAAAATAGCAGCTGAACTTGATCTGTCAAGTATCGAGTTTATTCTTGATTTTAATGATGCCAGTCAAAATCCGCTTCTAAATCCGAATGGCGTCAATGATATAATTGGAATAAGCAAAGAAACAGGAGTTAAAGTATTATCAGTTTGTGCTGATTACTTTATGGAGGCACCTCTTCATCATTCTGATAAAAATCTATCAGAGAATAGCGTAAAAGTCCTTTCGGATTTACTCAGTAACTGTAGTCTGATTGGAGTGAAAGATATAGTTATTCCTTGCGTTGATCAGTCATCGTTGAATAGTACTGCCGCAGTAGATCGTTTAGTAAATAATTTGACCCCCCTGGTTGATAAAGCAGAAAATTTAGGGATAAACTTATCACTTGAAACAGATTTAAATCCACATGATTTTGCTGCTTTGCTTGACAAATTCCCATCCAGGGCTGTAACAGTTAATTATGATACAGGGAATAGCGCATCACTGGGTTATGATGTAAAAGAGGAGTTTGCATGTTATGGAAATCGGATTTCAGATATTCATATTAAAGACAGAGTGCTAGGCGGAGGATCCGTTGTTTTAGGTTCGGGTTCTACAGACTTTGATGCATTTTTTGAGGTATTGGAGAGCATAGATTACAAGGGTCCTTTTATTATGCAGGTTTTTAGAGATGATGAGGGACTCTCAATTTTTAAGCAACAATTAAATTGGCTAAAAACAAACTATATTAATAAATGAACACGGTAGCAATTATACTGGCAAGGGGAGGTTCAAAGGGTATACCCAAAAAGAACATTATAGATTTTTGCGGTAAACCGCTTATCGCCTGGACAATAGAAAACTGTATTAGGGGTGGAGCTAATTCCGTTTGGGTAAGTTCTGATTCAGATGAAATATTGAAAATCTCTGAACAGTTTGGAGCAAAATCAATAAAAAGGCCTGATGATATATCTGATGATTTTGCAACATCTGAAAAAGGATGGTTACATGCTATTGAATTCATTGAGCAAAATGAAAAAATTGATTGGGTACTTGCCCCTCAGGTAACTTCTCCTTTGAGGGAACCTAAAGACATTGAACTGGCCCTTAAAAATGCATCCATAGGAGATCACGATTCTTTTTTCTCCTGTAGTGTTGCTGAGGATCTGTTTTTTTGGCAAAAGAATCAGGACGGTCAGCTGGATAGTGTCAATTATGATTGGCGCAATAGAAAGAGAAGACAGGATATCCCAAAACAATACATTGAAAATGGATCCTTCTATTTGTTTAAGCCAGAAGTTCTGAAAAAGAATAATAACCGCTTTGGCAATAGTATTGGTATCGTAGAAATGGAGTTTTGGAAAATGTTTGAAATAGATTCTTTAGAAGATTTGAGGATGTGCGCATCTTTAATGAAGGAGTTTCTGATAAATCAGGATTAATTAATAATAAATGAAACTTGAGCTACAGAATAAGGTAGTGGTAATCACTGGCGGAACTATGGGTATAGGACTGGCAATGGTTAAAGGATTTATTAAGGAGGATGCAATTGTTCATGTGATCGCCAGGAACTGTAGTTCAGCGATTGAACAACTAATCCTTCAGTTTCCGAAATCACTTTATTTTTATTCATGTAATGCTGCTAATCAGACTGAGTTGAAGGAAACCTATAATAATATTTTATCACGGTCAAATGATACGATAGATATTTTAATTTCAAATGTGGGAAGTGGAAAGGGTACCCCAGATCCGATTAGTAATGATGAAAACTGGAACTCTAGTTGGGATACTAACTTTAATTCTGCCCTATATTCTGCCAGACTTTTTTCACCCTCAATTGTTAAGTCAAAGGGTTCAATTCTATTTATTTCTTCAATTGCCGGTATTGAATATATTGGAGCTCCCATTGATTATAGTACAGCAAAAGCAGCGCTGATTGCTTTCAGTAAAAATCTTGCTCATAAATTAGCTCCTGAGGTAAGAGTAAATATAATTGCGCCGGGGAACATCTTTTTTGAAGGGGGCACCTGGGGTGAAAAAATGCGGAATGATCCCGAAAGGATACGTTTAATGTTGGATGAAAAAGTACCATTGAAGCGCTTTGGTACGCCCGAGGAGGTGTGTGATTTGGCACTCTATTTATGCTCCTTCAGAGCCGGGTTTATTACCGGAGGCTGTTTCGTAATAGATGGAGGTCAAACAATAAGTTTTTAATTATATATGGAATTGTTTTCATTAAAAGATAAAGTAATTATAGTGACAGGTGCATCTGGTTTGCTTGGTAGGCAACATGTTGAGGCAATTGCAATGGCAGGTGGTATTCCTGTTTTATTAGATTTAAATCAGCAATTACTGAATGAACAGGCCATAAATATTAAAAATAGTTTTGGGGTAGAGGCTAAGGGATATAAAGTAGATATTACTTCAGAGGATGATATTAGATCAAACTGCGATGAAGTTATCAGACATTTTGGTAGAATTGATGGGTTAGTGAATAATGCCGCAAATAATCCTAAAGTCGAGGATTCAGATGAAATTAATTTTTCAAGACTTGAATATTTCTCCTCCGATGTTTGGGAAAAAGATTTGGCAGTAGGTCTCAAAGGTTCTTTTTACTGTATTAAATATTATGGATTTGAAATTTCTAAAAATATTAATGGCGGTAGTATCGTAAATATTTCTTCTGATTTAGGTTTAATTGCACCAGATCAAAGATTATACAGTATAAAGGGATTATTAGAACAAAAACAACCAGTTAAACCTGTTACCTATTCTGTTGTTAAAACAGGGTTAATAGGTTTGACTAGATACGTGTCTACCTATTGGGCAGAACAAAATGTGAGATGTAATGCCATTTGCCCTGGTGGTGTAGAGAATAATCAAAATGAGCTTTTTGTAAAAGAGTTAATAAAGAGGATCCCAATGCACAGAATGGCATTTAAAAATGAGTATCAGGGACTATTGATATTTCTTCTTAGTCAAGCTTCGAGTTATGTAAACGGCGCGATAATCGCAGCGGACGGCGGAAGATCAGCATGGTAAATAGGTTTTTGATTACTACAGCCTTAGAAGAAAGTTGGCCAGAAAATAATAGACAAGTTGTTTTTTTAGGAGAATGGTGTCGTCTTTACTCGCGTAAAGAGTATTGGCAGAAAATTAACGCTGAAGTGTTAGCTTATCACTGGGATGACAGGAATAAACTTTACAGAGATTTCATATTAATTTCCGAGGTTTATGAAAGGGTTCTAAGTGACCTTTCAATCGCTCTGAATGAAATCCATGGGGTGGATTTTAGTATAAAATATTGGCGTATTTTAATAGGCGTTTGGCTTCTAAATTTCATACAAATGTTTTTTGATAGGTATGAAATGATACAAAAAGCCATTTTTAATTATGGTAATGTTGAAACTGTATTATTAAATATAAAGGATCAAGATATGATCCCAAATGATATAGACGAATTTATTAATTTATTCATAGGTGATGAATGGAATCATTATTTATATTCTTTCATATTAGATAGGTTACCCAATATTTCAACTATCCGAAGGGATTATGAAATCTTAGCTAGTAGTGAAGTAACTCATGTAGATAAATCTGAGAAGGATTTGAAATCAATTTTAAGTAGAACTTACTCTAAATTAACCGGTCTATTAACCAAGGAGGGTGATGCATTATTCTTCTCTACTTTCATGTCAAAATTTGATCAGATAAAACTTTCATTTGAGTTTCTACAATTTCCGGTTTTGCCTTATGTTTTTAAGTCGCCTAAGGTTAAACCTATCATGGATCAAAGGAAATGGCTTTTAAAAGGAGAAAGTAAATCTGATTTTGAATTACTTTTAAGAGAAATAATTCCATATCAAATTCCGGTTCTTTATTTGGAAGGTTATAAGGAGCTTAGTCGAGTTGTTGGTAAAACAGGCTGGCCCAATAAACCAAAAGTCATTTTTACTGCCAATGCGTATTATGCAAATGAGATTTTTAAATTATATACAGCTGAAAAGGTTGAGAAAGGAGCTCCACTTGTAATTGGGCAGCATGGTGGGCATTATGGTGTAAGCAAGTGGTCATCATATGAGCAACTTGAATTGGCTATTTGTTCAAAGTATTTAAGCTGGGGATGGGAATCAGATAAAGTTAAGAAAGTCAAGCCTGTTGGAAAAATCACAGCGGATGAAGTTCCTGCGAAAAATAAAAAAAATGAACAGGCTTTGCTAGTAACAATGGCGACTCCTCGTTATAGTTATACAATGTACAGTACTGTTGTTGCAGCTCAATGGGAACTATATTTTGAAGACCAGTGTTCCTTTATTCATAATTTGAATGATTCCATTAGAGAAAAATTGTTAGTGAGAATATATAAACAGGATTATGGATGGAATCAATATGACCGTTTTAAAGATCGTTTTCCTGAATTAAGTATAGATAAGGGTTATGGGCATATTAAAGATCAGATTAACAAGAGCAAAATTTATATATCCACTTATAATGCTACTACTTTTTTGGAGTCGATGAATATGGACATTCCCACTGTGATATTTTGGGATGAAAATTATTGGGAAATAAGAGATTCTGCTATCCCTTATTATACAGAACTGAAAAAAGCAGGTGTTTTTCATGAAAGCCCTGAAAGTGCTGCAAAATTTGTAAATAAAATATGGAATGACATAGATCAGTGGTGGAACAATGAACAAGTAAGAACACTGGTTAATAAGTTTAAGACCCAATATTGTTTTTTACCAAATAATTTAGTGGCCAACGTTTCTAAAGAACTTAGGCTTGCAATTGAGGATCAGCAATCGACGATGAATTTTAAGACCGATGTCTGAATTTAGAAAGCATTTAACTTACAAAGTTTTAACCAATTTTGTAAAAATACCTGTCAATTTAACCTTGAGTGCTCTATTTCCTAGACTTTTAGGACCAGTTAATTATGGTAATTTTGATTTTTTATATGATAGCGCGAATAGGGTAATTGGCTTTTTCGATACAGGCTCTTCTATGGCCTTTTATACGAGATTGTCCCAGAATTATAAGGACCAGCTCTTAATTAAATTTTACTGGTTTCTAAGTTTTTTTTTAGCTGGCCTTTATCTTGTATTTATTTTTGGATCTCATGTGTTAAGCTTCACAAATACCCTGTGGCCTAATCAATCGTTTTATTTTGTTGTTTTAAGTGCAGTATTAGGGATCCTAACTTTTTTTACCAATACGTTAATTCTAATCATGGATGCCAGTAATATGACGGTTAGATCGGAGAGGATTAGAATGAGTCAATTGCTGCTTTCTATACTAATCTACGTTTTCATCTTTTTTGTTTTTAAGAAACTTGACCTCGCATCTTTTTTTTATGTACAGTGTTTCTTAGTAATTTTTTTATTTACTGGGTGTTGGTTTGTTTTACATAAATCGGGAACTACTTTATTCTCAAATGAGAAGCTTTCAAAACATTCGATTAATGAATATGGGTATTATTTCTGGAGTTTTTCCAACCCCTTACTAGTTTATTCACTTGTAGGGCTAGTCATGGGAGTTGGGTCTAGATGGATTTTGCAGCAGTACGGCGGTTCTGTAGAACAAGCATACTTTGGTTTAGCCGCTAAAATCGGATCATTTGTTTTGCTTTTTACCAGTGCAATAATGCCTTTACTTATGCGAGAGTTTTCAAAACAATTTGGAGAGAAGAATTTTGCTGGAATGGCTAAACTTTATTTGGTTAGCTTCAAAGGTCTATATGTTATCTCAATTTTTATATCAACCATAGTTTTTTTTAACGCTGATTTAATTTCCAATTTCTTAGGGGGGGCAGAATTTAGAAGTGCAACATATGTACTATCTATTATGGCCTTTTATCCAGTGCACCAATCGATAGGACAGATAAATGGTTCGGTTTTTTTTTCAACTCAACGAAATAGGGAATACAGGAATATCGGACTTTTTTTTATGCCTTTAAGCTTATTACTCAGTTTTTTTTTAATTGCACCTAATCGGTTATTAGGATTAGACATGGGAGCCAAGGGGCTTGCTTTGCAAATGGTA
>CAZTRY010000056.1:0-22893 GCA_964616525.1 uncultured Sphingobacterium sp. | reverse complement strand
AGCCGAGTTTGAAGACTCTTTTTTATTGGATAATCCGTAAAGGCGCTTCGCTAAACTCTACGGACAGCTGCAACTTTAAGGTCAGCCTGGTAGTTGAGTTTTACACTTGGATGGATATTGTTATTTTTTTTTGTAGATTGAATTATGGATCTGACAGCGAGCCAATTAACATTTACCCTTAACATAAATTATGAAAATAATAAAACCGGCCATTTTACCCTTAGTAATTATTGCTCTTTCACTTATATCCATTCATCCGGTTTCGGCTCAGAATAAATTTGATTATTCCAGGAAGGGTGAAATTCATAAACAGGTAATCGATTCATGGAATACTCACTATCGCGATTATTATGCTTCAGAAATTAAGAGGAGGTTATTTCAGGAAAATGATGTTTATCTTTTATATGATATTCAGAATGGAGGCCTACAATCGTTTGTAGAGATGACCCGCAGATGTAGGGATACCCAACAAATTGGCGAGATTGTCGATTTGCTTAGTCCCATCCTTACCACATTAAAACCTATCCCAAACACGGATAATAGTACCGGCTGGATTTGTTCCGGTGGGAATATATGTACATCCTATGGTCTTCTTGGAAAGGAAGTTCCTCTTTGCAGTCTCCAGTTTTTGGGTTTGGCAGGGGCACTTTGCACTAGTATAACACAAAATATTCCCAATAAAAAGCAATCGGTGGCAGAGAAGGAATTTCTTGCTAATACTTTCAATACCATGTCTATTCAGTTAAATCGCTGGTTTACGCCGGAATATTTCAAAGCTGTTAACAACAGGCTTAGTATGACTCCTGCTGATATCAAGGATGGAACCTCAAGATATTTTTTTTCTGACAGAGATCTCTGGCATTTGACAGTTCTTTCTGATTTGTCAGAATTATACAAATCCGGCATCCGGCCTGCAACTGAGGATGGGAAAAAAGCTTTTGAGGATTTGCAAAATAAGAAAGAGGGTATAAAAAATATATTTGATCTATTTCTGGCCAGGTCTATCCTCACAAAATCTATTAAAGGAGCAAGGGCTGAAATAGATAAAGGATATTGGAAGAATTTTTATGATAACAGATATGCCAAATATACAGGCTCTCAGAGTCCCGTCACCTGGGAAAAAGGTAGCGACGGAGGATGGAAAATGATTACACATGTTAAATTGGATAGTTCCTATATCTCTAACGATGTAGCCTGGGATATCAGCCATTCAAGAAGATTGGTTCCTGCTTTGGAAACTTTTGTAAGAAACCGGAAAAATATTAAAGCGGTATGGGGCTATGACAATCCGGCTTTTGATCCAATTGCTCTCCGCAATGCCTATGCCAACCAGATTGTTGAGAAAATATGGAATGGGGATATTAATTACCCCTTATTTTCCAATTTTTGGAGTGGGGATAATGGTTGGTATAGAGTAGCATATGTACACCAGACCGGAAGGAGATTCATTGGTTATCCCCCTTACGGACTGAGCTCATCTATGCCTTTAGGCGGTTATCCGGCTTGGGGGAACTTTCATCTAACCTTAAAAACCATTTTCAGGAATATTTTTGAATTGTCACATACTAACGACTCTAAGACAAAGTCTTTTATCTCCGAGAATTATCAAGGCTTATTGGTTAATCGCTCAGATAAAACCTCAACAAAACCTATTCAAAATCTTTCCTTTTTATCGGATTTAATAGAATGAAATTCTAGAAAATATATCCAAAAGCGGGTATCAGGGAATTGTAGCAAGAACTTCTGAAAAGGGAACTTTGCCAAATAATTTGGGAATTCATAAATGGTTTATATGTTCCCTTTAATTAACGTGAGGCCGATATTAAAAGCTCTAAAGATTAATAATCAACTACATAGATTGAATTTATTATGCTTTAAGAGGAAACATAGATGTTAAATCGCATAGATTGAAGCTAAAAACCAGACCTTCTTTAGAAAATTAACATAGATAAAGGTTTTCGATATGGAATTCAATATAATTCAAATGAAGGTAAAATCTATAAAATGAGTTTAAGCAGTGTACTATTGGTTTCTTTATGCTCGGCCTCAAGACCTTCTTTTTGATATTTTAAAATGCCTTCTTTATCAAGAACTGATACCAGGTTACTATGAGAGAAATTTCCGTCTGCATCCTTTTCGAACTGAACATTCAGCATCACGGATAAAGTTCTTACAGTTTCTTCAGTGCCTTGTAATAATACCCAGTCTGAATCCAAACCCATTTCATTGGCGAATTTTTTTAGCTGCTTCGGATTATCTCTTTCCGAATCAAAGCTGACCAAAACAAAATTTACTTCATCCTTTCTAATGCCCATATTTTTAGAAATATTTTTAATGTCGGATGTTAAACGCGGACAAGCATAGGTGCAATTTGTAAAGATCATACCAACAACAGTTGGTTTTCCTCTCAGCTTTGATAATTGAAAATTCGTATTATTCTGCGTTTTAAAGGTGTCCTCAAGCATAAAAATACTTTCTAATGGGATGTTTGTTAAAGCAGCTTTTTCTGGAGCTTTGCAGCAAGATGGAGTTACCGCTTTTTCAGGGGTAATATTTACATCATTTGCAACCTTATTGGAAGATGTAGTATTAGTGCAACTGTACAGCATTGAAGTTAATATTGCCAGTATGAAAATTAGTCTCATGATTTTATTTTTTTGATATCTAGTTAATATTCCTTACACAACGAAATCCAAGATTTGCGATGCAATAATTGCCTTTCAAGCTTCCGCGGTAGCTGAATCTGAGGTAGCCAGCATAATCTGCCTTGTCAACAACATTCAATGAACCTGCAGCACAGAAAAGTTTCTGATCATCAGAATTGTTTCCCCTGGAATCTGTAGAAGTGATGTAGCTATTGAAATTAGAGGTCCATTCCCAAATTAAGCCATGCATATCATACAACCCATAGATGTTCTGATAAGTTGATTTTATATTTGGTAATACCGGAAGGTTTGGCCTTCTATACCAGTTCAAAATATAGTCGGTAAGAGTAGAATATTTAATATTTTTTGGTGCTCCCATTCCTGCGATTTCCCATTCTGCAATTGTCGGAAGTCTTTTGTTTTTCCATTTGCAATATGCCTGAACAGCAAACCATGATACATTTACAACCGGAGAATTGTAAATATTCTGATTGGATTTTCCTATAGACAGATCATTTTCCCAATGCCTCAAGTAGTTAGTATCAGCAAACAATCTGTTTACTTTTGATCTGCGCCATTCCGGATTGGCCTTAACAAATTCAAGAAACTCTGAATTGGTAACTGCGGTTTCATCCATTTTAAAGGCCTTTACGGGTATTGATTTACTACTCTTGGTAACAAAGAAAGGTTTATAACTTCCTTCATGTACGACAAGCATCTTTTTTTCAGAATTAACTACTCTCTTCTGGGCATAGGATGCCCCGAAGAAAGTAGCTAAAATCATTAGGATCAATAAGTATCTCATGATTATTGAAATGATAGATCAATACTATGAATGCTTTTATTTCTTGATTTTCTGAAATATTGAAGGGTTTTCATCACCTGCGACTTTAATCTGTGCAATTGCCCCTTTATGAAATGCACGGAAAATGGAATGGTCAACAACATTTAGCATCCCCGGAACCTGAAGTTTCATTTCAACAATTGAAGAACCTCCGGCAGGGATTAAAGTTGTTTGAACATCTTTATTCATCGCTTGACCCCCTTCGATATAAACATTGTCAAAAATTTCTCCGATAACATGGAAAGAAGAAATAAGATTAGGTCCCCCGTTTCCAACATATAATCTCACTGTTTCGCCTACATTCGCAGTCAGGGCATTGGGGCCGGTTGTAGAACGAACCTTTCCATTGAAAAGAACATAGTCAGGATTCTCATCAATTGCTTTATTCTCATCAAAATCCTGCAAACCTTTGGCTCCATACTTTCCTTTGGTATAGAAATCTCCCTGCATCAAGTAATATTCTTTGTCCACTTTAGGCAGTCCGCCTTGTGGCTCAACTAATATTAACCCGTACATCCCGTTTGCAATGTGCATCCCTACCGGGCCTGTTGCACAATGGTACACATACAAACCCTGGTTTAAAGCGCGGAATTGAAAACGTGTAGATTGTCCGGGAGCAGTCGCAGTTGCCTCGGCTCCACCACCCGGTCCTGTTACGGCATGAAGATCTATATTATGTGAAACCTTACTATCCGCAGCATTCTTTAATGTGAAATCTATCAGATCTCCCTGCCTTACCCGAATGAATTTCCCCGGAACACCACCACCAAAAGTCCAGAATGTATAATCTGTGCTATCAGCAATTTTCATCACTTTTTCAATGACTTCCATTTCTACTTTCACTCTTTTCGGCGAGGTATAGGTAATTGGTTTCGGGACTAAGGGAGCATCAGTTAATTCTGCCACAACCTCACCGGTTATAACAGTATCTATGCTTAAGTTGTTGGATGCAGAAGTACTATTGCTTTTGCAACCTGTTTGCACGCTTGCGATCGCAGCAGCAACCATAAAAATTAACCAGTGTTTTTTCATTTTAGTTTTCATTTAGTGATTAGTGTTATTTATTATTTGGAGTTCATTCAACCTATTTCGAGTGTAGTAAAATTTCCGGCTGAACATTTAATGATATCCATAGCCAATTCTGGGTGAAATTCATTTTTTGACTTTCAGCTATGTTTTTAACATATTTCATTGATGTGCTGGTAAACATTTGTGAATAGCCGCCTGTAATTTTAGTTCCACCATTTAATTGATGCGTCAGAGTGAAATCCACTTCATTACCCATAGCCGGATTGGCTTTCCGTCTTCTATAGTCAATAATCTTACTTGCAGCCTCAAAATGATGGATTGCCAGGTTGTAGGTTGTTTGGGCAGATGTTTTATAAGATGCACTTAGATAATTGTCCCACAATCCTGTATTTTTATGAGAACTCGAAACATAGAAATAATCCATGTGTCCATAAAACTTATGATGGGTTCCATATAATGGATTGAAGTTTGTGACTGATAAGGAAGTGTTGTCCATATCCTTTCCACTCAGATAGTCGCTTCCCGCGCCAAGACTGATTTTTTTGCTGATGGAATAGTTCCCATATACAGAACCCATCCAGGCATTGGTTTTTTGTAGAATATTTGGCTTCAGATTGGCACGTCCGGTTTGATAGTAGAAACTTGCTGTAGCAGAAATTTTTTGATTCTTTAGATAGGTATTAAGCCCGATAGTTTGTAAATGAGAAAGGAGAGTGTCAGTACGATTTTGTTTATCAATGTTCATCACTAAACCAGTGAATGACAGCGAGTTTGTCACGAGATATTCCGCCCAGGCAAATTCCATTGCCTTGTATGGTTGGCCAATCGAATCGTTATAAAAGCTACCATTTGTCCTTTCAGAGTTCTGGTTGTAGGCAATGGCAATATCGGTTTTAAATTTACCTTTCTTGTACTTGAACAGCGCAGCATCATGCTTACGACCGGCATTGTTCCAGTCAAGCGCGCCGAAAATGCGCTCATCATCATAAGATAGAATCTGTCGCCCAACTTTTAATTGCAGGTTTTGATGCAGTGGCAACTGAGCCCATGCCTCAAAAAGACTCACATCATTGGAACTTTGCTGAATTTGAGGATCCTTACCCCAAACATTGATTACCTGCAATTGCATACCAAAGCTTATTTTATTCTCTTTCGAATAATTTAATCCGATGCGATTACGCTGAGATATGAATGTGGCAGGATCCTGGCTGTAAAGCAGGGGAGTGAAGATCCCATTCCTGAACTCAGCCCGGGGGCGAAGCTGTACGTTAAGTTTTAGTGCCTCCTTGTCTGCAGAAGGCTGCTGAGCTGAAAGTGTGTTTGTAATACCAATTAAAAAAGAAATGACAATGATTAGTTTTAAATTGGAGAGGTAAATCGGAGAATTTTGCTGGCCATCCATTTGGCGATATGTTTAAATGTTAGAACAAACTTAACATCGAAATTTCCGGTCGCGAGTGACGGCTGACTCTAAAAAAAATGATGTTTATCACAATAAAGGATAAAATTGTCCTTTATGATAATAAATGAAAGCCATGTGTCAGATTTTGAAAGGTATTGGTTGCCGGGAACTTTCTTTCTGTGCAATATTTTCAATGCTCAACGGCCTGACTCTTAACTCAAAGACTGGATTAGCGGTCTTCCCATTTTTATGATCCGGGCTGTAATCAGACTGATATCCGATCGGCAGTTTCATTGATTTTCAAGGCTGCTTGGATTCGGATTTGTCAGGACAAACAGCATTCAGGAATTTATTAATTTCGGCTTTTATATGAAGAATTTAACTGCTAGTTATAATATCTCCGGGCACATTTATTAAACTATTTTCCGTTTATCCCAAATCTGTGGAGTAAATACTTCGGATTGCTAATTGAATGTTTTGCCTGGCTGAATTTATGCATTCCTTAGTGTACAAAGTTTTGAAATTTTACAGGTAATGAAAATATTTTATTAGTTTCATTGTTATCCTAAGTATTTTTCCAATGAAAACTATTTTAGCTATTGACGGCGGCGGTATTAAGGGGATTATCCCCGGAATGGTTTTGGTAGAACTCGAAGAGCGACTGAAACAAAGAACGGGTAACCCCCAAGCGTTTTTAGCTGATTATTTCGACTTGTTCGCCGGAACCAGCACTGGAGGTATTTTAACCTGCTTGCTGCTTTGCCCATCAAAAGAAGACCCAAATTACCCCCGTTTTTCTGCCCGTGAAGCTTTGGATTTATATGTTAAGCACGGCTCAGAAATATTTGAAATTTCAGGTTTAAAAAGGATTTTATCAAAATTTGGTTGGGTGAAAGAGCGTTATGACGGAAAGGTTTTAGAGCGAATTTTATTAAACTATTTTGAGGATGTCAAACTGAGTGAACTTATTAAGCCCTGTATATTAACAGCTTATAATATCGAGCTGAGAAAGGCACACTTATTCAGACAGAAGGTTGCCAAAATACGGGGTAATAGCAGAGACTTTTATGTCAGGGATGTTTGCCGTGCGACCTCTGCGGCACCGACATTTTTCAGCGTAGCCGAAATTTACTCGCTGGCCGGAGTAAGATATCCACTACTGGATGGAGGCATCTTTGCCACTAACCCCTCCCTGAGCGCCTTTGTTGAAATAAAAAAGGAACCGGAAGAGTTGATTCCAAAAGATATCTACATCATGTCGCTGGGAACAGGAAACTCAAAAAAATCGTATGATAGTGATGCATTGAGAGATACCAAGGCCCTGTTTGTTGTACCTGCATTGCTGGATATGATCATGAGTGGAGCAACAGAAACATCCCACTTTTACATGAAGCAGATATTTAACTTTTTGGGTTTGCCTGATCATTATGTGAGGCTGGAGCCTTTCGATTTACAAAGTATTGATGAAGAGATGGACGCTGCAAGTCCGAAAAACATTAAAAAAATAATTGCTTTAGCCGACAGAATGATCAGCCAGAGAAGCAAATTAATCGATGTTTTGGTTGATAATTTAATTAAGCTTAAGGAATCAGGGAGGATTTAAGAGATTATTTTATAGCGCTCTTGATTGAAAATTCATTGCATCAAAATGCAAGCCTTCATCCGATTATTTCTCTCAGATATTCAACAAGTCTTAAATTTCGACCATTTCACTACAAATATTGATTGATATTCAAACTCCTTCTACCACTCATCCGTCCTGAACGATGATGCGGGAAGTCCTTCAACATTGTAAAGATCTCCAACAACCCAATCCTTAAATGCATAGCGTACGGCCACCGGAGATTTTACTTTATCGCTCTGCACAGCAATGCCAGTAGCTATTAGCTTTGCACTTGCGGGATAAAAAACCTTGTCTTCACCGGCTATCTCGAATGTAGAAAGTATTTTACCAAAAGATGTTAGTCCATTTTCAGCATGATCAAACCTGAGGTTTACCACGTCATTTTCAATGCTCATTGATTTATAAACCGGACTCTCATGTGCTAAGCCTTTAACGCCATACGTTTTAGATAATGCCTGGAATGCCAGCCTTTGGCTTACTACGGTTTTGTCAGGAGGGTGGATGAAACTTTCCATGCCAACGTCCATGGTCACGGCCATGCCTGAATTAGGAATGCTCCGACTTGCTTTTAATTGGGCCTCTCTTAGACGGGCGCTTGCCAATGGATTATCGGCATATTGAAACGGCGCAATTTGAACGTAGTAAAACGCCATATCCCTATCCCATAGTTGCCGCCATTCTTTAACCATCGAACCCATCATCTGCTCATACTTTTCGGAATTTGTTCGATTCGCCTCACCCTGATACCATAAAATTCCCTTTATGCCATACCCTACAAGAGGATTTATCATGGCATTGAATAATACAGTAGCGTCGTTCGGGCCTACCTTTGAAGGGTCTGAAACTGGTTTAACCTGAATCTCCGGGAAGCTCTTTAGGCTATTTTGAGTCATCCATGCTTCAATTCGAGTGCCGCCCCATGCTACCATAATTACGCCCACCGGAACGTTTAGTTTGCGCTGTAGGGTCTGTGCAAACTGAAACGCTACAGCACTAAATTCTTTTGCAGTCTGCGCTTCCGATACTTGCCACAAAGTAGATTTATTGTCCCTCGCCGGGATTCGCGAAGCAATTTTATCATATTTTATCAACCGGATCTGTGAATTATCTGCCTCAAGCAAGATGTCGTTTGAGTTGAGTGTAGGTTGGTTCCTAAATCCTTTTACAGGCATTTCCATATTTGACTGGCCGGAGCAAAGCCAAACTTCGCCGATTAGAATATTCTCGAGGGTTAATTTTTCACCATCATCTAGACCAATTGTATAAGGGCCACCGGCTGCTGGCGTACTTATTGTTGCCTGCCAGTTGCCAGAATGATCGGCATTTACCTTATATTTTTTTTTGTCCCAGGAAGTGCTAATCTGAACATACTTAGCACTGGAGTTGCCCCAAATTTTAACGTTATCATTCCGCTGTAAAACCATATTATCACTAAATATTCCGGGCAGTTTTATCGTAGCTCCAGCCTGGCTTATCGTCATCACAATGACAAGCATTGTGTATAGGATGTTTCGGTGATTTGTTATTGGAATATTTAGCATAATCATAAGTTTGAGTAATGGCTTAGAGTTGTAAAGGCAAGATAGAAAAAAATAAACTCGATTAATAAATTAGGGAAGTATGATTGAGACGGATATCTCGTTTGATTAACTTGACCATTCTATCTACAAATAGTTGCCTGCTCCCGGTCTTTTTCTTAATTTGCCTTAGCAATCATAAATTATGAGCAATCGTCGAATTTTTGTATTCTGCCTGTTGTTGATGTCTACCTTAATAGGCTACACTGCAAATGCTCAGACTGCGGTGTGGATCGTGCGACATGCTGAGCAAAATCTGAAGAACCCTTCAGATCCTGATCCTGCACTATCAATTGTTGGGGAGGAGCGGGCCAAAGATCTTGCCAATTTGCTCTTGTCGAAACGAGTGCTAGCTGTTTATTCTACCCCAGACAAACGTAGTATGCAAACCGCATTCCCTACTGCTTATGGACGTGGAGTTACTGTTCAATCGTACAATCCAGCCGATCTTGAGGATTTTGCAGCATCATTGCTACGAAAACATAAGGGAGGAGCAGTACTGATCGTAGGTCATTCTAATACAGTTTTGGAGATTGTTGAGGCTTTTGGCATTAAACGTCCGATGCTAGCCATAAATGAGGATGATTATAACTATGTGTTCACAGTTACCGTTCAGGGTGATTCCGTCCAGATGCAAAGCTCACAATATGGAAAATTACGTCGGAGCAAGGTGCAGGAATAAAGTAATCCCAAAGCTTCCGTCTCCATTAATTACATTCAAACAAAAATAAAGCCACTTTTCAGAGGCTTTCTATGTAGCGGGGAGCAGGATCGATCCCGATAATTATCGGGGGCCGACCTCATGATTGTAAATTTTAATCCATAAAAAAAGCCACCAATCGGCAGCTTTTAAGTAGCGGGGAGCAGGATCGAACTGCCGACCTCAGGGTTATGAATCCTGCGCTCTAACCATCTGAGCTACCCCGCCGAATCCTCCTTTTAAAAAGAGAGTTGCAAATATAGAGGAAATTACTTTCCTTTAGAAAAATTGGTGAAAATAATTCACAAAGAATTTAATTAAGAAGAGGAATGGCAGAAAAGATAAAGTTTAATGTAGAGTATGAAGTAAAATCATCTCCCAAAATATTGTTTGGATTTTTGAATGAACCCAATGGACTTGCACAATGGTTTGCGGATGATGTAACTTACAGAGATCAGGTCTATACTTTTACCTGGGATGGCGAACAGCAAAAAGCAAAATTGCTTTCCATTAAAGAAAATAAACTGGTGAAATTTAAGTTTATTGACGATGAACCTCATTGTTATTTCGAAATGGAAATTATACAGGATGAACTAACCAATGACGTTGCCCTAGCCATAACCGACTTTGCCACAGAGGATACTATCCAGGATCGCAAACTGATCTGGGATAATCAGATACAATATTTGATCAGTGTATTGGGTGCTTAGAGATTAATTTTCTCTATTTTTACCGGGTGAAGAAAGTACACTTACTGGTATTGAAGGCCTTTTTAAGGCCTTTTATCGTTACCTTTTTCATTGTTATGTTCATTTTGTTGATGCTATTTTTATTCAAATACATCGATGATCTGATTGGAAAAGGCTTTGAATGGTATGTAATCCTCGAATTGCTGGTCTATGCATCAGCAACTAATGTAGCTATGGCTTTACCCCTGGCTATTCTCCTTTCTTCTATTATGACCTTCGGCAGCCTGGGCGAAAACTATGAACTGGTTGCGATCAAGTCGGCGGGGATTTCCCTTCAAAAAGCCATGATGCCGCTAATTATTGTCGTCGGCATGCTTAGTCTTGCCGCATTCCTTTTTTCAGATTACTGGCTTCCCAAAGCGAATTTAAAGATGGGTTCCTTATTGTATGATGTCCGGAATCAAAAGGCCGCATTCCTTATAAATGAGGGAATTTTTAATACCAGTATCCCCGGATATGCAATCAGGGTTCAGAAGAAAGACCCCGACCAAACCCTGCATGGTGTACTCATCTACGAACGAAATACCAGCAGTGGTAATATCAATGTGCTTATGGCTCAGGAAGGGCAGATGTTTACTACTGATGATGACCAGCTTCTGGTTTTGAAACTGAAAAATGGTAAGCGTTACGAAGAAACCCCCGGAACTGCTTCTTACTACAATCCACGCCAACGCTTTATGCGAACTGAATTCAAAGAAACTGAGCAACGCTTTGACCTCTCCGGATTTCAAATGAAACGTACCGATGAAGAACTGTTTAAGTCGAACTATGCAATGATGAATATCAGGCAGCTTAAGTTTTATCTCGACTCTTTTAGCGTGAAAGGCGACAGTAACCTGCGTTCTGCCTATATTGATCTTGCCCAAATTGCAAAGGTGTACCGATTGGATACGGTGAATAAAAATGTTCCGGCTAAACCCATGAAAGCCTATAAGGATGTTCTGGATCTGATTCCTAAAGACCGGAAAATTCAATCACTTCAAACTGCAAAAGATCAGATCAGGTCAGTAAAGGACGTTTTAAACCGTAAGCAGTTATTTGAAATGGATAATGAAGTCAGGCTTAGGGGCTTTCTGATCGAACTGAACAGGAAATTTACAATGGCGTTCTCATGCCTGGTTCTATTCTTCATTGGGGCTCCGCTAGGGGCAATAATCAGAAAGGGTGGTCTTGGCTTGCCGGTAGTTATGTCTGTTTTGTTCTTCCTGATTTATCACATTATTTCAACCATTGGCGAAAAATCGGTTAAGGAAGGCTCGCTTTCTCCATTTTTAGGAATGTGGGTTGCTATTATTTGCCTTTCACCCCTCGGGATCTTTCTAACATATAAAGCTACTGTAGATTCAGTTCTCTTTGATCTGGACATTTATAAGCGCTGGTTTAAACGGATATTCTCAAAGAAGGATGAACAGCCGGCCTGAATGCGCTTTTGAATTATTGCACTGTCCTGACCTATAAAGAATTGTTCAAAATTCCTGCTGCCAAAAAAATGCCTAAATTTGCATTTATTATAAACGGGATCATTGATCATTTTTAATATCTAATCCTTTCTGAAACCGTTTTCCATACAATTTTAAAATTATGTTTAATACGATTGAAGAAGCCATAAACGATATCAAAGCGGGTAAGGTTATTATTGTTGTTGATGATGAGGATCGTGAAAATGAAGGGGATTTTCTAACAGCGGCCTCCAATGCTACTCCCGAAATAATCAATTTTATGGCTACCCATGGCCGCGGATTGATTTGCGCTCCTTTAACCGAAGAACGCTGTAAAGAGCTTAAGCTCGATCTTATGGTTGGGAATAATACCGCTGTTTTTGAAACCAATTTTACAGTTTCTGTCGATCTTATCGGACATGGATGTACAACGGGTATTTCAGCTTCTGATCGTTCCAAAACAATACTGGCATTAATTGATCCAAATACCAAAGCTGAGGAACTGGGTCGTCCGGGACATATTTTTCCACTTATTGCAAAGCATGGCGGTGTTTTACGCAGGGCGGGTCATACCGAAGCTGCTGTTGATCTGGCTGCTATGGCCGGATTGGAGCCAGCCGGAGTATTGGTTGAAATCCTGAAAGAGGACGGTGAAATGGCACGTTTACCGGATCTTCTGATTATCGCAAAACAGTTTGATCTGAAAATTATTTGTATCAAGGATCTGATATCTTACAGACTCAAAACAGAATCTTTGATTAAAAAGGAAGTGTCGGTAAAATTGCCTACGCAATGGGGTGATTTTGAGATGGTTGCTTATACACAAATTACTTCAGGAGATCAGCACCTTGCATTGATCAAGGGCAGTTGGGAAGAGGATGAACCTATTCTAGTGAGGGTTCACAGTTCCTGCATAACCGGAGATATCTTCGGATCATGCCGCTGCGATTGCGGTCCGCAGCTTCATAAAGCGATGGAAATGATCGAAAAGGAAGGGAAAGGGGTAATCATATACATGAATCAGGAGGGACGTGGTATTGGGCTTATCAATAAGCTGCATGCTTATAACCTTCAGGAGAACGGACTGGATACGGTCGATGCTAATCTGCAACTGGGATTTCCTATGGATCAAAGAGATTACGGGATTGGAGCACAGATATTAAGGAGTTTGGGGGTCAAGAAAATGAAGCTGATGTCTAATAATCCTACCAAGCGTTCAGGACTAATTGGCTATGGACTGGAGGTGATCTCGAATGTTCCTATCGAGATTAAATCCAATATTCATAATGAACTTTATCTGAAAACCAAACGCGATAAGATGGGCCATACCATTATGAAAAACAGTTAAGGTCAACCCGACATAATAGTTTTGAAAACCACATAGAGACATAGCATTTTATAGCAGTCAACCTTCATTTTAGATTCACATAGTGTTGAAGCTTTGCTTCAATCTTTGTGGATTAGAATCTATGTTTACTTTAAAGCATACTAGAAGTAGATCTTACTGCTTATATATTGAATTTTAGATAGTTAAATATCGAACTCATGTTAGATAATTTCCTATTTAATTTTCAGTCCACCAGGATTCAGAAATCTGGTACTATCCATTGGGCTGCTCTCCTTCTCTTTTTTCCGATCTTCCTTTCTTTGTTTACCCACAAGAAAGCCTAAAAGCTCACCAAAGGTGTCGAAGTCTTTCCTGTAAACCAATCCAATGGCACTGACATATTCATCATTACTAAGATTGTTCAGAAAATTCCGGTTATTGATCTTATTAGAGGCCCTGAGCACGAGATCACCATTCTTTTTAATCAGGTAAAGTGCTTCTACATCACGTGCTACTGAAGTGCCGTTGCCTATTACATTGAATTCAGAGAATTTACGCGTGCTATTGACACGATCAGTAATTCCACCGGTAAGAATAAGTCTGTCATTTAAAAAGCGGAATGAGGCACTTGCGTCGTTTAAGGAACGAATGTTCAGATCCACAAAATTCAGGTTAAGCGATTGAGTCAATATTGTATTGAGCTGATTAAAGAATAATTCTGTTCCTGCACTGACAAAGGTAGAAGTGGCAAAGTCAAGATCGGCTGCTTTGCCTGCAGCAAACGAACGTCTTACAATTAAACTTAAAGCTTGCTGATTGGTATTGTTTACATCACTCAGATAAGATTGTAGTTCATCCTTAATATAGGCGTCTGCTGGGAAGTTTATATCAAATGAAATATTTGGGGTTAAAAGTGGCCCGCTAAGGTTCATCACTGCTTCTGACAATACCCGCTGATCTAATGTAGGTCTGCCTGCAGCTGAATAAAGCGGAGCCAGACTTGTCCGTACTTCATAGACTGCTTTAAGATTGATTGCCGCCTGAATCGGATTTCCTGTCCATCTGATTGATCCACCCTCACTGATTTTAAATATTTTATTAATAAAATCCTGTGCGGTAAATGCAAACTTCCCGTTCGCTATATTGTAATCACCATACATCTCAAAATCGCCAAGACTGTTTATATTCAAACTTAACTGCGAATCACCACGTCCTGTTAATTTGCCAAGTTCGGTGAAGATATTAACTTCGGCATTTTGATCTATCTGTAATTCAAAATCCATGGTAAGCCCTTTGAACGTGGTTATTTTTGGCTTATTTAGGGAGGTGTCTTTTGAAATAAAAGTGATGAAGTCGGTTTTACTTACAGTTGCGGAAGAATTTAATGGGATATTAAAAATGGTACCCGGCTCTGTTTTTGCATCAATAATAATCCGCATATCATTTGTAGGCCCATTAAAACTGAAAACCCCTGTTCCGTAGGCAACACCGAAGTAAAGCGGATTATCCTTTGCTGTGGTATTTAATGCCATGAACTTATTTGCGACAATGTTGATGTGGATCTCAGGATTATTAACGTTTGCCATATCTACTGTGCCATTTGCGATGGCAATATTGTCTTTATGGTCTCTGATTTTAAGATTGTTCAGCTTGATTACAGTGTTCTCAACCTCGACTTTGTCTGTGATGCGGTAAGGGGTTTTTAAATAATTAACGGTCATGCCCCCTTCTTTTAAATCAAGGCTCCCATTAATTTGAGGATTTTTCAACTTCCCGTTTACGGTCAAATTGGCCGAGACTTTACCATTCATGTTCGATACCAGATTTTTTAAGAAGGGCTGGAATAGTGCTATTTCATTATCTTTCATAATGAGCTTCATATCCAAACTATTCTGATCGTCGCTGGCATTATAAGTTCCTGCAATATCCATCGTTGTTTCGCCATTACTCTCAACATTCATTTTAACATTGATCAGTTTGGTCGAATTATCCAGTCCGGCACTTAAGGTCATATTTCCGACAGCCAGTTTATTATAATTCAGACTGTCTATTCGAATTTCTGCTTCAACATTCGGACTCGGTCCGAGGCCCGCAAGCTTTGCATTTCCATTTAGTGTTCCTTTCAGGGTTATTCCCAGAGGTGTAGTTAATGGGTTAAATGTGGTCAGTTTAAAGTTATTAAAGCCAATCAGGAGCACATCGGCAGGATCTTTTGAGATATAGCCATTGATGGTTAACATCTGATTATCCCTGAATAATTCGAAACCTGTAATTTTTGTGCGCCGCAGCAGACTGAATTCCTGATCTTTGGTCCGGCCATCGTCAAAGCTAAAACTAACCTTCTCCTGAATCTTCCAGGTCTCGTTATTGATAATGACATCCGATGGCAGAATGCTCAACTGGATTCGCTGATCTCCATTGGAAGTAAATTCCACGAGTGAGTTTAAGTCGAGTTGGTTTATTGCATCCTTATCAGATAATTTAACGTTCAGACTCAGACTGTCGTTCTGTAAGATATTCGCAATGTTGACATTTTTGATGTATAGGCTGTCGGTAATGTCGACCCTGTCGGAAGTAATGAAGATATTCATTGCTTCTTCTGAAGTACTTTCGTCAATAATCAGGTTGTTAACCTTTATTTTATTGAATTGAATCAGCTTAATGAATCCATTCAGGTTTGCAGTATTAGAATCTGAAACAAATTTCCCGTTAAAGTTCGCCTGCTCCGGAATTTTTAGTTTCGGGGCAAAAAGGATACTCAGGGGCTCAAAATATTTGATATTCAGATTGAACTCAAAATCCTGTTTGCCGGGTTTTACATAATTGAGGCCGAGAGAGGGGATGTACTTGCTTGCAACAGATTTAAAGTAGGAGGGCAATGTTTTGAGATCATACTGACCCTTTATACTCGCATCAAATATATCAGATTCGATATTCATGGAACGGGTAAGTCCGGTTCCTATTGCTTTCAGATTCACCGAATCGATATCAAAAGAGCTTGTAGCGTTGGTCAGGTGAATTTTAGTTAGCTCTACAAGCCCCTCAATATTTTCAAGATTTGAACCCTTAAAATTGGTTTTTAATTCTGCATCAAACTGAACACTGTCTTTGATCAGTTTAAGATTATGAAGGTTTGCGCCCTGGATTGAAGCACTGAAATCGAATTCGGGAAGGCTTTTGTTCAGATCTACCTTGCCATCGAAATCCAGTTGCACATTAGGATCAGCCATATTGATCTTTCCATTGAACACTTTGTTCACAAAACGGCTGTCGACTTTTATGTTGTTATATCTGTAATTCTTGAAATCAAAATATTGTATGTCAGCCTTTATTTGTTCCTGTAAACTGCTTAATTTGAAGTCTTTACCATTGATTTCGGCTGTTAAACTGGTTCTTCCCAAATTGCTTTGATCCAGTAAGTCGCCCAGATTGAAGTCGTAAGCCTTAATATTTCCGCTATAGGTTGGTACTGAAGAATTATTGATCTTCATGTTTAAATCGGTTACCACACGACCTATTCGGGTTTTAAATTCACCATAGGCAATAAAATCATTCAGAAATCCTGTAAATCTGCCTTTGAAATTCACATTTCCGAATTTTTCAATCATCTGAGGAATCATCGAATTCCTTTTGCCGGTGGCCCTTGAAATAATGAGATCAAGGTCTTTTTTATTTGTAGATACCTGATCAAAGTCCAGATCCAGCATCATTTGCTTTACGCTCGGAAGTCCGGTAACTCTAAAGTCACCTTTAACATAAGTAGCCTGCCCGCTTTGTATCATCAGGCTTTTTGCTTTCAGATCATTAACATAGCCGGTAACCTTTCCGTTAACCTGCAGGATAATGGATGATTTGGCCAGATTTGGAGAGAAATACGCAATGTCCGAGCTATTTACCTTAGAGTTTTGGAAGTTCGATTTGAGAAATACTTTGCTGGTGAAATTATTGAAATCTTTAAAGCTTGAATATTTCATCAACAGGTAATCCCTGATTCTGCTATCTGTGGTTTCGAGCAAAAGCTTTTTGAACTCCATCCGGTCACTGCCTATTAACGCATCCGTACTGAGGTTTTTCAGATAGAAGCCACTTTTCTCTCTGAAGGTCATATTTCGTATTCCGGCATTAAGCTGATTTGATCTTGTATTGAGATCCAGAATCGTTGTACTCAGTCCGCTTAGAAGAATATCATTGAAATTTATCCCCTTAACAGGTTTGAGATTATTAAAGTTTTTGTATTTAAAGGCAACATTATTTAAAACAACCTTAGAAAGGTTAATAGTATATGGTTTTGAGACCTTTTTTTTCGTGCTTTTGCCAGTGCTGAAATAGTTCAGGATGAAGCTCAGATTTGTCGATTTGTCTTTATACTTCTTGAGATAAAATTTTCCATTATCTATCTGAATGAGGTTAACGGTAATCTTTCTGGACTTTAATGAGAAGTTATTGATATCGACTAAGAATTTCGGGGAAAATAGAAGCGTGTCCTTGTCTTGATCCTGAATATACAGGCTGTCGAGCAATACAGATTTAAAGGGCTTAATATATAAAGATCCAACTTCTACGCGGGTGTTCAGCTCCTTTGAAAGATAGTTTGCTGCTTTTTTTGCAACATAAGTTTGTACGGTTTTAAACTGAAGTGAAAAAACCAATAGCGTAAGCAACATTATAAATGTTGCCAGTATCCAAAGGGTTATTTTTAGCGCTTTTTTGATAAATTTGTATTTTAATTATTCAATTCAAATTTAATATACGTTTTGGCAATCATCCTCGGCATAGAATCTTCCTGCGACGATACATCAGCATCAATCTGTATTGATGGCAAAATCTGTTCCAATATCATTGCAGGACAGCTTGTTCACCAAAATTACGGAGGGGTGATTCCCGAGCTGGCTTCAAGAGTTCATCAGCAGAATATAATTCCCGCTGTTCATGAGGCCATTTCTGTCGCAAAAATACATAAAAATGATATCGATGCCGTAGCTTTTACCAGGGGACCGGGATTATTAGGTTCACTTTTGGTTGGTACATCCTTTGCGAAGGCATTTGCACTGGCAAATCATCTGCCTCTGATTGAGGTAAATCATATGCAGGCACATATTCTGGCCCATTTTATTGCTGATAATAAACCTGAATTCCCATTTTTATGCCTCACTGTTTCCGGAGGTCATACACAAATCGTCCTGGTCAAAGACTATTTTGATATGGAAATTGTTGGACAAACTACGGATGATGCCGCTGGTGAAGCTTTTGATAAAACTGCTAAATTACTTGGTTTGCCTTATCCCGGCGGACCGCTAATTGATAAATACGCCAAACTGGGCAATAAGGATAAATTCAAATTCCCGGAACCTCAAATTCCAGGGCTTGATTTTAGTTTCAGCGGACTGAAAACTTCTATCATGTATTTTGTACGTGATAAGTTAAAGGAGAATCCTGATTTTTTAAAGGAGAACCTGAATGATGTTTGTGCTTCCGTTCAGGATAGAATTATTTCGATTCTGCTGAATAAAATGAAGAAAGCATCTGCACAGTATCAGATTAATACAATCGCCATCGCAGGCGGTGTCTCTGCTAATTCCGGATTGAGGGAATCATTGGCCGGGACGGCAGCCTTATTGAACTGGGACATATACATTCCAAAGTTTGAATACTGTACAGACAATGCTGCAATGATTGCTATTGCCGGTTATCATAAGTATCTGAATAATGACTTCGTTGGGCAGGATATTTCACCATTGGCCAGATTACAATTTTGATCATTTTAATTGCTGGTTTATAAATATTAAATACGAGATTTACCCATCAGTTTATGAGCGCATCAAGTATAATTTTCTTTTTGATTTTTTTAATCCCGCTAACCGGATTCCTGATCTGGGTGATGCGTCAGGATAAGCGTAAGGGTAAAGTTGGTATGTTTATTCTTGGCTTTATTGTGATCGTGGGAGTGTGGTTCATGTACCTGATGACCAGGGGGAAATAGCCTTTTTCCTTTTGATTTCCTTTGTGGCTGAATTAGCCCTGAATTTCAGATCCTTTTTATTAAGAATTCCAACAATTATTCAGTCTAAAAAAAATTTGGTTTAGATGCTATTATTGCCGAATTTGAATGAAATATTCCTGATAGGATGGATGAAATGAAGCGCTTATTTGCCTGCGTTTTACACGGATAATTGCCATAAATTAAAAAACAAATTATACACTAATGAAAAATTTAAAACCATCTTTTTTTCTTCTTTTTCTTATACTTTTCGCAAGAGCTGCCATGGCTCAGCCTGTTGAGCAGAATGTAAAAGTAATTATTGGTCCGGATCATCCAGACTGGGTATACAAGGTTGGAGAAATGGTGAAGTTTAATGTTTCTGTTCTTCAATATGGAAATCCTTTGAAGAATGTAAAGGTAGTTTATGAACTCGGTCCTGAAAGAATGAATCCTGAGAAGCGTGATTCAATGCAGCTAACGAATGGACAAACAACAATTGCAGCTGGAACGATGAAAACCCCCGGATTTTATCGCTGTGTGGTCACTGCTGAAGTCAATGGGAAAAAGTACAGCAGTCTTGCGACTGTGGGTTTTGATCCTGGGCAAATTAAGCCGGCTGCGGTAAGCCCGGATGATTTTGTTCAATTCTGGAACAATGCCAAAGCTGATCTGGCCAAAATACCAATGGATGCCAGAATGACTTTGCTGCCTGAGCGTTCTACAGAAAAGGTGAATGTATATCATGTAAATATTCAGAATTTCCGATTGGGTAGCAGATTGTATGGAATACTTTGTGTTCCTAAAAAGCCGGGAAAATATCCGGCATTACTTCGTGTTCCCGGAGCCGGAATCAGACCATATAACGGGGATGTGGCAACAGCAGAAAAAGGAGTAATCACTCTTGAAATTGGTATTCATGGAATTCCAGTAACCATGGATCCAAATGTTTATGCAAATCTGGGCGTAGGTGCTTTATCAGGATATCAGGCATTTAATCTGGAAGATCGCGATCGATATTACTATAAGCGAGTATATATGGGTTGTGTCAGGGCTAATGATTTTTTAACTTCTCTTCCTGAATTTGACGGTAGTACATTAGGTGTGACCGGTGGTAGCCAGGGTGGAGCATTATCAATCATTACCGCTGCACTTGATTCAAGGGTTAAATTTTTAGGTGCTTATTACCCTGCACTTAGTGATCTGACAGGATTCATGATTGGCAGAGCCGGAGGTTGGCCACATTTGTTCAATAGGGATAATGTAAATACCGGCAGCACTCCTGATAAAGTTAAAACTACAGGATATTATGATGTTGTGAACTTTGCAAGATTACTCAAAGTCCCTGGAATGTATAGCTGGGGATTTAATGATGCAACTTGCCCACCGACCTCAATGTATGCATCTTATAATGTGATTACTGCCCCAAAATCATTATTCCTCGCCTTGGAAACCGGGCACTGGATGTATCCGGAGCAAAGGGAAAATATGGAAAGCTGGTTGCAAAAGCAACTGAAAGTGAATTGATTTAAGGATTGGGAAATTTTTTTTGCAAAAAAAAACCCGCATATTTTAAGCGGGTTTTTTTATTTATCCTTTATCCTCGAGATGATCGGCGGTTACCGTAGCCTTGATTTTGGCCTCAAGTTCGTCCATCAGATCCGGATTGTCTAAAAGCAATTGCTTTACCGCATCTCTGCCTTGCCCTAGTTTGGTATCGCCATAGCTGAACCATGAGCCTGCCTTTTTAATGATATCGAAATCAACGCCAAGGTCAATGATTTCACCTGCTTTGGAAATTCCTTCTCCAAACATGATATCAAATTCTGCAATTCGGAATGGAGGAGCAAGTTTGTTTTTTACAACCTTGACCTTAACCCTGTTTCCTGAAACCTCATCAGTATCTTTTATCTGAGAAATTCTGCGGATGTCTAAACGTACTGAAGCATAAAACTTCAATGCATTTCCTCCGGTAGTGGTCTCCGGACTTCCAAACATAACGCCTATCTTATCCCTTAGCTGATTGATGAAGATACAGCAGCATCCTGTTTTAGAAATTGTTCCGGTTAATTTTCGAAGTGCCTGCGACATTAAACGTGCATGCAATCCCATTTTGGAATCCCCCATTTCACCTTCAATCTCTGCCTTTGGTACAAGGGCTGCAACCGAGTCAATGACGATAATATCTATTGCCCCTGAACGAATCAGATTGTCTGCTATCTCCAGAGCCTGCTCGCCATTATCGGGCTGGGAGATCAAAAGATTTTCGATATCCACACCCAGCTTGCTTGCATAAAATTTATCAAAAGCATGCTCAGCATCAATAAACGCAGCTATGCCGCCTTTTTTCTGAGCCTCGGCAATAGCATGGATGGCAAGGGTTGTTTTACCGGAAGATTCAGGACCATAAATTTCTATCACACGGCCTTTTGCTAATCCTCCGATACCCAATGCGATATCCAGACTGATCGAACCGGTTGAAATAGCTTCTATTGGTTCTACCGCATTGTCGCCTAATTTCATGACGGTTCCTTTTCCGTATGATTTTTCAAGTTTATCCAGCGTAAGCTGTAAAGCTTTTAATTTATCTGCGTTGCTCATTATTTTAGTTTTACGTCTTCAAATTTATACTAAATATTTTAAAATACTAAAAATATTATCAAAATATTTATTTCTGCTAATCTCAATAGGAAGGTATTGAATTTATCTCTCAAAAAATTATAGTAAACATTATATCGGTTTAAATTTTTTAAGGGCTTTGGCTGTCTTCTCCGCCAGCCTTTTCTTTTTCAGCTCATTTGCCTTTTTTAACTGTGCTTTCTCTGCTTTTAATAAAGCGCTTTCTGTCTGACTTTGCTGGTAGAATTTGCAAATTTCTTTCAGAGGGCAGATCTCACATTTCGGGGTTCTTGCCAGGCATATATATCGTCCATGAAGAATAAGCCAATGATGGGCAATATGGATTTTGTCCTGAGGAAGATATTTTACCAATTGCTTTTCTACCGCTAATGGTGTCTTGGCATTTCTGGTTAATCCAATGCGGTTGGAAACCCTGAACACATGCGTATCTACTGCCATGGCAGGGGCATTGTATATCACAGATGCAATCACATTTGCAGTCTTTCGGCCAACACCGGGCATCTTTTGAAGATCTTCAATGCCAGAAGGGACGATGCTGTTGAACTCGGCAACCAGCTTTTGGGCCATGCCGACAAGATGTTTGGCTTTATTGTTTGGATAACTGACACTACGGATGAAGCTGAATACTTCTTCAGGTGTGGCTTCAGATAAACTTTCAGGATCAGGAAACCGTTCAAATAGTTTTGGCGTTACCTGATTTATCCGCTTATCGGTACATTGGGCAGATAAGATCACTGCGACTAATAACTGATAAGGGTTTTCATAATGCAGTTCGGTTTCTGCCTCAGGCTGATGCGATGAAAAATATTCTACAAAAGCTTTATATCTGTCTTTTATTAACACAGAACAAATATAAATGGATTGGCCGATCTTGCTTCAATGATGAAGCAAAAAGAAGCCGTCTCATAATTCATTTTATGGGACGGTTTTGTTTTATGGA
>CAZTRY010000055.1:0-22957 GCA_964616525.1 uncultured Sphingobacterium sp. | reverse complement strand
TGCCTGTGATGGTATCCCGCTGACTTAATGATCCTACTGATACTGTTTTATTACTACTCATATTTTCTATTTTAATTTCCGGATTTGAGGCCCTAATTTTTAAATATAATATTTTAATCGTTCTACCTTATTAACTTATAATTTGGATGCACTGTCTTCATCAATAAATAAGATTGCATTGTCATGCCTTCTGAGTATAGTTGAAGGATATTTCTCAGAAATCTCGCTGTTGATCGTATGATCAATTGCATTTGCTTTAAACTTACCCGGTACAATGGCAATAGCATAAGTTGATTTGAATAATGCGGGCATGGTGATCGTAAGTGCATGGGTAGGAACCTCATCAATCGTGCTAAAACAGCCGTCATTTACCTGTTGAACCCGGCAATCCTGATCTAGATCAACAACCTTTACAATCAATGGATCGTTAAAATCGGCAACATGCGGGTCATTAAATGCCAGGTGCGTATTTTCACCTATCCCCAGACAAACGATATCTGTAGGATATTTAATTAAAAGGTCTGAATATCGTTTACACTCTTCCTGAGGATCTGTATTTCCATTCAGATAATTAACTGTGCGACAAGTCACATGGCTAAATAACCTGTCTTTAAGGAAATTACCGAAACCCTGTGGTGCATCCGGATGCAAACCTATATACTCATCCATGTGGAAAGCATTGATTTTCCCCCATTCAATATCCTTTTTCAGCAATTCGGCAAGAAATTCATTTTGTGAAGGAGCAGAAGCGAAAATAATGTTCACCTGCTCTTTCGTCTTTAGTAATTCAGCAATTCTGGCCGTCAAAGTTTCTGCAGCAGCAGCACCTAATTCCGGTCTTCCGGCGTATATATTAACCTGTAGTTTATCCTTTTTAATCTCTCTCATAATCGTATTCGTATTAATCTAATTTATTGTAAACAATTCTTCCCTGCACAATCGTGGTACTGACATTGATATTTGAATCAAAAATGACAATATCTGCATCCTTGCCGCAAATCAATGAGCCTTTGCTCGCTCCCAGTCCCAAAATATTTGCTGGTGTAAGCGATGCCATTTTAACGGCTTCAAGCAATGGCACCTCAGCCATATTAACCATATTCCTTACCAGTCGGTCACAAGTTGCAACACTACCGGCAAAGGAAGTACGATCAGGCAATTTCGCTACCCCATCTTCAACAAGAACCTTTAATCCGTTGTGTTTACTTCCAAGGATACTATCTCCCGGAGGCATACCTGCTGCACGCATAGAATCTGTAATGAGGGCAATACGATCAGGCCCCTTGATCTTGTAGATCAGTTTTAATAATGGTGCAGGAAGATGAACCCCATCTGCTATGATCTCCACATCCATTTCATCGAGGAGGTATGCAGTTTCAATCACTCCGGCATAACGAAAGCAATCTCTTCTTGAAACCCCCGACATGCAGGAATAGAAATGTGTTGCAAGAGTAAAACCGGCTTCAAAAGCCACCAGTGCTTCTTCATAGATGGCATCGGTATGCGCCATTGCCACCAGGATACCTTTGGATCGCAGATGATTTCCAAATTCAATAGCTCCGTCCAGTTCGGGGGCAGCACTCCATCTTTTTATATCAGATGAACGTGAAAGGATATCCATATATTCTTTCGGATCAGGATTTCGGATATACCGCGGGTCCTGGGCCCCTCTTTGTTTCAAGGAGAAATAGGGACCCTCAAGATGCATCCCAAGGAACTGAGCGCCCTTAGTATTGTTTCTATCAGCCTGTTTATATAATTCAAGCGTATTATAAAGTTCGTCCAGTTCACTGGTCAATGTGGTTGGCATAAGACCTGTTGTCCCGTATTGTGCGTGAGTTTCAGCAACCTTCAGAAAAGCTTCCTCTGTACCATCCATAAAATCATGCCCGCCACCGCCATGAACATGAATATCAATAAATCCGGGAGATATATATTGACCTTTGGCATCAATCTCGATGGCTCCTGGTACATCTATATTCCCTTCAGCTACTTCCTTTATACGTCCGCCCTCAAGGATCACTGTTCCGTGAATAATCCGATAAGGGGTTAAAACTTTACCATTGTGTATTTTGAGAATTCTTTCCATATTGTGCTCAGGCCTGTTTGTCCCGATTGCCTAAATTAGGAAAATAACAGGCTTTATTTAGTTTATATACTTATTTGGTATGTAAAATTTACATTCATGATTATGAATTGATGCATTTGATCTTACCATTCACTTCCTTAATGACTCGGAAATGTTAAAATGTCCTATTCTGGATTAAAATATTTAGTTTTTGACTTTTTATATAAAAGAAAACACGCCGGTAGCTGTTTCCATCCTGCTGTATTGCTAAGGTGTATCAGCTGCCTGAAATAGCTTTTACACTAATTAGTCGAGCCTTAAAAACAGATTAACTATTTGATAATCAGCTAATTATATAATTTTATGACATAATTTTTGCAGTAAAATATGCAAGAAATTAGTATTTCCATTTAAAAACCTTGCAGATTTTTGTTTTATGCTCGCTAAAAAACCAGTAGTTAAAAACGCCTAATATGGTTAGATCTGCCACGGCTCCTTCGCTTAGTTGACCCAGATCCTCTCGTTTTACCGATCTGGCAGAATTCCAGGTTGCACGCTGAATAACATCCTTGAGACTCATACCCATATTCAAATATTTTAACATGATGTTAAGCATGTATTTCATGACAGGATTTATTCTGGAACAATAAAGGTCTGTTCTAAACGAGTTTGGAACAGACCTTGCTTAAAGACTGGTGTTGCCGTCTTGAAATAAAACCTTACTCTACAATGGGCTGTGTAAATTCCAATTTATTTTTTGCTGCCAACTCGTAAGGCCTTTCGTGGTTTAAGGGGTGGTTGTTCTTGCAGGTGCTGCCGGCCGACGACCACGTGGATGGGTTGCAAGGTAATCGTTCATTTCTTTTTTCGACATCGGCAGTTTGGCGGCTGTATTCAGCCAGTTAACATAATCTTTGTCGATTGTTTCTGACCATCCGCCAACAAAAGCCTCATTTTTGTACTCGTACGTTTTATCGTTGATTCTCATAAAGGTGAATTCATCTTGAAGACTAGTCATCTCTGAGGAGATAACAATGTCTGCTACAAGATGTGCAGGAATAAATATGACTCCAGATTTTTTCGCTAAAACTACGTCTCCAGGCAAAACTGTCACACGGCCGATACGGATAGGTGCATTGATTGATGTCAGCATCATCTGGGAAATAGCGGAAGGATCTGTCCCTCTCATCCAGCCATTCATTCCTTTAGTTTCAGAAAGTTGCTCAACATCTCTAACCGAACCGTCAAAGATAAAACCTCTTTTAGAAGCCTGCCAGATAGCGTTACCAAGGTTTCCGCCAATCAGCGTTCCTTCCACCATTTTACCATAACCGTCTGCAACGTACACATCGCCTTCGGCAAGGATGTTGATTGGGGAAGAGTTGGTGATTTTCAATGGATTTTTCTCTATTACTCCCTGCGCCTGGACATAGGTTTCAAGTCCCGGGTTAAGAGGCATAAATTGCGCGGTAACAACGCGTCCTGTCATAGGTTGGTCGGGGTGTAGTATTTGCCATTCGTTTTGAGAAGTGCCCGAATAATTTTCAAATTGGTTCATATAGCCTTTCTGGCGTAAACCGGACCACACTTCTTCCATGTGACAGGCTTTTAATCTTTCCATAAGTTCGGCGGACACTTTGGGACGACCATCGGCAGATCGCTCTCCCTTCCATTGAGTAGTCATCGCCTTGATATAATCTGGAGAAGAGGTGACACTTTGTGCTTGTGAAACAGACGTTGCGCAAATTGCTATTGATAGAAATAAGATTATCTTTTTCATTTTGTTTGGTTTATTTATGTTTGATTTTTTAGGTTCATTGGGTTATCGTGGTACGCGTACCTTAATGAGGATCTTTTTGATCATATCGTACCCTTCAAGTTTAAATGCTGGACGGTGTATCTCCATGGGGGAGAATATAAAAAAGGTACCAGGTTCGGCCGTATAATATGGACCTTTTCCAACCGAGTAGGATTCAGAATCAGTCCGGGTATTATAGGGTACTGTTACTTTGGTATTGCCGGTTAATGTATCGGTCAATGCGATAATACCCATTTGCGCTTTCCCGCGAATAATATATTGAAAGTCATTTGTGTTATAATGGGTTTCCCAATTAACAAGGTCTGCATCTTTAGGGGCAACTTCTGAAACAGAAGCGGTGACAAAGCCGGAGTCTATTCTGTAAGTACCTGGTTTCAAATTAATAAGATCCTGCGTCTTAAGCCAAGCGAATGCCTTCTTCCAGTAATTTGCCGTATGGTATTGTCTAGAAAATTCCTGCTTATTGATGCTAGGGTGAGGTTTCAAGTTAACTCCGTCGAGCCATTCCCCTTTTTTATACCATTTAGAAATCTTTTTCGTACTCCAGGTATCATCGGCAGATGGCTTTGATGATTTTACCCGCACGTTGGAGGTTTGCGCAATGGAGCATGATGCCAATATTAAAATCGACAATAGGCCCATACAAACTCCAGAATAAAATAGTTTTTTCATCCTTTGTTTATATTAATAATCCGAACTAATTGATTAAATGCACTGCCTACTTATAAACAGGCAGTGCATGTATGTTGATTAATATCCAGGATTCTGGAAGGCTTTCTTCTCTTCAGGAGTATTTGTTAGAACATCAATCATCCTGCTTGGAATTGGTCTGACAGTGTGCTTATTGATATCAAAGAACACCCTGGCTTTAGGATTATATTTGGTAATTCGCTCCTGCAACTTACCTGTTCGTTTCAGATCCATCCAGCGTGATCCTTCACCTGCAAATTCCAGTGCACGTTCGTTAAGAATCGAATCTATATTGAAGGCTGCAGTCGTGAATTTCATAGCATTTACCATTCCTGGTTTTGCCGCACGGGCCCTGACAATATTAAACTGATCAACAGCCGCTTGTGTATTTCCCAGCATAAACTGAGCTTCGCCTGAAATTTCATACATCTCTGAAAATCGCATATCCACAATATCCTTTGTACCATTACCGTCATTAATCGCAAGTCTGTTCGGATCATCGTATTTAGTCAGCTTAGGATATATTTCCAGTGCACCAATTGGGTTCTCACCGTTATAATAAAAGGATATATCGATAATTTTATACTTTGTTCCAACTCTAGCCCTTTCAGCAGGTCCTGCGATGCGTGGCAGAATTACATAAGCGGTATCACCTAATTTCATACCTGCCGGTGCTGTGGCGAGTCTATTAGCGAAGTAGGTTTCTCTCCAGCTTTGGTCGTAACGTGCGTCTCTCCAACGGTTGCTTTGCATAAGATCTAGAAGGAATCTTGAAGCCATGTAACGTGGGTACGGCCGGTCGTACTCCAACGCCCTTGTCATACCCTGCTGCAGATCGTAACGTGGAGTGAAATAAAGATGGACTTGGTTTGCCGGTGAGTTTGCCCGAATATTCTTTGAAAACTGCACTGAGAAGATAACTTCTTCGTTCCGTGTATTGGCAGGATTGAAGATGTCGGAGAAAGATGGCAGAAGCTTATATTTGCCGCTTGCAATTACTTTCTTTGCATAGGTATCCGCTTCAGCATACTTCTTTGTCCACAGGTAAACTCTTGCAAGCAGGCCTTGAGCAGCACCTTTTGTGGCCCGTCCAAAATCTGCTTGATTAACAGGAAGAACTGCTTCTGCCTTTAACAAATCAGAAATAACCTGAGCCCAGCATTCTGCTTCGGTATTGCGTTTAGAAGTAGTTTCAACTTCAGTACTCTCACTAATCTTCAGAGGAACACCACCAAACTGGCTGATCAATTGGTGATAATACCATGCACGAAGGAAGTAAGCTTCTCCTGCCTTCAGATCAATCTGAGCCTGAGTCATTCCGCTAACGCCTTTAGCGCGGTCGATAGCTGCATTACATCCAGCGATGCCGACATAATAGGCAGACCACATCGAAAAGAGTGAGCTATTTGTCGGGTTTAACGCAGCGCTGTATGAATTAAATTCATTAGCTCCTGCGTCAGATGCATTCGTCCACATATCTGTTCCATACAGCAACAGTGCAGGTGAATCACCTTGACTTAAAAACGCACGGGTGTTTGTATAACAGGAGTTTATCAGATCAGTATAACCCTGTGCAGTAGCATAATATGTATCTCCAACAGGGTTAGCGATATTTATTTCGTCTACAGAGGAACTGTCGCATCCCTGAAATGCCGTTGAAGTAACCAGTCCGATCAGTATAGCGATTATTGACTTTTTCATAATTTTCTTTTTTACGTTATTGATTAAAAACCAACATTAAGTCCCATAACAAAGGTTCTGGTTGCAGGATAGACACCAGTGTTATTCCCGCCAAAATCAGGCTTCATATTAAAATCCCGAAGTTCTGATTTAGTCCAGTACCAAAGGTTCTCTCCAGACAAATAAATTCTCGCGTTGTTTAGCTTGAACTTGTTCATGACTGTTTTTGGTATGGTGTATCCCAGAGCAAATATTTGCATTGAGACCTGGCTTTGATTACGGTAAGTGAGCGTGCTGCCATCCAGACCACTTCCTTCATATAACTGATTCGGACGTGGATATGCATTTGTCGGGTTGCTAGGCGTCCAGTAATCAAAAATGAACTTATTGTAACGTTTCTTTGAAAAAGGAGCAAAAGCATCTACAGAAGTCATACCGCCCAGTCTAGCCTGGAAGGCAATTGCTAAATCCCAGCTTTTATAGGTGAAATTATTCGAAAGATTTCCGATAACATCAGGCTGATGGTCGCCCAAAATGGTCATATCACTTGCATTTATCTTCCCGTCCGTATTAATGTCTTCAACTTTTATCTGACCAACAGTGCGTCCATAAGATAAGGCTTGGGCTGCTTCATTCGTTTGCCATATACCTACCTTTTTGAAGTCGTAGTAAACATTGATGTCTTGTCCGATAAACCAGCCGTTACCAATATCGTCAGCTGTTCCATTATAAAGTGAAGTTATCTGTGTACGGTTACGTGATGCCTGAAGACCTGTACTCCATCTGAAATCCGGCTTGTTTATGTTTTGAGTGCGGATAGCCATCTCAACGCCTTTATTAAGCGTACTTCCTACATTCTGTAACACTTGATCGTAACCTGATGTAATTGGCAGTTTTCTGTACATCAACAAGTCATATGTATTTGTTCTATATAGCTCGAAATTACCAGTGATCTTTCCGTCAAACAAGCTGTAATCAAGACCATAGTTAAATGCTTCACTACTTTCCCATTTCAACTCTTTATTCGCTTGGGAGTCCTGTCGGTATCCAAACGCAGCAGCGTCATTAAAGGAATAGCTGGTTCTGAACAGTGATCCTTGTGTTTGATACGGAGAAATCGCTTGATTACCAACCACACCATAACTTATCCGAAGCTTCATATCACTTAACCAATTGCTAGTCGACTTCATAAAATCTTCCTGAGTAACTGTCCAGGCAAAAGAAGCGGATGGGAAATACCCCCATTTATTGCCAGGAGCTAACTGAGATGCGGCATCTGCCCGTACGGTAGCCTGTAAAATATACTTGCTTTTGTAAGAATAAAATAATCGTCCAGCATACGATAATAAGGAAGTCTCACGTAAATCTGAACTTACTGAGCTCACAGTATTGGCACTCCCGAGATTATGGTATCTCGATGACTCAAATGGCAAGTCACTTACTCCCGCACCGCTTGCCTCCCTTCTTGAGTTTTGGAACTCATTTATTAAGGTAGCGGTAAAGCGGTGTGCAGTATTAAAAAGTTTTTCGTAAGTTAAAATACTCTGATAAGATTTGAAGTTGTTTACTGCGTTGGCCACGCTTGCAACAGGTAAACCAAGGTTCCGCGCGATAGAGTAGTATCCATCGGATGAACTGTTTTTTCCCAACCGGAAATTAGTTCCTAATTGAAGGCGATAGGTTAAACCTGGAATAATCTTAACTGCAGCAAAGGCATTTAATGAACCTCCCCAGCCTTTATTATCTGCCCGGTGAGAATCATACCAATAGTCAACCATTGGATTGATCTCGAAACCATCTGTTGTTGTTGTGAAACGGGGAGTAACACCGTCTAATTCATATACCTGCCCCAGTGGGTTTCCGTTAAATGCATACTGTGTCAATGCCCGATCGCTGCTGATTTCGGAATTGTTGGTGTAGCTTAGTTGAATAGATGTACCAGCGGTAACGTGTGGTGAAATAGTAAAATCTAACTTAGGACTCAGGCTGATACGATTGAACACATCACCTTTCATAATCCCTTCCTGTTTGAAAAAGTTCCCTGTTACATTATACTTTGAGGTTTCCGAACCACCAGCAACAGCAAGCTGATATTTTTGCTGATTTCCATTTTGAACCACCATGGATTGATAGTCAAGACCTTCGCCACCTGATAAAACAGTAGGCAGCTCAACAACATCAAAAATGATCGCATCTTGAGCAGCATTTGTTCCGGGGAATGGGTAGCCACCCTGAGCACGGTAGGCCTCACGACCCCATTCTGCATATTGTGGTCCGTTTGCATAAGGCAATCTGCCATATACGGTCTGGAATCCGCCCGTACTTTCGAATGTTATTTTAGGTTTTTGCGTGATCCCTCTTTTACTGGTGATAATAATTACACCGTTTGCTCCACGTGAACCATAGATAGCAGTGGAGGACGCATCTTTCAAAACATCCACAGAAGCTATATCATTAGGATTTAGATCGCCGAGAACGCCGTCATATTGCATTCCGTCAAGGATAATCAGAGGGTCATTGGAAGCTACCAGTGAGCGGCGACCACGCAACAGAATAGATGAACCAGTGCCCGGGCGTCCGCTTGTCGACAGAATGTCAAGACCTGCGATCTTGCCGGCAAGAGCTTGCTCAAGGCGGGCTACCGGTTGATCGGCAAAGTCTTTTGCTGAAACTGATGCTACTGCACCCGTCACATCTTTCTTTTTAACCGTTCCGTAACCAATAACCACAACTTCCTCAAGGTTCTGTTTATCTTCTTCCAAGACCATATTGATAACATTCTGCGTTCCAACCACAACTTCCTTAGAAATAAAACCCAGGTATGAAAATACTAGTGTGCTATTTTCAGGTATGCTGATAGAAAAATTGCCAGACATGTCGGTTGTCGTACCAATTGAGGTTCCCTTTACCTGTACACTCACACCGATCAGAGTTTCACCTTTGGCATCTTTAACCTGCCCTCGCACAACCATATCCAAAACACCAGCATTAACATCGGTTATTCGAACTGACGCCTTCTGCTTTTCTCTAATGGTAACTGTGTTTTTATTGATAATGTAAGTTAAAGGCTGCCTACTGAAAATCGAGGCAAGGACCTCTTCAAATTGAGCATCGTGTACTCTTATATCAACCGGTTTGGCCATACTTAGAAGATCATCTGTATAAACAAAATTATAGCCACTTTGAGCGCGAAGCTCTTTTAGAACGCTTTTTAGGGGCGCATTCGATCGTGACATGCTGATTCTTTGAGCAAAGCCGGCAGCACTGACCTGCATAAAGGATGCTATAAGTATTACGATAGTCAGGCGCATAATAAGCCATAATTTAGGGGCATGGACTTTGAGCATACCCGGTTTTTCAGGATAAATTTTATACATTTGTATAGTTTGGTTTTTAGCAGAATGCCTTTATTTCGAAGCCGGGGCATCTGCGGTTAAAAAGTTGATAATTAATTATTGACAATTGCCAAACATTGACCAGGAGTGTTTTCGCACTTCTGGTTTTTTAAATCTTAGTTTTTCTCTCGTTAATATTCCTTCATATTATTTAGTTTAAGGTTAATAAATAAGTTAATTATAAATTTCAATCTCATTTAGACACCATAATCCGCCTGCCCTCGATTTTGAATTGAACTCTTCCGGTTGATTCAAGTGATTTTAAAACCTCGGAAACATTTTCAAACCTGGAAATAGCCCCACCAAATTTATTTTCAGGGATTGCACCCACATATTCCACTTCCACATCATACCAGCGTGCTATCATTCGCATAACATAACGAATGTCATCACTTTCAAAAACAAACTGATCATTTTTCCAGGCCACGGCTCGTTGTTCTGTATTAATATTTTCAACTTTAATATCATTAGTTGTTAAAATCGATTGCTGACCCGGTTTCAAAACTTTATCTATACCATTGGCTCCTGTAACTTTTACACTACCTTCCAGTAAAGTAGTTTTAACCACAGGCTCATCTTCATAAGAACTGATATTAAAATGAGTTCCCAAAACCTCAACTTCCTGCTTTATTGTTTTTACCATGAAAGGATGAGCTATATCTTTCGCGACCTCAAAGTAGGCTTCTCCACTCAATTCTACCCTGCGGGTTTGATGCCCGGTAAAACTTGAAGGATAAGTTAATTTTGAAGCTGCATTGAGCCATACATTGGTGCCATCTGGCAAACGTACCCGGTAGCGGCCACCTTTCGGGGTTTCTATAGAATTATACAGATCCTCTGCATCCGGGATTTGCTGCTGGTCAGGCAATATTGTATAAACCAGCTGACCATCGGCTATTTTGGTAATTTTTACATCAGCTTGTTCGGCAAGGGTACCATTATTAACATCTTTTAAACTGATTTTTTTACCATTGGCGAGAGTAAGTACAGCTTTGTTTCCTCCGGGTCCAATGTCATTTGTAGGAACAACCTTGTTTCCTCCGGGAGCAATGCCAATTGTAGACACAGCCTTGTTTTCAACGGGAGCAATATCATTTTTTGTGATGTGATCAGCTGCCTGGTCAGGATTTCCTTTTTGCGGGTAATAAAACAGCCCTGCCCCGGCAATGATCATTATTGCGGCTGCCACAGAAACTGACCATCTGAAAATATTCTTTTTACCTGCCTTAATTTTGTCTGCCTGATAAACTGAAATATTTTTTCTGATAGAACTGTTTAAATCATTTTTTAAAAGAAGGCGTTTCTCTTCTTCTAAACCGGATGTATAATCAGCACGTAAACCGAATACCTGGTAATATGCATCCAGAAACTCCACCTCTTCTTTTGAGGCAGTTCCTGCATTATATTTTTCAAGAATTTTTAGAAAATGATCCTTTCGAAGCTGATCCATGTATGCGTTTTATATACATGTGTCAGAAATTTCTAATTTTGCCCAGCCGGGTTAAAAATAAATTTTGCAGACTCTGGATTTAACCTTGATTTTCAGTTATTTGTTGGTAAGGATCAGCATTAACTCAACCAACATAAAGATTGTTCTTAATTTTATTAAAGCTCTTCCTAAATGGTTGCGAACTGTTTTGGGAGAAAGTTCAAGCTTTAATGCAATTTCATTAGGACTAAGCTCATCCTGATAGCGCATCCTGAATATAATACGCTGCTGATCTGGAAGAGATGCAATTAAGATTTCGTAAGCCCTGAGAAGTTCCTTCTCAATGATGGCAGCATCAGCCCGGTCTTTATAACTTTCCAGCTCAGATAACAGATCGGGTATGGGCACAAAGCATTCCTGCTTCTGAAATAGTTTATAAACATGGTTTTTAGTTACCGTATATAACCAGGCCGGAAGATTTTCAATAGGGGCTTCTGTACCCCTGATCCACATAGAGGTAAATACTTCCTGAGCAATGTCTTTTGCCTGATCCCTGTCACCAATGCGTTTATATGCCTCATCAACAACGTTACTCCAGTACTTTTCATACAATGTATCAAAAGCATGATTACAGCCTTCACTCAATTTAATTAGGAGTAAACTATCTTGAACAGTATGTACTTTTCCTATTAACATTTCGAATTATTACAAAAGTATAATTTGAACATATCAGTAAATGCAATACAATCCCCTAAGTTTCGCCAATGTAACTACTTACTGACTTTATACACTTCCATTACATCTAATTCATTTTTAAATTTAATAAAAATAATTTCCAATATTAATTAATTATTCTTTAAAAAGGCAAATGAATTATAAACAAACTTTGTTATGCCCCCTAAATCCTGATCATAAACAGTTGAGTTAAAATAAAAGGTGATCTATGTAAAAAAAGCAGAAATTATTGAATTTTTAATTCGAAACTACCAAAATTTCAATCCGGTATTCTTCCATTCCGGCATTTATTTTAATATTTCAATCTGACTTTGGTTTCCTTTATAAATTGATACTATTTTCTGGGATCAGGAAGATAATTGATCTCTAAACTACTCAAAGCTCCCCGGTTACCGAGAGTATCAATGCTCCGCATACCGAGTTTATTTAAACCCGGGGCCAGCTTCCATGGATAATTTGAACCGCTTATTATTATCCGCTCACCGTTGGCAATCAACTCATAATGCTTAAACCCGGGGCTGTCTGTAGCCAGGGAAATCTTTAGCAAACCCTCGCTGACCAGGAATACACTAAAATCGACTGTAAACAGTGTACCATACATATCTGAGCTACGCCGGACAAAATAGCGGTGCTCGGGAGTTTCAGGTGTTTGATCATCAGTCCAGGCATAATAGCCATCCCATCCCCAGTGTGTCCTCCCGTGGGTTACCGGCAAAGGAGATTTCTGACTCAACCAGTTACTGCGTGGCAGCCAACGGACTTCAGCAGTATTATAAAAGCCGTAACCACCGGAATATCCGGGATTGGCTTCATTAAAGGTAACTTTCCACCATATATAATCCTTCGTGATTTTACCCGAAAAGGCCTTCCCTCCTGCATCCATGGCAATAGGAAGTTGATTGGGATTAATCCGGTTTGCCCGCTGATCTCTGTCTGCAAATGACCATTTATCCCTGTCGATAATTTCTCCTCCCGGATAATAGGTCTTTAGAAATAAATCATGCAGCTCCAGAATATTTAGAGGGATCCCTGTTTTTTTATCGTAGAACATGGTATCAAAATTGGGGTCTGCCATGATCCACTTTTCGTAATCCCTTGACCAGACTTCAACAAGTTCATGACCTCCCCAAATGGCATAATTAGTATTTACGATTCTGGCAGGAATACCAAAACTCTGACAGGCCTGTGCGAAAACAATGGCATAATGAAGGCAGTTACCCCCTCTTTTTGATAAATTTCCCAAACCCGCTGGACCGCTGAGTATTTTACTTGCATCCCAGCTTAACAAGTCTTCAAATTCTGAATTCGGAAGGAACCAGTCCCAATATCCAGCTGTCCATGCTCTTAAACGTTTGATCTTTTCCCACTCTGTTTTTGCCCCCTCTACTACCTGATCAAGTTTAAACTGCCTCCTGAATTCCTGAAGTTCAGGCAATGCAGGATTCTCATGAACAAAATCAAATGAAGAGCGGATTAGCGGGTAATTCTTTACTTCAGTTATAAAAACACCTGTGCCTTTTGAATTACTGCGCCATGCACTTTTCAATTCCAGTCCCGTAATTTTGGGTGTACTGTTTCCGGTACCCGGATCGATACTATATTCAAGCTGAACAAAACGATGATTATTCCCTGCCGGCAAAGTTGAACCCTCAAAATTCTGCCAGGCTGTCCATCCTCCCGCTTCCGGCAAATGTGTATTTCCACTTCTTATCCGCGTTTGCCATTTTGAGCTTTCGGCATTTAAGATTCGTGGCTTGATCTCTGCAGTTTCCACATTAACGGGAAAATACATGACTTCTTTTAAGGCTTTATCAGCAAGATTAATGACCGGAGTTTGCAGCCAGGCTTTCTTGGCATAAGCCTGCATCTTTAAACGGATTGGATATTCGGCTATATTAGATGAACTGCCTGCATACTTCCAGGTTTTTCCATTATCAATACTTCGCTCACTATTACCTGTAAATGATGTAGGCTGTCCGATGATATTTCGAATAATCGAACTCAAAGCCATTGGAATCCTCAATTTCTCATTCTGATTGTGTACCCTAAGTTCAATCAGGTATCTACCCCTTTATAAATAAGCTGCCGGAACCGGAACCGAAGTCTAGAAGTGCCGTAATTCATAAACAATTGGCTTATTCCCGTTAACCCTGAATTCAAGCTTCCCACCGCTCATTGGTTCAGCAGGCAACATTGGATAAATGAGCATACTAATCCATGCGTTTTTAGCAGGCAATACCGGCAATTCAAGAATTTTCCTGATTACACGGCCTTTTGACAGCGTATCCCAGGCTTCCGAACGAATAGAACCTAAGGTAACAGCATCATTTTCAATCAACAGATTGTCTTCCAGCACAATCGCATTGTCTTCCAGTTTCAGATTCTGCGAAACAGATTTTGCCCATAATTCTGCGGCGGTCCAGTTCTCGGCTTTGGATTTAAGAGTATCAAGTATAAATGATCCCTTTTTGTAAGAATTCTCAAAATCTGCAGAAAAACCTTCCATGATTCCGGCAAGGCTTGCTATAGAAATTAAAACAATTCTGAAAATGGGTTTTATGGTCATAGTTTGTAAAACAGTAATTATCTAAATATTAGATTACAGTGCCTGGTTCATGCTTTTGCGACCCCGAAGGTGGTCGTATGTGTTGATATTTTTAAAGGTGCTCCCTTCAGACAATGTTATTATTTAAAAGTCGGGAGGTTCCAGCTTTCGCTGGAATGACATTTTTTTTTGGTTAATAAGGAGATTCCAGCCTTCGCTGGAATCGCAAGACGGAACCGTGTAATAAATAATGTGGTGCTTTTACTCATTTTTTGTCTTTATATATTTCGGAAATGAAAAGTGATCTGAACCGATTCCAGCGAAGGCTGGAATCTCCCCATCTCCCCCAACAATGTTGTCATTCCAGCGAAAGCTGGAACCTCATAACACATTCCGGTTAACGTTGTCTTCATGAGTGAAGCGGAACCAACTAAAGCCGCAACCTCATTCTTATTCCACACACACATTTTAAAACCATGAAACAAAACAATCTCTTGAATAATGACATTGCCCTTTTACGGCCGAAAAACAAAATTATTACGCGTCCCTACTGAACAAATATTCCGGACCTCCATTTTTAGATGAAGATCCGGAATATTTTAAATTACTGAAAAGAAGCGTTCTGTTAAACAGAAAATAAATCCTCTGTTATTTGTTGATTTTCAAGGAAACAGTTCCACCTGGCAATTTCACAGCTACAGTGTTATTACCGGCATCATAAGTCCAGTCTTTCACAGTCTGACCTGCAACCTGTACGGATGATGGTTTTCCGGCTACCATAATTTTCGCTGTACAACCTTTCCATGATTTTATCTCCGCATCTATACCTGTAGAAACCAGGGCCACAGTACCTCTTGTACCTGCATCAGTACTTAATCCCAATCCATTTCCGGAGATCGAAGTTCCTTCATAATAAATCTTCTGAAGAGCACCTGATTGATTGTAAGATGCAGTAAATCTTTTCGCATCCGTAGTAAAGCCTGTTGCCACTCCATTCTCAGAACCTGTTCTGAAAAAACCGATATCAGAGCCATTCCCGTGCACCATTTTAGCACCGATCCATCCCGGAGCTTCCAGCCTGGTAGTTACCGGAGCAGGACCTGAAGACGGTTTAGATTCCGGCAAAATCACCGCAAGGAAATTTACCTGATTCAGATCCGGTTTACTTGCCAGATCAAGGAAAGACTCATAGAAATTTTTACCAATGCCTGCACTCTTGTCATAGATCTTGGATGCAACAATCTCCGGACTCACCACATCCATTGTCAATTTAGCATTCGGACGGTCAATAATCATACGTGACTTATCATAACTGATTGCAGTCTGATTGTTCTCTCCCGGAGGAGCATGGAACAACCAATCGTACACATGACCTTTTGGCGACTTACTTTTCACTTCGTCGAACAGGAAGATCGGTCCGGTTTTGGTGTAAAGTAAAGTTCTTGAATATTTCTCAAGCTTGCCTTTGTATACGGAGCTTAGTTCACTTTCAATTCCGTCGGCATCTTTTCCATTGAAGAGATGCTGAACTCTTGGCCATTCTGTCAGGGCTTTGATACCATTATCGTAATGAGCAGGAGCCTGACTTTCAGGATCATGATCAACCAGCATTACGTTATGCGCAATAGCCTGAACACTATAGCTCAAATATTCAAGGTTAGCATAATATCCCAAAGGACCATAAGCCGGGTCGGTCAATAAAGTTTCACCATTTTTCATGATCTGGAAACTTCCCTGATCATAATGGTAGTGATTGGCATTTGGACCCACACGGGTACTCAGAATCATCGACTGATCATCCCATCCCGAACGCATCACCATACCCTGTGCCGAGAAGAATTTAGAAGGAGGAAGACTTTCTCTTGAAGCAGGAGTAATTCCATCTGTATACCATAAATAACTCAGGTAACCACCTTTTCCGGCTTCCCAGAAAGGTTTTACATAGCTGTAGATGTATGGATTTTTAGTGCGATGTGCTAACCACCATGCGTGGATCTGGCCTCCCATATCCACACGTGAACCTTTAGCACCACCGCCATCTCCGTAATCCTGCATCAGGCCATTAGAATAGCTGGCCTGCATCGGATACTTGTAGAAATCTTTAAAGGCTGTGGTTGTAGAATAATCTACCCCGAAATTACGCTCAAATGCAGGAAGTAACTCTCCCATATCACGGCTGGCCATGTGCATGTATCCGCTTTTTGGCTCACCATAACTACCGTCCTCATAATAAGTGCGGTCGATAAAAGTTTTCGTTTTAGTTAAAATACCTGAAACATAAGGCTCCAGATACGGATTAGACGGATCATCACCATAAATAGCAGTTGCCGCTAATCCCATACCACCTGCCAGTACTGCAATGTGATTGGTCTGATTAGAAGGCATACGATTCATCTCAACCATATCACGATGGAACATTTTCAGGCCTTTATCCATGATGGCTTGTCTTACAAATGCACGTTCTGAATCTGAAAGCAAATCATACAGCATATCATAACCATAAGCTACAGGCTTGATGGTATAACCTACCGGATAGTAGGTCCAGAACTTACGTTCCAGCATCCAGTCGGCATTCCATTTCTTGAATGAGCATAGTTTCAGCAAAGCTTTTTTCGCCTGCTCTCCTGCGGCACGATCACCGGTAAATTGATATTGGAAACTACCTTCTTCAATGACATTGCCAAGGGTCGAATTTGGATTGTTCCACAAGGCATAAGAGTTAAAACCTACGGCAGTTTTCGAGTGAGGACCACCAACAAGGTTTTCGGCAGTCATATCTATTCCTTCATTGATTGCATCAACATTCACCTTCATGAAATCTTTATGTGCCAGGGCATTATCAAGAATCTTTTTAGCAACCGGCGATTTTTCATTTGCTAAACGATTTTTAAGCTCTTCAGCAGAGAAATATAACCTAGGGTGACCATTTACCTGTTTTCCAGGCATCAGGAAACGAATAGCCCAGCTTACTGATCCGCCCTGATTATCTTCACCCTTCAAACGAATCTCCCACTGACCGCGGGCATCCTTTTCAGAAAGTTTATAGATAGCTGTATTTGACCATTCATTACCACTGCGGCTGAATGAAATATTATCCTTAACAATTTTCCCTTTGCTGTCTACCAAAGTTCCTTTTACCTGCTGCAAGCTTAAATTTCCCTCGGGTGCAACTTTAAGGCTGACATTATCCCCGTAAAAAAAGTGCTTATTTAAAATGGAGACATCAAACATGTCCAGATTGGTAGATGCAGGGCTCGTTGATACAAATTGTCTGTCGCGTTCACCATTGAAGCTGAAATCATCCATCAGAATGGTATAGGTGTACAGGTAATTTACAATTGGATAGGTTCCTTTCAGGGTAATTACCTGAATGTGCTCATTTGCTCCAAGTGACTGGCCATTCTGCTTAAATTCAGAAATTGGAAGATCAAGCTCCAGCCAGCTATTGGCCTTAGGATTGTTGATTTTGTGGAAATAACGTTTTCCCTCAAAAGTACCTAATGAAAGCTCCAGAGATTCCGGATTACGGTCGCCCTGAAAATAAACAGCCGCTTTTACCCTGCTTCCTGAAATGGTGTACATATTCAGTCGTCTGGTAAAGCCCTGATACAATTCAGTCACATCATGCGCTTTAAAAGGACGGGCCAGCGCATATTTACTGTCTTTGTAGGTTGGAGATTTCACTGCAAAATACAGCGCATCAAAGGCGATATCCTGTGCATAAGGATAAGTTTCCCAGCCAAAAAGCTCCCCTGTCTCAAAATCATTAGACAAGGTGTAGGGAGTTCTGCCAACCGGATTCTGAGCATATGCAAGATTAAAGATCATGCAAACTGCTGCGAGTTGTAAAAGGAATTGTTTCTTCATTTGGTTATTATTTGTTGTTAATTTCCGCTTTCGCGGGATGGTATTAATGGTTTTTTATTTTGTTTCAAGTTTCAGCATGCGCAGGGCATTCCCCGACCATACTTTCTGTTTGGTATTTTCATCAATACCCTTAAATACCCCCAGCCTTAAAAAAGGAGAAGTATAATCTACAAAAGGAGTTTCTGTCCCGAAAGCCAGTTTATCGGCACCGAAATTCTCCAATAAATAAGTCAGGCTTTCACTGTTCGGCCCTTTTACCGCAACACCACTGCCTCTGGAGGTATCAAACAATACATCGGCTTCTTTCAGTATTTTAACAGACTCAGGAGTGGTAGGCTCCTGTCCGTCGGTAATTCTGGCTTCCAGAATCATGTATTTAGCATCAGGCACCTTAGCAACCAATGCAGCAACATCATTATAGCTGATTGCCTTATCCACATCAAGCCATGATCTCTCCCTGAGATCCGTCATGCGAAGCGGAATGGAAATAACCATACCCAGATCTCTGGCAGCCTTCACCATTTCAATGCAGGATTCATCTGTCAGCTTATAATGATGGTAAAGCGGGAATATACGAATTCCCTTCATTCCAAACTCTTTGTGACAGGTTTCCAGTGCATCTCTCCACCATGGAAGTATCGGATTAATCGTGGCAAACAGAATGAAGCGATCTTTAAATGAAGGATCAGAGTTCAGCTCCGCAAATAATTCTTCATTGGCAATTTGTCCGTCGACATAAAATATTCCGTTCAGATTAGACACAATGGCTTTATCTACACCATAGGTATTCATCCGCTTCAAAAGGTCTTTCAGGTTATTCCCTCTCAGATTTCTGAATGGCCAGTGGCCCACAAATGCATTTACATCAAGCAGCATGATTACCTGCCTTTCTCAATAAGTTGTTAAAGTTTTCAAAGAATATCTTTTTTCGGTCCTCTTCAGTCAAATCTGCCCACATGATTTTACCTACCCCGGTTTCATAATTCATATCTGTAGCGAAGAGCAGACGATCTGCACCCAGGTATTTCACCGCCATATCAATCATCCCCTCATCACTGACACTGCCGCTTGTATCCAAAAATAAAGTTGGTGCCTTCTTTAAAATCCGGCACATGTACTCCCAGTTACCCCCTCCCCCGATATGACCGCAAATAATCATTGCTTCAGGATAACGGTTCGCAATTTCTACAAAATCTTCAGGAACGGAGGAATTTGGAGGATTGGTTGGCAAATAACCCGGGCGCCAGTTGCCGAGGGTTGTTACGCCATGCAACATCAAAGGAATTTTGTGTTTAATGCATCGCTCCACAATCGGATAATACAAGGGATCACTGATTTTCACAGCATCGTATAACTCGCCCAGCATCACCATGCCATTATCTACGCAGCGGTCAATTTCATCCAATGCTTCTTTTTTGAATAAAGGATTGATATAACATTGCCCCATGATCCGATTGGGATGCGACTTCATGGCCTGAATAATAATATCATTATTGGCACGAATTTCTGATACAGTCTTACCTCCCGGGATAGAGCATGCTGCTTTTGTAATGCCCAGTGCTTCACAACTTTCATCAACCTGAGCGGCATTGCTGCCTGCCCAGACATGATTATGAGCATCAAGCTTTGGATATTTTTTTGCTGATTCCATAATGGATTGCCAGCCATCTTTCTGAAGTTTATTTCCAGCTTGATCAGATTCTTCCTTGGATGGGACATTACATAAAACCCCCGACATGGAAGCACCCAAAAGTCCGAGACCACTGGTACTTAAAAATGCTCTTCTGTTTAAACCAAAATCAGTCCGGTTTTTCATGAATAGAAGTATAATTCAGATTTTTTAACCCATTAACAGATAAATGACCAGCAAAAGAGAAAAAGCCCCATTCGGAAAATAAAATATCTTAAAATAATGGAGGTAGGCTAGATTCCTGCTACACATCTTACAAGGTCGGATCAAGGAAAGCTAAACCTCATTGTCTGAACTTTGATTTTTGTGATTAGTTTGGTTGTAATGATTCATCATAATTAAATAGTTCATCTGAATCATGGTTCAGACAACAACATAGGCTGGGCTTTTCATCATTCGCCAAACAGGAGAATCTGCGCTTAACCTGTACAACAGCATTTCTGTTGCAATGAAAAATCAATTTTCTTAATCGCTGGAAACTCTACAAATAGTGGAAGCCTGTTAGGTATACGGAATTTAATATTTCGAAAGAGACCTATAATTGAATTCGATAAGGACAGTTAAAGTTGGAAAAGTTCCATGAGGTACAATAATTTTTATTCTTTTATGGTTTGTTTGCAGATAAAGAAAGAAAAATTAATGCGGGTGTGTACACTATACCGGTTAATGCTCGTACAAGATACCCTGAAGGTTGATCGCTCCATACTGCCCCAAGGCCAACCGTTAAATCACAAAGCAAAAAGAGTACCATTCCTGTCAGCGCCTGATTAGCCTGTCGGGGCGATAATAAACCCAATACTTTACTGTAGGCTGCAGCCAGTACAGATAATATCAACAAAAAGCCATAAGCAGCTACCGGATAAAATAAACCTTTTGCCTGCAATGGGGCATACAAAAAATATAAAATCCCGGCAGCAAATACAAAAAGCCCAATCGTAAGATAAAGGTAGATCTTCTGCCGAAACAATTGCCAGCTAAAGCCTTGTAAATGCCTATACAGGAGCAGCAACTGCATTATCGCAAATATGCCGATTCCAATGATCAACTTATTCTGTAAGATGAGATAAAAGTCAGCAATAGTTGCAACCAGCATAGCTAGCAGCATGAGTGTATGATCTTTTGTAAGATGTCCCGATTGGAGATACGCAATAAAAATAAAAGAAAAAACAGCTGTTCTGGCAAACCGGATATAACGACTCCAGATTATCCAGGTATCGAGATCCGTATCAGTAGGCTTTAAGACATTTGACCAGGTGTATAGATCAATACCGATGGCTGCAATCGTGAGGATACATGCTATGATAATAATGATTCTCATTTATTATAATCAGATACCGTGTTTTTGACAAAGCTTGTATTGGGCAGTTGCTGTTTCTGCTAATGTAGAACCCGATTGCTTACGGTCAAAATCCTGACTCATTTCAACCATACAGTTTTTATAAAAATATCCATTATGGTACCGTACAAAAGGAAGCAATATATCTTTGGTGAGTTTAACAGCCAGATAAGGCCATAGCTTATCATACATTACCTTCGTCAGTACAGAAGCAGGTAATAACTTTTTAAGCTTCAGGTTGATATCCAATTTCCCATGCTTGAGCTGCTCAACTGTTTCAGGCGATTTTTGAGCTGTCTTTAGTGGGTTTGTATCAAAAACCAATAATTTTCGGGCCGTTGTTCTGTACTCTTTGAACAGAGAATGGGGAATTTGTCCAATTACGTCTCTTTCATGAACAATATGAAAAATGTTTTTATTGTATTCATGTAAGGCAGCTTCAAAAGCATGATCACCTGCTGCCGGACATGCAAACAGATATCCATACGTATCAACTTTGAGATTATTTTGTTCCAGATTTTTAGGCAGATCCCAAAGACATAATGAAGCCATGCCTGAACCCAATGAGAAACCTGAAATAAACAGATTCTTCTTTTTAACAACACCTTTGACAGGTGATAAAGCTAGTGCCACTTTGTTATAAATCTCATCCCGAATCTGCAGGTATTGTCTTCTGAATCCCATATGTAGTTTGCCGGGGAATCCTGAATCTGCAATCCGTACTACATTCAAGTCTGTTAATACGTTTTTTATTGTATCAAGCTTTGATTCAAACCAGCCAGTTTCTCCCTCTTCTTTTTGTACGCCCGACCCACGAAAGCTCACTACAATGCTATCTGAATTATACGCAACCAATGCAGTGGCAGGGGTTTGGTCTGATTGGATGGTATGGAATGTCCAGCCATTTCTATCCAGATCTGCTTTATAACCTGCATTTGACTTGCCCATGTCGCGCAGATATTCATTTTGTCCATCAGGATCCCAGGCAATCAAGTAAAACTGTAACAGATTAGCGGCCAACAGAGTGAAATCTTTATTCAGCCTTGTTTGTGGAGTTAAAAAACTGCCGTCAATTGGTAAGCCATCATAAGGCTCATAATTATGCTTGCTTTTTGCCATGAGGGTTAGGAAAAGGTATTACAATATATCAGCATTACTAAATAAAAAGGTTCTCTTGAATTTCAAAATTTAAAATAATAAAACTAATTTATTTAATAAAAGATAATTGAAAAAGCGCTTTTAGAATCTTACAATTTTGCTGAATAATCCGATTGGACTCTTCGCTTTACTCTACGGAAAGTGGGTCCTGCTATGGGAAGAAAAAAAAAATGGGGAGGGGTATGTTTGGTTGGAGTATAGTGGGGATTTGGGGATAGTGGAATGATGTTTTGGCTTGCTGTGGAGCCGATAATTATAGGCTGTTATTATTACCTTCGCCCATTGTTATTATTAAAGGTGAAGGGGGTTATGGCCTTCGCTCAATTTAATTATTTAATAAGAAAGGAGGTCGTGGCCTCCGCCACGATGACAGGTCAATATTTAGTAGAATGAAGGAGATCCTGACCTTCGTCAGGATCATGGTGACTACCAAAAAGGCCTTTTCAATGTATCAATTGAAGCTATTGATAAGACTCCAATTCCGGCGAAGGTGGCTGTTGCACAACTCAACATCTAACCTCTGAAACTTATGATTTAAACTGTAA
>CAZTRY010000054.1:9709-24013 GCA_964616525.1 uncultured Sphingobacterium sp. | reverse complement strand
CACAGGGAACTGGAGATCAATCCCGAAGGAATTGATACTATTGACCATTTGCTTGAAAAGCTAAATCGATTACAAGAGGAAGTGATTATGCTGAGGAACCGGTTGCGTCTTTATGAGGAGTAATTTATTTCATAAAAATTAATAGTAATGACGTTAATAAAGTAGTTGCTATTGGTAGGAATAAATTATCCGATAAAAATCAATAGGAATGAAGTTAATGGTTTTTTTGTCATTGCGAGGCACGAAGCAATCCCAAACAAGCTTTAATCAATGAGATTGCTTCGTGCCTCGCAATGACAGATACATTCTCATCATAAAATGTCAATTGTAGGATAATGAATAGAATTTATTAATCATAAAATTTGAATTATGACACTAATCGCCAAACTACTAATCGCCTTTGTTGCTCTTGAGCACATGTATATTCTATGGCTAGAAATGTTTGCCTGGACCACTGCCGGGAGAAGAACATTTAAATCCATGTCGGCGGATATGTTTGAAAAAACCAAATCTATGGCCGCAAATCAGGGACTTTATAATGGTTTCCTTGCCGCGGGACTGATCTGGTCACTCATCATTCAGGATGAAGCCTGGTCGCGGAATGTGGCCATGTTTTTCCTTGGCTGTGTGTTGATCGCAGGAATTTATGGGGCAATAAGCGTACAGAAATCAATATTTTACGTACAGGGCATACCTGCCACAATTGCTCTTGCGGCGGTTATTTTCCTTTAGCTTTACGTAATCTGAACTCCTGCTTATACATCAGGAAGGAGGAGTTTGAGAACTCGATCTTTCTTGAGCCTGCAGGCCTGCCCAGATCCATCAATGGTTCGAAACGAAAATCCATATAAAGATTCGGAATCAGTTTCTGCTGATAAGAATAACGGAGTATAAATAACTTTCTATGCTTTTCAGTATATCCGGGATGAACAATGTGCTGAGAAACACTCTGATACAAAGGCATTCCATTGGACGAAATAAAGGAATTCCCTTTCCATAGGGTTCCCATCAGGGAACCAAACTTATGGGTATCAAAACCAGCATTCAGATACCAGCCATATCCGCCGGAATATGGCTGAAGATCAGTAAATGAGAGATCATTAAAAGAAATCAGGTAATTCTCTGTCCGGAGATTTTTGATCCAACCCGCGAACGGAAGTTTTAATTTAAAACCAAGCGCCGAATTAACCAGAGTCTGCAATGGATCATCAGCAATGTCAATCTGACCTCCCTGATGAAATACTGTTAGCTGTACCGGTATGGACAGACTAAGTCTTGAATTTTTGATCAGATTAAGTTCCGCAGAGAGACCACCAAGAATTTGCTCCTGCACCGGACTCGGTTTATAGATCATCTTTTTCCAGTTGATGAATGCATCCAGAAATAAATTCTTGCTAGTTATAATATATTGGGTTCCGTATTCAACAGGCTCGGTAATCTTCTTCTCAAAATCATAGATCGGATCAAGCATGCGATGATTCGTATTGCCTTCGAGTACCCCATTCACCAAAGTAGAATTCCCGTGCTGATATTTTACGCTGAATAAGGGATAGGTTCTGTAAATACCCCGGCCACCAAAATCCTTTCGAAGATGTACCCCTGCCGTTACCGCTAATCTGGGATGGGCATAATAAACGAGTTGTGGCTCCAGCTGAGCACCAAATAAGGTATATCCATCCTGTATTTTATTGAAATATTCATAATTACGCATGAAATTGAAATTATGAACGCTCAGGTAAAGCTCGCCGGTTCTGGAACTATCAGGGCGGATACGGTACTCCAGACTATCATTTAAAATCTGAGCTTCTGCCATCTGGCAAATGTTTAGAAGAAATATTAAGGCTAGTTTCCGTTTCATCCAAAATGAAACCGCATCAATAGGCTGCGATCTGTAGTTGATTATTTATTATTCTCTTTGAGTCTATAATATTTATATATTTTCACTGCAGCCATGATAACCGCGCTGAAGAGGATCAGTCCCGTCAAACCATAAATCCAATCTACAGCACTTTTCAATATTACCGTAAAGACAATGGTAACCAGAAAGATCGTTGCCAGTTCATTCCAGAACCTCAGTTGAGTGGAAGTCCAGGTGAAAATACCCTGTTTTAGTTTGTTTATTATGTTCTGACAGATAAAATGATAGATGAGAAGGCCCACTACAAATGCTAATTTAACCAGCATCCACTTCATGCTCAATAATTCCGGATTTATCCAGATCATTCCGATTCCAGCCATAACCGAAAGCACCATTGCTGGTGTGGTAATGATATACCACAACTTATGTTGCATGATCTCAAACTGTTTCTGAAGGGTAATGCGTTCCTGTTCAGGCCTTTCATTAGCCTCAACATGATAAATAAAGAGACGTACAATGTAAAAGAGCCCCGCCATCCAGCTGACCACGAAGATGATATGAATAGCCTTGAAATATAGGTATACCATAGTCAATAGATTGAAGCTAAAAGATTAAAGCTTAAAGCTGAAAGCTAATTCATTCTTCAATGTTCCGCGGTTAAATAAATTCTAAGATAAAAGTAAGCCACCTTCAGTACATATTAAATTTTATAATTTCACTGACATAAAACCTGCAGTATTCTTACCTATACTGAAAGAACCGTTCATAAGCTTTGGCCCTAGCACAAAATCTCCGTTAACGTTTTTTTCCGCCTCAGCTGGTGCGGTAGGCACAGAAAAAGCCTAAGCTCTAACTTTAACAGCATCAGGTGCAGCGGCGGCATTTTGTTACTTTTCTGCTGCAGGAAAAGTAAAGAGAAAAATTAAGAATTAAGAATATGATGATTATTCCTAAAAACTCATTTTTTTCCAGACACTACTTATTCATTAATAACGAAATTCCTTAATCAACTCCACTGCATACTTCACATGATCAAAAGGAATATCCGGCATGATTCCGTGACCAAGGTTAAAAATAAAACCATCCTCGCCGCGCATCCTTTCAAATAAACGATGGATCCGTTCTTTGATCACATGCTTTTCGGCATAAAGGATATGAGGATCTAAATTCCCCTGTACAGCCATTCCGGCAGGAAGATTCTTTTTGATATCCAGCAGGTCGGCATTCCAGTCGATCGAAACAACATCCGGTTTTGCTTCAGCCATAATCGGTGCAAAAACAGAACTGCCTTTACAGAATGATATCACCGGAACATCTTTTCTGTTCAGTCCTTCAATAATTTGTTTATTGTATCGGTGCGAAAATTCCTTATAATCATCCCACGACAAGGCCAAAGCCCAGCTGTCAAACAACTGAACGGCATTTACACCGGCATCGATTTGAAGATTCAGGTAATTAACGGTCACTTTTGCAATCTTTGCAAGTAAAGTATGAGCCAGCTCAGGATGATTGTGAAGCATCAGCTTGGTCAGCTTAAAATCCTTTGATGATCCGCCTTCAACCAGATAACTCATCACAGTGAATGGTGCACCGGCAAAGCCTATCAGGGGTATTTTTCCATTCAGCCTTTGCTGAATAACCTTTATTGCATCAGCTACATATTGCAATTTATCATCTACATCTGTTAGAAGCTTATCCACATCTGCCTGATTACGCACCGGATTGGCAAATTTAGGGCCGACACCCTGAGTAAAACTGAGATCTCCGCCCATAGCCTCGCCTGTTACCAGGATATCAGAGAAGAGGATCGCAGCATCAATACCCAGAAGATCAACCGGCAGCATGGTAACGTCTGCTGCAATCTCCGGGGTTTTACACATCTCCAGAAAGGTGTATTTATTTTTTATTTCCCAGTACTCAGGCATAAATCTTCCTGCCTGACGCATCATCCATACCGGAGGCCGCTCTGTACTTTTTGAAAATGCTGCCCTCAGGAACAGACTATCTTGAATATTTTTCTCGCTCACTATGCTTTTTTTATTTCTGATTCGATTTTATCTACAATACTTTTTACCCGGGAACTAATTTTAAATGTTTTGGCACGCTCAACGTATGCTGAAGCCCGCTCATAATCCTTCTTACGAAGATTGATATTGGCCAGATGAACCAGCACAATAGCTTTATCATTCTGATTACGTAAAGGAAACCTTGTGGCAATCTGAAAATGCTTTTCTGCTTCATCATAATTATGACGATGTAGCTCTACATTTCCATAAATGAACTCGTAAAAGCCGCGGCGGTGTCTCCCCAGGCGATCAGGATCTTCTATCTCCTTTAGCAATTCCTCTGCAGCATCATAATTTTTTGCATGGAATTCGCGGGCCGCCATCACGACAGTACCTTCACGGAAATAACCCCAAATCAGGAGGCCAATTCCCAGACCGATGACTGCAGCGATCTCATAAACCTGTTTGCTGATTGTCCAGCCCAACAGGATTACTGCAATCCCGATAACCCATAAACGGGCCTTCTTAGTTAACATTTTCTAGTGCTTATCAGTAAATTTATATCCAACTCCCCTGATTGAATGAAAATAGGTTGGATTTTTCTGATCAGGTTCAAAATATTTACGGAAAGTCAGGATAAAATTGTCGATTGTCCTTGTTGATGGATAAACATCATAATTCCAAACGGTTTCCAGGATCTGCTCCCTGGATACTGCTTCATTACGACGCTCAATCAAAAGTTTCAGAAGCATGGTTTCCTTCTTTGTCAGTGGAGTGATAGTACCATCATCAGTCTTTAACTCAAATGAGTTAAAGTAAATCGTTTTATCACCAATTTTATAGGAATTCAATTCCTTAAGCTCATCACCTTTAAGTCCACGTTTTACTAAGATCCCTACTCTGAGAATCAACTCTTCGAGATTGAATGGTTTAGTCAGATAGTCATCTGCTCCTTTTTTCAATCCCAGTACACGATCCTCACTGGTATTCTTTGCGGTCAGGAACATAATTGGTACTTCCGTATTTTCAAGTCTGATAGTCTCAGCAACCTGAAATCCATCGATTTCCGGAATCATCACATCAAGTATAATCAGATTGAATCGTTCTTCTTTAAAAATCTTGAGAGCCTTTTTACCATCTGTTGCGGTGGATACTTTATACCCTTCCATTTCCAGATTTAATTTGATAGCTTCCAGAAGATGTTCTTCGTCTTCTACCAATAGAATTCTTTGTTTAGCTGGCATTTGCGTTAAATGTTACTTCGAAAATTGTTCCCGAAGGTTGGTTATTGTTTACTTTAATTGAGGCCTGATGCTTATCAAGCACCTGTTTTACAATGAATAGTCCAAGACCGGTACCTTTTGTTTTGCGGGTATCCTCACTTCCCACCCGGTAAAACTTATCAAAAATACGTGATTTTTCCTGATCATTAATACCTATCCCTGAATCAGCCACAATAAATTGAATTTGCCCGTTGCTACGCTTCAGACTAACCTGTACTTCAGCACATGGTGGTGAATATTTCACAGCATTTTCGATCAGGTTCGTCACTACAGATGTCAAAGCAAATTTATCCCCCTTTAGCATAATCCCCTGCTGTACAGAAAGCTTGATAATTTGCGAACTGCAGGTATGAATCTGAAGTCTGCCGGCTACAGAATTAACCAGTTCAGACAGATTGAAATTCTCTTTGGGAAATGTGTAGGAGTTGCTCTCAATCTTGGTTGCCAGCAGCATATTCTCAACAAGATCATCCAATCGTTCAATATCCTTTAATGAATTGGTGATGAAGGACTTTTGCTGAGCCGGATCGAGTTCCCGCTTCAGGATAGTCTGCAGGTACAACTTTATAGATGCAAGTGGTGACTTCAGTTCATGCGTAACTGATAAGAGGAAGTTTTTTTGCTGATGGTGCAGCTTTCTTTCCTGGTCTATTGCCTTCTGTAAATAATATGCTCCAACAAAAAAGATGAAAAGGAAAACGGCGGTTTCACCAAGCACCATACCCTTACTGTTGGGATTGGCGATGAGCAATAATCTGCCCCACCATACCAACTGAAAGATGGCATAAATGATCAGACAATAAAATATCACCATTGGCCTTCTCATAGTGCTATGCTCTTGCTCCTCTGAAAACGATGTCGAGACTTTCAAAAATAGCGCGTTTTGCCTTTTCGAGATCTATTTTGGAGTGGACAGATGAAACAAATCCAACTTCATATCCTGATGGTCCGAAATAAATACCACGATTCAGCAATTCCTTGTGCATAATCTTGAATTTCTCCATACTCGAAGCATCGATTTCTTCGGCAGCACTAATTTTTTCCTGATCTGTAAATGCGAACCAGAAAATTGAACCAATGGTAAATACCCTGAACTTATAATTTCTTGCTGTGGCAAAGCGTTGAATAGATTCTGTAAAATCCAGCGTCTTATTGTTCAAATCTTTATAAAAATTAGATTTTGCCAGTTCAGTAAGCTGAGCAATTCCAGCGGCCATCGCCACTGGGTTTCCAGAAAGGGTACCAGCCTGATAAACAGGACCATCAGGCGATATCATTTCCATTATTTCAACAGATGAACCATACATGCCTACCGGTAAACCACCACCTATTATTTTACCATAAGTGATGATATCCGGCTGGATGCCATAAAAACCAGCGGCACCTTCAAAACCTATGCGGAATCCGGATATAACCTCATCGAAAATCAATAGTGATTTATTCTTTGAGCATATCCTGCGTAAAAATTCAAGGAATTCTTTGGTCTGAAGCAGCAAGCCATTGTTGGCAGGAACAGGTTCGATGATCACTGCAGCGATCTGTCCTTCAAATTGCTCAAAAGCCTCATTAACAGCTTGTTCATTATTCAACGGAACAACTATGGTTTCATCCGCAAAAGCCTTTGGAATCCCTGCAGATGAGGTTTCACCAAATGTTACCAGTCCGGAGCCTGCCTTTACAAGCAGAGAATCAGAGTGCCCATGATAACATCCTTCAAACTTGATGATCTTATCACGCTTGGTATAACCCCGTGCAAGACGGATTGCCGACATCACTGCTTCTGTTCCTGAGCTTGTAAAACGAATTTTACGGATGTATTTATTATTCTTCAGAATGAGCTCGGCTAATTGATTTTCAAGTGCTGTAGGTGCACCAAAACTCATTCCGTTCTGCATGGCCTCAATCACTTTTTCGCGAACCGCCGGATGATTATGCCCAAGAATTAGCGGCCCCCAAGAAGCACAAAAATCAATGAACTGATTTCCGTCTGCATCCCAAATATTACAGCCATCTCCTTTTTGGATAAATAATGGCGTTCCATGAACGGATTTAAAAGCCCTTACAGGCGAATTTACTCCACCGGGAAAATAGGTCTTTGACTTTTCATACAAATCGGCAGATTTCTCTCTTGATATATCCGGTTTACCCACCGTATTTACAGGAGTCTCTTCATCTGAACCTGAGAACATCTTTTTTAGTGATCCTAACATTCTATCTTAATTGAGAGTTGAGAATTGAGAGTTGAGAATGTTAGTACTTAGTACTAAATGTCAACCTAAATTGATCAATTCTGTATTTCTTGTTCTTTAATTTATTTTCAAACTAATTAGTTGTCTGTTATCAGTTTTTTGTGATATAATACTAAATGTCAAAATAAGTACCCATTTGTCTCAATACGATCTTTCCACCCTCCACTCTCAATTCTCCATTCTCAACTCTCCACCCGATAGCTATCGGGTCTCAATTCAAATCCACCCCTTTTCCAATATCTCCCTCGCATGATATGTAATGATAATATTCGCTCCGGCCCGGCTAAATGCATACATGTTTTCCATGATTACCTTCTGCTCATCGATCCAGCCTTTGGCACCTGCGGCTTTTACCATGGAGTATTCTCCTGAAACATTATAACATGCTACCGGTAGATCAGTACTCTCTCTCAGGCTCTTTATTACATCAAGGTAGGCCAATGCAGGCTTAACCATCAGAATATCTGCACCTTCCTGCTCATCCAGAGCAGATTCCCGCATTGTTTCACGAGGGTTGCGAAAGTCCATCTGATAGGCTTTTCTGTCGCCTTTGCCGGGTGCCGAATCAGCTGCCTCTCTGAATGGCCCGTAATAAGCGGAAGCAAACTTGATACTGTAGCTCATTATTGCCGTATTTTCCAGATTGTGCTGGTCCAGTTTTTCGCGGATACCCAAAATCCTGCCATCCATCATATCCGAAGGGGCAATCATATCTGCACCGGCCTGAGCATGACTTAAGGCCATTCTTGCCAGTAGATCAACAGTCTTATCATTCTGTACATAATCGTGATCCAGAATTCCACAATGCCCATGTGTGGTATAGGCACAGGTACATACATCAGTGATTACATAAAGATCATCAGAAAATTCCCTTTTCAATTCCCGGACAGCATTTGCTACTACAGAATGTTTATCATAGGATGAACTTGCATCTTCTGTTTTCTCTTCACCTACCCCAAAAAGCAAAACCTTATTAATTCCGAGAGAAATTGATTTTTCAATGTCTTTAAGCAATTTATCAACAGAAAAATGACTCACACCAGGCATTGCATCAATACCATGCTCAACATTTTTACCGGGCACTACAAAATATGGATAGATAAACATATCCTTTGAGAGCCTGGTTTCTGCAACCATTTCGCGCAAAATGGGTGATTTTCTTAATCTTCTTGGGCGGATTAACATATGATCCTTTGATTTATAAATTTGTTCAACCGGATTTAATAATCCAGTGCAAATACAGCTTCAGCTAAGCCCATTTCATCCGGTGAAAAAGGCAATGTATATTTCACTCCCATTTCATCAAATTTCTGACCGGTTGTTTTTCCAATACAGATAACCTGCTGATCCGGCTCCAGTAAATTCTCTGCAAAATAAGAATCTACATTTGAGGGACTGGTAAAAATCAGTACTTCTGCAAGGGATTGAGCTACATTATCCTCACTAACTGTTTCATATACAGTCAGTTCAACTATTCTGGTGTCGCCGGACAATGCTTTCTGTATAGTCTTCAATGAGCCCTTTGCACTCGGGAACAGCACATTACTTCCGTTTGCCAGCTTGGCAAATTCTGTGGCTATATCTTTAGTATCAATTCCCTCTTCCTCTCCGTTAAAATCAGCAAGCTTTCCATGCCGTCTGAGCGCATCTTCAGATCCTCTGCCCAATACCCCAAATTTGACTTTTTTAGACAAGAGTGGATCAAGTTTAAAGAAATACTCAATTGCGTTCTTACTGCTAAAAAATACCCAGTCAATATTTCTCAGTATAAAAGGATCAAGCTTATTGATTGAAGGAAAAGTTCTGATCAGAGACCTGTCTTCGATTTCTATCTGATGCTTCTTAAGCGCATTCCTCAAATAACTGTTTTCTGAAAGTTCACGACTGATAAATACATTAGCAGGAAATTTACGGTCGGGAGCAAATTTTGACACCACTTTTTCTGCCAGTCCCTTCGTTGTTTTGGATTGGAGGAAGAGCCGGTCAGGAAAATCCGTTCCATCCGATGCTTTGGCTGTCCATACCTGAAAAAATGAACCATCTTTGCGGCAATAACATCCCAGTGGCAATTGACATCCCCCATCAAACATATTCAAAACTTTGCGTTCCACTGAAATCTGCTCGGCAACAAGCTCATTATTAAGGGGCTGCAACAAATCAAAAAGGGCTTTATCACTTTCACGGATTTGTACAGCTAAGACCCCCTGTGCCGGTGCCGGGATCAACTCTGTTGGCTCAAGCTCTTCAACATGGAATTCCTCACTCAGATCATAACCCAGTCTGACCACACCGGCCTTGGCAAGCATGATTGCATCATACTTCTCATCGCGTAATTTTTGCAGGCGGGTTTGAACATTACCCCTGAGATCTTCAATCTCAAAATCAGGCCTCACAGCCAACAACTGAGATTTACGACGGTTTGATGAGGTTCCCACCATAGCCCCAAACTTAAGGGATAGCTTTTGCTGAATATCAACACAATCCTTTAAAATTACTAATAGCTCTGCAGGGTCTTCGCGCTCCGATACGGCTGCTATGATCAAACCCGCAGGATTTGTGGTTGGAAGATCTTTATGTGAATGAACGGCAAGATCAATGCTTCCGTTCAGTAATTCTTCTTCAAGTTCCTTGGTGAAAAAGCCCTTGCCTTCGAGCTTATCAAAACTGAGATTCAATATTTTGTCACCCTGAGTCTTAATAATTTTAAGCTCTGAGTCATGTCCAATTTCTGCCAGACGATCCTTAATAAAATTCGCCTGCCATAATGCGAGTTCACTTCCGCGTGTTCCAATAACAATTTTTGATCTTTTATTATCTTCGGGCAAATGATCAGACATGATTATAAATTTATTCCGGATTATCTTTTTGAATGCTAAAAATAGCCAAAATGATTGGGATCATTAGAAAATCAGCTATTTTTTATCAGAATATCCTTGGCTATCACCATCGGAACGCTGATATATTTTTTCTCCATATAATTCATTACACGGACTAATACTTCACGGGCATTATCATCCATACCTTCGATTTCGTTAACAAAGATATTGTTCAATGCATTTTCCTTAATCTCTTTGATTTTCTCAGGTACTTCACGCATGGCAATCTCCACACGGCGCTGTTTTAATACAGGCTTGAACTCCTCGATATTCTCACCGATGATGCGCTCTGCATGAATAAGCTCCTCATACCTTTCCTTCAAATTGCTGTTTGCTATTTCCTGCAGGCTGTGAACCTCAATAAAAGTTACGGGATTGTTTTCCAAAACTTCCGGACTGGTATCATTTGGAACTGCCAGGTCAACAATCACTTTTCTGGAGGTATCTCCATTCAAAAGGGACTGGTAAATTTCATTCGTTATGATTGGCTCGGTAGCACTGGTGCAGGTAATTATCGCATCGAAGCCTCCTTTGTATGATTTTAAGTCTTCAAGACCATAGGCCTTACCTCCCAATTCTGAAGCAAGTACTTCAGCATTCTCAATGCTGCGGTTAAAAACCGCAAAATTTGAGTATTTATGCTTTTTAAGGTATTTGGAGATATTACGGTTGGTTTCTCCTGCTCCAATAATCAAAATCCGTGCATTAGTACACATCTTCAACTCACGGAGTTTGCGATAGGCCAAAGAAACCACTGAAATTGGTTTACGTGCAATTCCGGTATTGGTATAAACTTCCTTTGCTGTTTTTACAACCCGGTTCATAATCAATCGCAGATAATCACCTGTAAATCCAGAAACACGGCAGGTTTCATAGGCCTTCCGTACCTGAGCAAGGATCTCCTTCTCTCCAACAACCAAACTTTCAAGTGAGCATGAAATACGAAGCAGGTGATTGAGCGCTTCTACATCTTCATAGACTACCACCTGATTCACAAAGGTATCCACCTGATCTTCTGAAACCGGCAGGTTAAGTGTCCTGACAAAGTCTTTGACGAAATGAGAATCAAGATTCTGATCGGCAGTAAATACAAATTCTACGCGATTACATGTACCAAGGTAAAATATCTCAGGGATATCAAACTTTGCTTTGACACTCTCGAGACTACTTTCCAAATACTCATTGCAGATTACAAACTTACCCAAATCTTTGAGGTCGACGTACTTATGAGTAAAGGCAATAACTTTTAAATACTTCAAGTTGCTAATCCTAAATAAAAATCAACACAAATGTAACATATAAGCGATTTTCATTATGTCACGCCTTTGTAAACACACACGTTTAGAAAGATTATAAATAATCTCCCACCATCACAAAATAGCAATATAACTATCAATAGAACTACTATGTCTTACCAAATGAAAAGGCAATTATCTCTCCTTTTTGCTTAAAAATTCCAATTAAGAGTAAGAATATTCCGCACATAGCTGAAAGGTCTTCCAGATTGAAAATCCCGGTTTTAAAGCAAGTCCATAACATGGTGCAGTAAATCGGTCAATCAACCATTTACAATATGATCCTAAAGATTGGCGATTCAACCGACAGTTTAAAATAACATCCTGGAATCAGCCAATCGGGCATATCTCTTTTGAGTAGAATAATGAACGGGTTAATAGTTACTCTTGCTCAGGCTCGAGCCAGTTCCCATCATCACGAATAATCCCGATCAATTCATCAAGGGCATTTTCTGTGTTGACATTCTTCTTAACAACTTCTTTACCCCGGTATAGTGTAATCTTACCCGGACCGGTACCCACGTAGCCATAGTCGGCATCAGCCATTTCACCCGGACCATTTACTATACATCCCATGATTCCTATTTTAAGTCCCTTGAGATGGTCAGTACGGCTTCGAATCATCTGTGTGGTAATCTGAAGATCGAACAAGGTTCTTCCGCAACTCGGGCAGGAAATATATTCGGTCTTGGAAATCCTGGAACGGGTAGCCTGAAGGATTCCGAATGAGGTTGAGAGTATCGCTTTGGGAGAAATTTCAGGGGCATCTGCCCAAATTCCATCTCCAAAACCATCCAGCATTAAGCCACCCAGATCTGTTGCTGAATATAATTGAAAATAGTCGATGTTTGTTGTCTGTTGTCTGTTGTCTGTTGTCAGGCTGGATTCATCGATCTGTAAATCCGATTTGCCGGGTAACTGATTACCGGTAACCCGATAGCTATCGGGTGGAAACCCATAAGACCGCTTAATTATAACAGGCATTTCAAGCCCCAGTTCCACCAGTTTAAAAAATGCCTGACGCTGATCCTGTAATCCACAGATGGACTGAGTCTCGAGCACGAATACGAGCGTATTATCGAAAGGAATCTCATTAAAAATATCCGAACCGATGTCAGAATTGGAGATTGCAACCAGGTTTAGTGAAGGATCACGAACCTCTGCCGCAACATATTCTTTCAAAGAATAATAAGGGTGGCAATTGCTCTTATTTTGAAGTCCTTTCCAGGTTGAGTAATTGTAAAGCTGTTTCAGGTTTCCCGGGAAATTAAAAGAAGGAAGTTCATCCGCCAGATATACAAAATCAGTGGATTGCTCAGCCATATTATATTTATCTAGCAGAGCAGAATACAGATAACCCACTTCTGACAATATTGCCGGATCCTTAAGATTCTTCTTTGAGATATCAATGACTACACGCGGAACCTGATGGCCTCCAATGAAGGTGTTGAGTTCATTGGTATGACGTTTCTTGTATTCATACGGATTATGTGTTATCGGTAGTCTGTTATCTGTTGCCGGGCTGGATTCCACTGATAACTGCTTATTCTCTCTCCACTTATACCGATCTGCTAAAGCGATTGCAACCGGCGCTTCAAACTCCGGGTCTTCGGTAAGTGACACACGTATGGTATCTCCCAGCCCATCCTCAAGCAATGCACCGATACCCACCGCCGATTTGATACGGCCGTCTTCGCCATCACCTGCTTCGGTTACCCCGAGGTGCAGGGGATAATTCATTCCCTCCTTCACCATGGTTTCAACAAGCAGGCGGTATGCCTGAACCATAACCTGTGGGTTGCTGGATTTCATCGAAATAACGAGGTTATGATAATTCAAATCCTCACACATCCGCATAAATTCCATTGCCGACTCGACCATGCCACGGGGTGTATCCCCATAATGGCTCATGATTCTATCTGATAAGGAACCATGATTGGTTCCAATCCTCATGGCAGTGCCGTATTCCTTGCAAACCTTTACCAGAGGAGCAAATTTTTTGTAGATTCTTTCTAGTTCTGCCTGATATTCAGCAGGGGTATATTCAAAATTTTCAAAACGCTTTTTATCTGCATAATTACCCGGGTTGATACGCACTTTCTCAACGATCCGGGCAGCCTCTTCGGCAGCATTGGGAGTAAAATGTATATCGGCAATGAGCGGTACATCATAACCTCTTGCCTTTAATTCCTTCTTGATGTTTGCCAGATTTTTGGCTTCCTTAACACTTGGAGCAGTAATACGCACGTATTCACAACCCGCATCAACCATGCGGATTGATTGCTCAACCGTACCTATGGTATCCATGGTATCTGTTGTGGTCATACTCTGGATCCGGATCGGATTATGGGCACCCATAGGGATATGGCCAATCGTCACCTCACGGGTTAGAAATCTGGAATAGGTATTTAGTGAATTACAATACTTGCCATCAAGGGCAATTAAAGCGTTTTTAGTCATCAAGAAGAATCAAAATTTTACAAAAATACATATTCTCGGGTGAATGTTGGATTGGGACTGGCGGAAAATTTCCTATGCTTCCTTATGGTGGGTATTCTCACCAACCAATAAGCACAAGGCTCATATAACTAGGAGGTGATTGGTGATAAAACCAACCGCGAGTTATTGGTAGGTTCTCGCTTTCGCGAGAATGACATGCGTTGTTGGGAGAAAGGAGATTCCAGCCTCCGCTGGAATCGAAATGCGAACCGTATAATAAATTCCGGCGCTTAGTGCT
>CAZTRY010000054.1:8082-9609 GCA_964616525.1 uncultured Sphingobacterium sp. | reverse complement strand
AGCCTCCGCTGGAATCGAAATGCGAACCGTATAATAAATTCCGGCGCTTAGTGCTTGAATAAATCTGCGAGAAAAGTATTATATTCAATTTTAAACCTTTTTAAATTGAAAAGAAGAAATTTCCTAAAAACATCTGCAATAGGCTCTGCTGTTATTGCTTCGTCGGGATTATTATCCTTTCAGCCTGGAATGGCTAAGATCCAGCCGGGTATCCCCTCGATCAAAAACCCATTAAACCTTTATGGTTCCCTGGAACCCGTGCTTGAAGGGATCCGTGCAAACAATCCTATGGATCTGACGGTTGCTAACTGGAGAAAAAAGAATCCAAAAGGTAGTTTTAAAAAATGGCAGGCTGCAGCCAGAATATGTCTGCTGGATGGATTGCACTATAACCCGGGGCCATTAAACCTGGCACCCGAAGTGATACAGAAAGAAGACAGAGGTAACCATACGTTCGAAAGAATACTTTTTAATACTACTCCATGGCATCGGCTGGAGGCATATCTCCTCTTGCCAAAGGGAGTTAAACAACCAGTTCCGGGTATCGTGGCGCTGCATGAATGGGGAGGTCCTATGGGCTTTGGAAAAGACCGGATTGCCAATGGCGGCAAGGATCATGAACTTTTGGTGAAACATCGTAAAGAATACTATCAAGGTGCATATTTAACAGAAGAACTGGTAAACAGAGGTTATGCAGTCATAGTTATAGATGCCCATCATTTTGGGAACCGCGTTCCTAAAGGCATTAATGGAATACCTCTTAACTTTGATCCTTATTCGTTATCAGCAGAAGAATACAAGCAGTATGATACCAAAATCCGTGATCTTTTATATTATGGTGTCAGGCAGTTAAATTGGGCCGGAACTACCTGGGCTGGTATAAACTACTTTGACGATTCAAGATGTATTGATTATTTAGCTACCCGCCCGGAAGTGGATATGAATAGAATTGGGGTAACAGGTTTATCCGGTGGCGGATGGAGAACCAACATCCTTGCAGCACTGGATACACGGATAAAAGCTTCAGTCAGTGTTGGATGGATGACTACCGGCGATACACAGCAACATTATAATCTAAGCGGCGCGGTTGGAAGTTTTTGTTTATTGCCGGGTGTTTTGAACAGGATGGATATTCCGGATCTGGCAGCCATGAGTGCTCCCAATGCCTGTATGATCGTAGTAGGCGAAGAAGATCCCCTTTTCCCTGAAGAAGGAAAAATGAAGGCCAAAGCAGAAATCCAGTCTGCATTCGACTGGGCAGGCAAAGGCGATAACACTTCATTTTATTCTCCTAAAACCACCCATAATTACAATCGGGATATACAGGAAAAAGCCTATGCATGGCTGGAAAAACATCTTAAAGGATAAAGAATCTTCTTTTATCGATTATTCTGAAGGATTAATTTATTTAGCCTGAATTAGATTTAAAAAGAGGTTAAATAATACGGTAATAAATGGTCGGATAAGGGTATAGGGCAAAATATTTTGATTTTTGAAACCAATACCTGGGTTTCATAGCATAGTTCA
>CAZTRY010000054.1:4228-7982 GCA_964616525.1 uncultured Sphingobacterium sp. | reverse complement strand
CCCCCCATCGCATACAAAATAATATTCACTCCAAATTTGGTATTGTCTTCAGCATAGAAACGTTTATTTCTGAAATCATAATCCCATTCGCAGCCATAATCCTTGTTGCTGTAAAGCACGCCAATCCGGCCGTTTATTTCGATAGCCTTGAGATAATCATGAACCAGATCATCACCCCAGCCATTCAATTCAAATGAAGTAGTTGGAGGCCCTTTTTCAAACTTAAAGAAGGAGCTGTAAATCTCATGATTATTGGGTATTTTCTTTAAAGCAGAAGATCCAAACAAGGAACTCATTTGCGCTTCGAATGATTTTGCAAAAAGACCATCAATATCATGATTGCAATCATCTACAAAAACGAAGCCCCCATTCTCCACATACTTCTTGAAATTGTTCCTTTCCTGCTGGTTAAACTGAACCAGCTTATGTCCGCTGAGGTAAGTAAATGGATACAAAAACAGCTCATTACTAGCCAGATCCACAACTTTCTCTTCCTGATTTATCGGAATCGTTGTATACTCCACCAATGAGTTCAACAAATTTGCAGGCATTCGCTGGTCGGTATCCCAGTTACCTGAGCGATATTTTATTCTTGCAAATGTGAATCTTGAGCTAAACATTCAACTAAATTATTGCTATAATTATTCCGAAAAGAGTTTTCGGGGCTATTTTATGTAAATTAGCTGATATCCCGACATAAATTCTCCTCGTTTCAACCAATTTATTTTTAATTTTCCCAATTATTACAATCCGCTAACCAGCAATCATTATTCAAAATTTGGAAATTTCAGAGAACAATATTAAAACAATCCTGGCTAAACTGCCCGGATTAAAAAAAGAGGTCCAAAAAGTAATCGTGGGTCAGGACCAGGTACTAGATGAACTGATTATTACTTTAATGGCAGGTGGTCATTGCTTATTGGAAGGAGTTCCCGGCCTTGCAAAAACATTGATGGTCAAAACACTTTCACAGGCGCTCGACCTATCATTCCGCAGAATACAATTCACTCCTGATCTGATGCCAACCGATATCATAGGCACCGAGATCCTGGAAGAAGACCATGCAACCGGAAAGCGTTTCTTTAAGTTTAACAAAGGCCCTCTGTTCGCAAATATCGTCCTTGCCGACGAGATCAACCGGACACCTCCCAAAACACAATCGGCATTGCTTGAGGCCATGCAGGAATTTGAGGTAAGCTACGGCGGACAAACCTATCCTCTGGATCGCCCTTTCTTTATTCTGGCAACTCAAAATCCAATTGAGCAGGCCGGAACTTATCCATTGCCTGAGGCACAATTAGACCGGTTTCTTCTTTTTGTGAAGATCGGTTATCCAACTGAACAGGAAGAATATGGAATTCTAAGCAGCACAACGGGTTCAAAATCATTAAAAGTAGATCCGGTTTTAAGTGGTGAAGAGATTCTCCAGATTCAATCTCTGGTGCGGGATGTCAGTATCAGTGATGACCTGATTAGCTATGTTGGAAAGCTTATACGAACAAGCCGTCCGGATACGACAACATCAGACTATGTTAAAGAATGGGTAAGATGGGGCGCTGGTCCACGTGCTGGACAGGCACTAATCCTGACCGCAAAAGCCAGAGCACTTTTAAAAGGCCGATATGCCGTGATCATGGAAGATCTTCACAGTATGGCCTACCCTGTTTTAAGACATCGGATCCTGGTGAATTTTAAAGCCGAAGCCGAAAATGTAAATACTGACCTCGTAACTGCCGAACTGATCCGGACAAGCGAAAGACCAAAGAGTAGTGTTTAGTGATTTCAAAAATGAAAATTTCTGAATTTCCAACGAAATCCCATGTCTCAAATGCCATGTCTCACATCTCAAATCCAATATCTCAAATCTAATATCTCGTATGAGTAAATTATTAGACCCGAAAGTCTTAATGGCCATAAAAGACCTGTCGCTGGCAGCAAAAACTGTTGTTGATGGGTTCATGACGGGTATTAATAAAAGCTCCATTAAAGGTCCGGGACTGGAATTCAGCCAATATCGAAGCTATCAGCCGGGAGATGACCTGCGCTGGCTCGACTGGAAAATGTATGGCCGTTCAGACCGTTACTACATACGGGAATCAGAAGTGGAAACCAGTATTTCGGTCAGGTTTCTCATTGATGCCAGCGGATCAATGAATCATGAAGACGGAGGCATCCGAAAAATTGACTATGCCCGCTATCTGGCAGCCTCTATGGCTTATCTTGCAAATTCACAGGGAGATGCTATAGGTCTATACGTTTTCAATGAAGATGGATTATTTTCACTGGCTTCCCGACAGGATTTTCAGCATCTGGCCAGAATGTTTGATCAACTTGAACGGATCAAAGCCGGAGGAAAATTCACCAAAGCAATCCATTATAAAGACATTTATTCCGGTTCCAAAAAGAGGGAGTTGCTGGTGTTTATTACAGATTTATACGAGCAAAACGGTGAAATTTTCAAATTACTTGATACGCTGTCTGCATTAAAAAATGAACTTATTGTCTTCCATCTGATGGGGAAAAATGAGCTCGATCTCGACTATAAAGGTTATACCGCAGTTGAGGATCTCGAAACCGGTAAAACTGTTAAAATTGATGTAAGATCTTCTAAAAATACCTATCAGGAGAACCTGGAAAAATACCTTTCCCGGTTAAGGATGGATTTGCTCGACAGACAAATAAATTACAGACTAATCAGTCTGGATCAGCCTCTGGATCAGGCACTCCGTGATTTTTTAAATCAAAGAAATAAATTAAGAGTATAAATGTTCCAGCTCCTTAACCCCATATGGCTTTTTGGAATAAGTGGAATGATCCTTCCACTTCTGATCCATTTATGGAATGTTAAAAAGGGGAAAACACTTAAAATTGGCAGTGTCAATCTGCTTGATGAAAGTTCCAGGCAGAATGCCCGCAGTTTACGACTCCTGGATTTACTTCTGCTATTACTGCGATGCCTTATGATCATTATTCTCTCCATATTTCTCTCAGAACCTGTGTGGATTAGCTCAAATAGCAGTGATCAAAAAGGGGGCTGGATTCTGATCGAAAAAGAAAATTTTACAGAAACCTATTCCAGGTTTCAAAAGGAAATAGACTCTCTGGACAGAGTTGGTTATGAGCTCCATTTATTTGAACCGGGATTTAAAACTGTCAATATTAATGAACTGAAAGATTCCGAAATCATCATTGATAGTACCGCCGGAAAGCTTTCCTACTGGTCGCTTCTCAGAATGCTGGATCAGGAAATCCCAAATGGAAAGGAAGTGTATATTTTCACAGCAAACCGGCTTAATCGCTTCAAAGGTGAACGCCCTGAAATTGTCACAAAACTTAACTGGAAAACTTTTACTCCAAAAGATTCCAATGCCAGGTGGATAGAATATGCCTGGTTTACCAATGACTCAATCAGGGCAATTATTGCCCAATCTGAACCCAAAGGACTGAAAAAGGTTCCTGTAAGTATTGATCCCTCAAAAACAAATACAGCATTTACCCTTGACATTCAGGAGGGTATTACAAGTCTGAGCATTAAAAATACTGCCAAACCTCAACAGAAGCCCGTTTCCGTCGATACGTCTACCATCCGGATTGGTATTTATGCAGATAGTTTCAAAAAGGATGCTGAATATCTGACGGCGGCCATCAGAGCGATTCAAAAATTCACCGGAAGAAAGATTGAATTAAGCTCCATCTCTTCAGGCTTAATAAATGGTGATCAAAACATCGTATTCTGGCTTTCTGAAAAAACGCC
>CAZTRY010000054.1:0-4128 GCA_964616525.1 uncultured Sphingobacterium sp. | reverse complement strand
TGGTACCGCTTATTATTCCAAAATTCAGGAATCATTCATCTGAATATGATGACAGGAGATCAGTAGACGAATCATGGATTATCCCGGCAAAGGCAGAGATTAAATCAGGGACTGTACTGAAAAATGCTGAATCAGACCTTAACCATTTCTTCTGGATATGTCTGATACTCCTGTTTCTTGCCGAACGCTGGTTATCATTCAGAAAAATATAAACGGAGATGGGGAATATGAAGGGGAATCATTATATCAATAAAATCAGGACACTCTGGATCAGTTCAAGGCTGCTTTCTGCACTATTCATTGCCGCATCGATCGCTATCCTGAACTTCTTCATCTGGTCTGAATTTGCGCAGGTTTCTATTTGGTGGATACCGGGAATTCTTGTTCCTGTGGCATGCGGATTGGTTTTGAGATCCGGAATCCTGAATCTTAACCTGAATGAAGTTACCCGACTGTTAAACCAAAACTATCCTGAGCTTGAGGAAAGCTCAGATCTGTTTCTGAAATCGGAAAATGCCCTCAACACCCTTGAAAAACTTCAAATCAGAAAAATTGAACCTGAATTAAGTACGCTTAAAGTCCCCCTTTCGATCCATCGCCGCCTGAAGATCTCTGTCCTGATTTTTTTCGCTTCTCTGATTATTTCATTGCTGTTAAACAGGTTTGATCTGCTTAACAAAATTGATATTGCTCAGATTGTCGGGACAAGATCCAATCTGCCTGAACTAAAAGAAACCCAGCTCCCGGGAATCGAATCACTGAGCCTGAAGATAAGTCCGCCTGCATACACCAAATTGTCGTCAAGAACACAAAAACAATTTTCAGCAAAGTTTGAAGAAGGTTCAGTACTAAGCTGGGAAATGGAGACTAAGCTGCCGGTTAAACGCCTTGAATTCATTTTCAATGATAAGCAAAGCATGAGCCTGCGTGCGCTGAACAAAGAAAAAACAAAATGGGCATTCAATAAAAAAATAGAGCACTCCGGATTTTACCAGCTGAAAATGGATGATAAACTTTCAGAACTCTACAAACTTGAAATAATAAAGGACCAGCCTGCTGTAATCAGGATTATCAGCCCGGCACAATACAGCAGCATCGATATCGGCGAGCCTAGAAAGACCACATTAAATCTGCAGATTAATGATGATTACGGAATTGAAGATGCCTTTATTTCGGCTACCATAAGCCGTGGAAAAGGGGAAGGCGTACAGTTTAAAGATCAAAAGATTAGCCTTGCTGCATCATTTGATGGTGACCGGCAATATCAGTTTAGAAAAACCCTGGATCTTGAGTCTATGGGAATGGCTCCGGGCGATGAATTATATTTTTTCATCAATGCAAAAGACAGCCGGAAGCAGGAAAGCCGTTCAGATATTTACATCGTCACCATTCAGGATACGGCTCAATTGATGAGTATGGATGGTATGCTTTCAGGAGTAAATCTGGTTCCGGAATATTTCAGAAGCCAGCGACAGATCATCATTGATACTGAAAAGCTGATCAAAGAAAGATCACAAATTAATGAAGCAGTGTTAAAGAACCGCAGCAATAATCTGGGCATTGACCAAAAGCTCTTGCGACTGCGTTATGGAAAATTTCTGGGCGAAGAAACAGATGAAGAGATTGGAGAAGAACATGAAGATCATGCTGAGAATGAGGCCGCTGATTTTGGCAATGCAGAAAAAATGCTGGACGGCTATGCCCATAAACATGATATCGCTGAGGATGCCACCTTCTTTGAACCTGAACTTAAGGCACAGCTAAAAGCCACGCTGGCGGAAATGTGGAGTGCAGAATTGCGGTTGCGGACATACAAACCTGAAGAGGCACTTCCTTTTGAATATAAGGCCCTTCGTCTGCTGAAAGATCTGCAGCAAAAATCAAGGGTTTATGTTGCTAAAACGGCATTCAAAGCTCCTCAAATAAAGGCAGAAAAGAGGCTAAGCGGCGAACTTGATAAAATTATCCAGCCTTCAGCGGAGCGTAAATCAGTAAAGAAAGATGTACGGCAAAACTCAGTCAAAAGAGCTACGGCTGTTCTTGCACGTTTAAGAAATGGGGACAGACTGAGCGATCAGGAAATTAGACTTCTAAAGGATTCAGAAGCTCTATTGGCTGAAAAGGCATCTGCAGAACCGACAGTATTTCTAAGTGCTCTTGCCTCCCTGAGAAGGATCATGAATACTGATGGCAAGGCTAATGCTAAAGATATACCTAGTGTTGAAGCTGCCTTTCAGAAAATAATCAGGGAAGAGATGAAAGTACCACAGGCTAAAAATAGCGGCCTGGATCGGCACTTTCTAATGAGTATTTCATTAATTTAAATCGGACCAGGCCTTAATATGGAGAACAGCTACATCATCATATCAACCCTTATTCTGCTTGGTTTTTTACTGCTGAAAGAAATACAGCGTAAGAATAAAGCCAACCTGATTCTAAGGATTGTTGCCAGCTGTCTTGCTGCTATTACCCTGATCTTTATCGCAATACCCTTAACTTATCAGAAAGAAGCAGACCAGAGGTCAGAAAATGCTGTGGTTTTAATCACAAATGGATTTCATCAGGATAGTCTCCAAAAATTTAAAAATATCCCTGCCTTTACTACAAATCCCAAACTGGCTAATGATAACAGATCTGTCAGACTGATACCGGATCTGGAAGCTTTTCTGGCAATGAACCAGCAATTTTCTAAATTTCATGTTCTTGGTTACGGACTGGAAGACCAGGAATTGGAATTGTTAAGCAATAAAAATCTGGTTTTCCATCCTTCTCCCATTCCAATGGGATTACAATCTGTTCATTGGAACAAGACTATAAAATCAGGAGAGCAGCTTGTATTGAGCGGAATTTTTCAGAACGGCAGCGATAAGCCGGTAAAACTCATACTAAGTGGTCTGGGAACAAATTTAGATTCAGTGAACATTCCTTCGGGCGGGCCTGAAAAATTTCAGCTAAAAACCATTCCAAAACATCTGGACAAAGCTGTTTATACCTTGACCGGCATTACCGATAAAGACACCATTCTCCATGAAAAAATACCGGTTTTTGTTGAATCACAGGCCACATTAAAGGTGCTGATCCTGTCCTCCTCCCCTGATTTCGAAAATAAATTCCTGAAGAACTGGCTGTTTGAGAATCAATATGTTGTCGCTGTTCGTTCTGCAATCAGCAAAAATAAATTCAATACCGAATTTTTAAACAGCTCAAAGATTAATCTGGATCAAATTAAGCCTGCTGTTCTTGAAAATTTCGATGTACTGATCAGTGATCCGGAGGAATTATCAGTGCTGAGCAGGGCAGAAAATCAGGCCATAAAGAATCAACTTAGTGATGGAATGGGTCTCATCATGATCGCTGACAGTATCGGTAAAAGACAAGGATTTTTCAATGAAATTTTCGAAACCAAAGCTTTAGTTAGGGCAGATGATAAAACAATCAGTCTGAACTGGGATAATTTTACTGTTAGAAAAATGACTTCAGGCTCTTCAGGCTCATTCAGAATACTTCCAAAAGAGGACAATCAGGCCCTGGTAAGGGATGAAAAAGCAAATATTCTGGTAAGTAGCAAATTATCCGGCAAAGGCAGAATCCTCCTCAGCAGTATTACTGATACCTATACCTGGATACTTGGGAATGATCCCAAATCCTACTCTTCTTATTGGTCAGAACTTATTGGAAATGTTGCAAGGCTGAAAGAATTAAGTTCAGTTTGGGCATTAAAAGATCCATTTCCTGTGCTTAATCAGGAAACATCAATACTGATAGAAACGGGTTCTGATACCATCCCTATTGCAAGATCAGAGGCTGAATTTTTAAAATTCGCCCAGAACCCGGTTCTGGGATTCCAATGGATCGCTCCATTCTGGCCCAAAAAAACCGGATGGCATTTACTTGAAAATGGTGTTTCCCAAAAATCAGTTCAGGGCTGGTTTTATGTATTTAATAAAACTGATTGGGCATCAGTGAAAGCAGTAAAAAAGATAAAAAACAATAATGAGGCAGCAGAAAAATCCGTTTCAGAAAATAATGAAGAAAATATTTCAGCAGAATTTTATAGGGAAACAGTCCCGCCCATTTATTTCTTCCTATTATTTCTACTTTCTTGCACATATTTATGGCTAGAAGCAA
>CAZTRY010000053.1:13156-24119 GCA_964616525.1 uncultured Sphingobacterium sp. | reverse complement strand
AAAAACTAAATGGATCATCGATCCAACGCACTCAGAAGTGCATTTTAAGGTAAAACATCTTGTAATTTCAACAGTTACAGGCACATTCAAATCTTTTGCAGGCAGTATGGAATCAGAAAATGAGGATTTTCAGGATGCAGCAATTGAGTTTACCCTTGATGTAAACAGTATTGATACCAATCAGGAACAACGTGATGGCCACCTTAAATCTGCAGATTTTTTTGATGCGGAGCAATTTCCAAAAATTTCATTCAAGTCAGGTTCATTTAAAAAAGTTGGGGATGATTATGAATTGTCAGGTGATCTGACAGTGAAAAATGTAAGCAAACCGGTGAAATTAAATGTGGAGTTTGGTGGTACAGCTACTGATTTCTATGGTAATGATAAAGCAGGTTTTGAGGTTTCAGGTAAGATCAGCCGCAAGGAGTTTGGATTAACCTGGGATGGAATTACAGAAGCCGGTGCAATTGTAGTAGGTGATGAAATCAAGTTGCAGATTAACGTACAATTTGCAAAACAAGCATAACCAAATATATATCTGTTTAAGGCTGTTCACCTTCTGTGGACGGCCTTTTTTATTGCATTAAAAACTCCGGATTTTTTCTGCCATTCTACCGAATAGCTAAAATGAAGGTATTATTAAAGTGGTCGCAGAAGCATTTTTCTCGCTGCTTTTTCGTCCTTTATCAGTTGGTTTTTTAGTTCTTCGAGTGAATTGAATTTCTGATCTCCCCGCAGGTAAGCCAAAAAGTTAACCCGAATAGTTTGTCCATAGATGTCTTCATCGAAATCAAAGATGTTTACTTCGATATTTCGGCTCATTCCATTGATTGTGGGGCGGTGACCGATATAGGCCATACCCATTGCTGTTTTTCGGCTTCCTTCTTCAGTATTGATCTCAATACTCACGGCATATATGCCATCCGAAGGGATAAGCTTGTAGCTCTCTTCAATAAATAAATTTGCAGTCGGAAATCCGAGAACCCGGCCTAACTGATCCCCCTTGATCACTTTTCCGTTCAATTGAAAGGCATAACCCAGAAATTCACTTGCAGTTTTAGCATCTCCGCTTAAAATTGCATTTCTGATTTTGGTGGAACTTACCGCTACATCATTGATATCCTGTTCAGGAATTTCTTCGACATCAAAGCCAAAGTCAGAAGCAAAGGATTGAAGTTCTTGCAAACCACCCTTGCGATCCTTTCCAAAACGGTGATCATAACCAATAACAATATGGCGTGTACCAATCTTCTCAACAAGTATTTCTTTGATATATTCCTGAGGAGTCAGGTTTGAAAAATCCCGGGTGAAAGGAGTGATGATCAGATGGTCTATTCCCAGCGATTCAAGTTTTTCAGCTTTTTCGGCTATTGTACTGATCAGTTTAATATTCAGATCGTCCGGATGAAGAATCATACGCGGATGCGGAAAAAAAGTCAGAATTACTGTTTCCCCTCCACTCTTCTTTGCAACTTCCTGTAAACGGCTAATGATCTTCTGATGCCCGATATGTACCCCGTCAAAAGTGCCAATAGTAACTACGGCATTATGGATTTTTTTGAATTCGTCAATATGGTTGTAAATCTTCATCTTTTGGGAGAGAGGGCAAAACTAAGAATAATTATTATTTTAAGTTCGCCTCTTCTTTTAGCTGCCTGATATGATTTACCAGTTCCATTACTTCATAAGCATTTTCGACATCATAATCTCCGCTTTTAGTGCGGCGAAGTGATTTTAAGTGTGCAGCATTATTCAGGGATCTTCCAAAATCATGTACCAGTGACCGGATATAGGTGCCTTTACTGCAAACTACTCTGAAATCGACCTCCGGTAGCTCAATCCGGGTGATCTCAAACTGAATGATATTGACTTTTCGTGTTTTTAATTCTACATTTTCTCCTCTGCGGGCTTTCATATAAAGTCGTTCTCCATCTACCTTAACCGCCGAATGTGCAGGAGGGTACTGATCAAGTTCACCGGTAAATTGTTTGGTATTTGCCCTGATGTTTTCTTCGTCGAGCTGACTGATATCGAAGGTCTCGTCAATCTCAGTTTCAAGGTCATAGGAAGGAGTATTTGCGCCAAGTATCATAGTACCGGTATATTCCTTTTGCTGCGCCTGAAATTCGTCAATTTTCTTGGTCATCTTACCGGTACAGATGATCAGTAAACCGGTTGCAAGCGGATCAAGTGTGCCTGCATGCCCTACTTTTAACTTTAAGGGTTTAAATGAATTGCGAATCTTGCCAACAACATCAAAACTGGTCCATTTATAGGGTTTATTGATGAGCAGCAGTTCTCCTTCTGCAAAATTGAAGTCCGGGAAAGTCTTACTTATTGTTTCACTCATCAGATCACTTGAAGATCATAGCCTGAAAGAAGCAGAATCAGAATAATACCGCCTACAATGATGCGATACCAACCGAAGATTCTGAACCCTCTGGTTTGTAGGAAGGTTATAAAATACCGGATAGCCAGCATAGCGACTATAAAAGCGACAATATTACCAATAAGCAATAAGTTTATTTGCTCCTGGCTGATTACAAATCCATCCTGATAAAAGTCAAATAACTTCTTTGCAGTTGCACCAAACATAGTTGGTACCGCCAGAAAGAAAGAAAACTCTGCAGCGGTTTTGCGGGATAATTTTTGAGACATTCCACCTACGATCGTTGAAGCAGATCTTGAAACTCCGGGGATCATAGAGATACATTGAAACAAACCGATCTTAAATGCCGTGCCATAGCTGATATCATCTGTGTTATCAATCGTGCCATCCTTAAACCACTTATCTACGAAAAGCAGAATAACGCCACCAACAAGGAGTGCAATAGCTACACCTAGCGGACTTTCAAGTAACTGGTCTATTTTATCACTGAGTAACAAGCCAAAAAATACAGCGGGTAGAAATGCAACGAGAAGCTTAAAATAGAATCCAATAGTCTGGAAGAACCTTTTGAAGTAAAGCACGATAACCGAAAGTATGGCTCCAAGTTGAATAGCAACAGTAAATAATTTGACGAAATCGTCTGACTGAATACCCATCAGGGAAGAACCCAGGATCATATGGCCTGTGGAAGAAACCGGTAAAAATTCTGTCAGGCCTTCAATAACAGCCAGCAGAATTGCCTGATAAACGGTCATTATTTTTTAAGAATTGCAATAAAACCGATGGCAAAGCCTGCCAGTACAACAATTGGGGCAAGAACAATCTTTCTGAATTCATAAATATCGGTATCCCCGATCATAAGCATAAAGCCAACTACGACGACAATGATACTAAGTAACATCAACCGGTAATTATTTTTTCCGAACACAAAACCCTCTTGCGGGCTTTCCTTAATTGGAGTATTTTTCTGTACCATTATTTATAGAGCTCGTAAATTTTTAAACGAAGAAACTTGCTTACTGCAAAATAGGTGCTCAGTCCGGAGATCAGAATTCCAATCCCGATAACAGCCAGGAAAACAATTCCAAATTCGAGCCAGTTGCGCAGAATAATCATTTCGGGCACCTGCTGCTGAGCTAAATATAGAGTAAGCAATAAGAGAATTACTGCAATAAGTCCGGCGAATAGGCCGTGAAGAATTCCATAAGTAAGGAAAGGTTTACGGATAAAGTTTTGTGTGGCTCCAACCAATTGCATACTCTTTATCAGGAAGCGTTGTGAATAGATTGCTAGCCGAATGGTATTATTAATTAAGGCAACAGCTATGATCAGCAGGATTGTTGCAAAGGCGAGTATGACCAGGCCAATTCCCCTGATATTCTGATTGACCATGTCTATCAGAGACTTCTGATAAATTACTTCCTTTACCAGAGGGTTTTTATTAAGTTGGGAGGTGAAAGCTTCAATGCTCTCATTATTGGCATAATCTGCCTTCATATAAAGATCTATAGACGATAATAGCGGGTTATATCCAAGGAAGTCAACAAAATCTTCTCCAAGATCCTTGGTTAAATTTCTGGCAGCAAGCTCTTTACTTACATACTGGGTTTTTAAGACATAAGGATTTGCATCCAATTGTTTTTGTAAGGCTGTAATATCCACCTCCTTGGCACCATCGTTAACGATAATATTAAGTACAATGTTCTCTTTAACGTATTTTGAGAGGTTTTTCGCATGTACCAGAATCAGACCCAACAGTCCTGTCATTAGCAGAACCAGAGCAATACTGATTACAGTAGAAACATAAATTGTTTTAGTTTTTCCGGACGATGTACTTTTTTCAAATTCTTCCATGAGCGAAATGATATGTTGCGAAAATAAAGAATTCAGTTCATAAACCTAAATAATAAGCGCTGAAATGCCCTGATTTGAAGTTAAACTTTGTTAAATTTTTTAGAGAAGGCCTTTATGTAAGTTAATTGAGGTTTTATAGGCAGCATCTGATTCAAAAAATCGGAGATTTTAGTATTTTCGCAGCTTATCAGTTTTACAATGGATTATCAATTCAGAGATATAGAGAAGAGGTGGCAAAAGTTCTGGGCCGAAAATCAGACTTTTAAAGTCGATAATAGTTCTGCTAAACCAAAATATTATGTGTTGGATATGTTTCCATACCCATCAGGTGCGGGATTGCATGTAGGGCATCCGCTCGGCTACATTGCCTCCGATATCTATGCGAGATACAAACGTTTAAAAGGTTTCAACGTTTTGCATCCAATGGGATATGACTCTTTTGGTTTACCTGCAGAGCAATATGCCATTCAAACCGGACAGCATCCTGCAATTACTACAGAAACTAACATAAACCGCTATCGCGAACAGCTCGATAATCTGGGTTTTTCATTTGACTGGAGTCGTGAGGTGCGTACTAGTGATCCGGAATATTATAAATGGACCCAGTGGATCTTTATGCAGCTTTTTAATTCATGGTATAACCTTGAAAGTGATAAGGCAGAAAGCATGGATGAGCTGATCCGGAGATTTGAAAATTCAGGTACTGCAGGTTTAAAAGCGGTATGTGATGACGATGTCAGCACTTTTTCTGCAGAGGAATGGAAGGGATTATCTGAATCTGAAAAGCAAACTGAATTATTGAAGTATCGGCTTACCTATCTCCGGGAAAGTACTGTAAACTGGTGCCCTGCATTAGGTACAGTTTTAGCCAATGATGAAGTAAAAGACGGTTATTCTGAACGTGGCGGTCACCCTGTTGAGCAGAAAAAAATGATGCAATGGAGTATGCGTATCACAGCATATGCTGATCGTTTGCTTCAGGGCCTTGATGGAATAGACTGGCCTGATCCCTTAAAAGAAATGCAGCGTAACTGGATTGGGAAAAGTGTGGGGGCTCTTGTAAGATTTGGCCTGAACTCCGGTAAGGTGATAGAAGTATTTACTACACGTGTCGACACAATTTACGGAACCACCTTTCTCGTTCTTGCACCTGAACATGAATATGTGGCCGGATTAACCACTCCTGAACAGGAATCAGAAATCCAGAATTATATCGATCAGACTAAAAAGAAAACCGAGCTTGATCGTATGGCCGATACAAAAACAGTATCCGGTGCATTTACAGGAAGCTATGCTAGCCATCCAATAACAAATGAGCCGGTTCCGATTTGGATCGCTGATTATGTTTTGGCAGGTTATGGAACAGGAGCAGTGATGGCGGTACCTTCAGGAGATCAGCGCGACTGGTTGTTTGCAACTAAATTTGGATTGCCTATTGTTGCCATATCTGATGCACAGAAGAATCTGGACAAGGAGGCTGATCCGACTAAGGAAGGTCATTATATTAATTCAGGCATAATCAACGGACTGAAATATAAAGAAGCTACAAACACACTGATAGCTAAACTTGAAGAGCTTGGTGCCGGTAAGGCCAAAGTAAATTACCGCTTGCGTGATGCAATCTTTGGTCGCCAGCGTTATTGGGGGGAGCCAGTACCCGTGTATTTCAAAGAAGGGCTCCCTTACCTGATCGACAGGGAAGATCTTCCGCTGGTTTTACCTGAGGTAGATAAATACCTGCCAACGGAAAGCGGAGAACCACCATTGGGTAGGGCAGAGAATTGGAAGTACAAAGATGAATTGGAGTATGAGCTGAGTACCATGCCCGGTTGGGCAGGTTCGAGCTGGTACTGGTACCGCTATATGGCTTCGCAGGATGATCGTAAACAGGATAGTTTCGCACCTGCAGAGGCAATCACTTACTGGAAGGATGTTGATTTGTATATCGGTGGTTCAGAACATGCCACCGGACACTTGCTTTACAGCCGATTCTGGAATAAATTTTTAAAAGATCTTGGATATGTAGTTGAAGAGGAGCCCTTCAAAAAGCTGATTAATCAGGGAATGATTCAGGGCAGGTCTAATTTTGTATACCGGATTATTGATGAAGAAGGTCGTGGCACTAATAAGTTTGTATCTCACGGTTTAAAATCCCAGTACACAACATCTGCACTACATGTAGATGTAAATATTGTGATGAATGAGATCCTGGATCTTGAAAAATTTAAAGCATTCAGACCTGAATTTGCTGGTGCCGAGTTCATTCTTGAAAACGGGAAGTATATCTGCGGTGTTGAGGTTGAAAAAATGTCCAAATCCAAGTTCAATGTCGTTAGCCCGGATGATATCATTGAACGTTTTGGAGCCGATACCCTGAGGATGTATGAAATGTTCCTCGGTCCGCTGGAACAAAGTAAGCCATGGAATACAAACGGAATTGAAGGTGTTTTTAAATTCCTTCGTAAATTCTGGAAGCTCTTTCATGATGATGAGTTTAATTTCAATGTTTCTGATCAGGAACCTACAAAGGCTGAATACAAAGCACTTCATAAGATCATTCGCAAGGTAGAAGAGGACATAGAACGTTTTTCATTTAATACCTCAGTGTCCAGCTTCATGATCTGTGTGAATGAGCTTACTGATCTGAAATGCAATAAAAGGAAGATCCTACAGGAACTGGTGGTCGTACTTGCTCCTTATGCACCTCATATAACCGAGGAGTTATGGAGCCTTTTGGGTAATGCTGCCGGCAATTTATCAGTAGCTGCTTACCCGCAGTTTAATCCTGAATACCTGGTTGAAAATGAATTCTCTTATCCGGTTTCGGTTAATGGTAAGACCCGCATGAACCTGAATATCTCCCTGAGCCTTTCTCAGCCCGAGGTTGAAGAGCTGATACATGCTAATGAGGATTTAAAAAAGTATCTTGATGGCAAGAGTCCAAAGAAAATTATTTTCGTAAAAGGAAAAATAATTAACCTTGTCGTATAAATTTTAATATCCATGATAGAGGTCCGGTTTCAGCGGGCTCTATCATGGATAATTCCTGAATCCCAGCTCTTTATAACATTGAACTCTGGGTGGCTAAGCCCCGAATTTCTTTTGTATCTCAGATTTTACCTTAGTTCAACAATTCCTCCACAAGTTCCTGTAACAATAGATGTACTTTCGCGACTAATTCCAAAACCAATTAAATGAAACGTTTATTTACGATACTATTATTATTAACTTCCGGGATTTCCGGTATTTATGCACAAGGAATGGGCGGAGCAGCGCCGGCTGTCATAGGCAGAATTTCTGGTACTATTCTCGACTCAATTACTCGTACTCCTATTGATTATGCTACAGTTTCTTTAGGACGGGCAGGTTCTGCAAAATCGACCAATGGCGCATTAACTGATGAGAAGGGGGCCTTTAAAATAGATAATATCTCTGCAGGTGTTTACCGTGTAACCATCGCATTTCTGGGATATCAGACTAAAGTGATAGATTCAGTAAAGACTACCCTGTCTAAGCCGGATTTAAATCTGGGCCGTATTATGCTGGCCCCAAATAAGACCATGCTGAATGAAGTTGTGGTTACAGGTACTGCACCGGTTATTGAAAATAAGATCGACAAGCTGGTTTACAATGCAGAGCAGGATGTAGCCATAGCCGGGGGTAACGCCACTGATGTACTTCGTAAAGTGCCATTACTTTCGGTTGATTTTGAGGGAAATGTCTCTCTCAGAGGGAGTCAGAATGTCAGGGTATTGATTAACGGCAAGCCTTCGGGTTCTATGGCCAATAATATGGCTGATGCATTGAAGGCAATTCCGGCTGATCAGATAAAAAATGTTGAGGTAATTACTTCCCCCTCTGCAAAATATGATGCGGAAGGAACCTCAGGAATTATCAATATCATCACAAAAAAGAATAATCTGGCCGGGGTAAGTGGCTCGGTAAACGGTGGGGTAGGTACAAGGCAGAATAGCGGAAATGTTAATCTGAACGCAAAAACAGGTCGTTTGGCCCTAACAGCCAATGGTGGAGGTTTTTATTCCTGGCCACAGACCTCTAATATCACCTTCAATCGTAGCAATACGGCGGGCACACAGATAATCAGTCAGGCGGGACAAAGCAGAACAGACCGTTTGGCAATGAATGGTTCGATCGGAGCTGATTACGATTTCAATAGTTTCAACTCGATCAGTTCAAATGTACGTTTGAATGGATTCAGTAATAGTGCGGACGGGAGCAATCTAAACCAGAATAGCTTCAATGGAATAATGAATAATTTCACCCGTTTGAGTGATAACCAGATGAAAATGAATGGTATTGACTGGAGTAGCGATTACCTTCACAAGTTTAAGAAGAAGGATCAGCAAATCTCCTTTGCCTATCAGTTTACAAACAGTAACCAGAACAGCGACTATACAACCGATTTTTCAAATACAGTAATTGATGAATACGGAGATAACAATGCGGATAATACAGAAAATACGATTCAGCTGGATTATACTCATCCTTTTAAGAAAGTTACTTTCGAAACCGGATTGAAGGGAATTCTTAGGGATATTACCAGCGATAACCAAACCCGCAACTTTAATTCAACAACCAGTACATTTACACCAATATCAGCCCGTACCTACATCTATGATTACAATCAGGATGTGTACTCGGCTTATGCAACCTTTGCTTTTACGTTGGCCAAGAAATTCGGTATCAGGGCAGGTGCGCGTTATGAAGGTACCGAGATCAAGGGTGATGCCAGATCTGTGGGTGCTGCGGCTTCTCCTTTTAACAGCAGTTATTCTAATCTGGTTCCAAGTTTTGTGGTTTCAAGAACATTCAAGAACTTTTCAACGGTTAAATTAAGTTATAACCAGCGTTTGCAAAGACCAAGTTTATTTTATCTCAATCCATTCCTGAACAGTGCAGATATTTTCAACCAGTCGCAGGGAAATCCGGCACTGAAACCAGAACTTTCTCATAATATTGAGTTCAATTACTCCATGTTTGTCAAAACTTCTGTTTTGAATGCTTCAGTTTATTACCGTCGTACCAATGACATTATTGAAAGCTTTGTCTTACCTGTTTCGGTTACTGATCCTGCAACCGGAAATCCTGCAACAGGTTCAAGAACTACTTTCAGAAACATTGGTAGCAATAATTCGGTAGGGTTTAATTTCTTCGGTCAGATAAATCCGGTAAAACCGTTGACCTTAAGAGGTAATTTCAATGTGTTTACGTATGATATTAATGCTAACAGCGGGTTTACTGTGACCAATACAAATACACAGTTGATTTATAATGCTTTCCTGATGGGTTCTTATGTTTTTCCAAAGGGACTTACTTTCGAGACATTCCTGATTACCAATTCACCACGCCGGACTTCTCAGGGTAGAAATCCATCATTCAATATGTGGAATCTTGGTTTGAAGAAAGAGATTATGAAGAAGAAAGGAAGTATCGGTTTGACAATCATTGATCCTTTCAATGAAAATAAGAATTTCCGTCAGAATATTACCGGAGCAGATTTTGTTCAAAACAGTAATTTCTCTGTTCCATTCCGCTCTTTCGGAACAAGTTTCAGCTATCGCTTTGGAAAACTGACCATGCAGGCTCCACGTAAAAAACGTGGTGTAACCAATGATGACCTTAAACAGGGAGAACAAAATAACGGAACTCAGTAATATCCCGTGAGAATATAGAATTATACTCAATGCCCCGATCTCATGACCGGGGCATTTTTTTTAATAATTGTACATTTGCCAAAATTGAGAACAGATGCAGGATAGAAAAATTATTTCTCTGTTGCCGGCAGCCACAGAAATAATCTGTGCGCTTGGTTTGGAGAGGCAACTTATTGGCCGTTCACATGAATGTGATTATCCTGAAAGTGTTAAGGGTCTGCCGGTATGCTCATCAGCGAAATTTCTTCCTGGCTCAGATAGTGCAGAAATAGACCGGCAGGTGAAAGAAATACTGTCTGATTCACTGTCTATTTATACCATTGACAAAGAACTAATAAAAAGTCTGGCACCCGATGTCATTATTACCCAGGCGCAATGCGAAGTTTGTGCAGTAAGCCTTAAGGATGTGGAAATGGCAATTGGGGATCTGCTTGCAAAGGATTGTAAGATCATTTCATTGGAACCACATCAATTATCTGATATCTACCGGGATATCCGAAATCTTGCAGATCAGCTTAATGCGGGAAACGCAGGTGCTGATTTGCTTGAATCATCAGAAGATCGGATAGATATCATTCGTCATAAACTCAAATTCATTACTGAGAAACCCAAAGTGGCCTGTATTGAATGGCTCTCACCCCTGATGATCGCCGGCAACTGGACACCTGAAATCATTGAGATTGCCGGTGGTATTCCGGTGCTGGCAGAGCAAGGAAAGCATTCGGGCTATGTTGATTTTGAAGATATCCAGAATGAAAACCCTGATATTATTGTTTTAATGCCTTGTGGGTTTTCAATTGAGAGAACCTTAAAGGAGATCAATCTTTTGCTTGAACTACCGGGATGGAACCAATTAAAGGCCGTTCAGGACAACAGAATTTATATAGCCGATGGCAATCAATATTTTAACAGATCTGGTCCGAGGATAACAGATGGCATTGAGATTTTAGCTGAAATTATAAACCCGAAACAGTTTGTTTTTGGCTATGAAGGAGAGGGATGGTTAAGGCTGACAGGGTTTTGAAAGGCTGACAGGGTTCAAAAC
>CAZTRY010000053.1:7741-13056 GCA_964616525.1 uncultured Sphingobacterium sp. | reverse complement strand
AGCCTTAAAATTCTATAAATCGTTCAATTTGCTGATTGGTAAATTTTACCGTGTCTTCATTAAATAGGTTCCCGTTTTCATCGAATTCCTTCCTGATATTAGGAATATGTATGCGTAATGGCAGAACATGCATATTGATGTAATGGCAGATTCCTGTAAAATGGTCTACACCCCGGATATTACCGTATTTGCCGCTTGACAGTCCGACAAGGGCTGCTTTTTTCCCGAAAAAGCTTTCCGGAAATGTGCATGCATCAATAAAAGTTTTTAATACTCCGGGGAAGCTTCCATTATACTCGGGTATGACGAAAATGAATTTGCTGCTTGCAGAAATTCTTCCCTGAATACTTTGAAAGGCTTCGCTACGTTTCCCATAAAGGTCAGTGCTGATCAGATCGCCGGGAAGATCACAAAGTGAAAGTATTTCTGAGTCGAAACCTTTTTCTGACAATTGCCTGTGATAATATTCGGCTAGTTTCAGAGTATTGCTTCCCTCACGATTAGTGCCGGAAATTATTGTAGTCATTTTGTGGATAAGATGTGCAAAACGAAAATCGCCCCGCGGTGTAATTAGTTTTATGTTTGTATCTTAGAAATTATTAAAAAATCCTGTTCAATCCATCAAAAGTAGTGTTTTGAACTGCTTAGAATTTATAGTTTAGGCTTTTTAATATCACGTATTTGTAATTATTTTTTTAAAATGAGCAAAATTATCGCATTAGCAAATCAAAAAGGGGGCGTTGGGAAAACTACTTCAGCCATAAATCTTGCAGCCAGTCTGGCTGTTCTTGAATATCGTACTCTTTTGGTTGATGCAGATCCGCAGGCAAATTCAACCTCAGGAATAGGTTTTGACCCGCGCACGATTAAGGCTAGCATATACGAGTGTATCATTAACGAGATAGATCCTTCAGAGGCTATTCGTAATACAGATACGCCAAACCTCGACCTGCTTCCTGCCCATATTGATTTGGTAGGTGCAGAAATTGAGATGATCAATTTATCAAACAGGGAATATAAAATGAAAGCGGTTCTGGATAAGATCCGGGATAGTTATGATTTTATTATCATTGACTGTTCTCCCTCTTTGGGTTTGATCACAATCAATGCCCTTACGGCAGCAGATTCAGTGATTATTCCTGTTCAATGTGAGTACTTTGCCCTCGAAGGTCTGGGTAAATTGCTGAACACCATAAAGATTGTTCAGAGCCGTTTAAATCCGAATCTTCAGATCGAAGGTATATTGCTGACCATGTATGATGTCAGACTGAGATTGTCAAATCAGGTTGTTGAGGAAGTGAAGACCCATTTCCAGGACCTTGTTTTTGATACCATCATCCAGCGGAATACCCGCTTAAGTGAGGCTCCAAGTTATGGTATCTCGGTCATTATGCACGATGCTAATTGTAAAGGTGCAATCAATTACCTTAATTTAGCCCGGGAGATCATCCGGAAAAACGGGATGGTTTCGAACGAGGAGGCTGTAAAACAAGCTTTAGTATAATATGATCTACCAGAAGAAAACCGGATTAGGAAGGGGATTAAGAGCTCTTTTGGATGATTCGGATTTGCCGGAAAATGACAGACAGCAGGTAAGTAATGAAAGCTCTTCACTGGGTTCCATAAGTTCGGTGAAGATCAGTCAGGTTCAGGTTAATCCATTTCAGCCCCGTACTGATTTTGATCCTGAGGCACTACATGAACTTGCAGAGTCGATCAAATTACAGGGTTTGATCCAGCCCATCACTGTCAGACAGTCGGGGCAGAATTCCTATCAGCTAATTTCAGGTGAACGCAGGTTGCGGGCATCAAAACTGGCAGGCCTGACTGAGATTCCGGCGTATGTTCGTACAGCAAATGACCAGCAAATGCTGGAAATGGCGCTGATCGAAAATATTCAGCGTGAAAATCTGAATGCGATAGAAGTAGCACTTAGCTTTCAGCGCATGATTGACGAATGTAATTTGAAGCAGGAACAGCTTGGTGAACGGGTAAGCAAAAATCGCTCTACTGTAACCAATTACCTGCGTTTATTAAAACTTCCCCCTGTAATTCAGGCTGCTATTAGGGATAAAGAGATCTCAATGGGGCATGCGCGTGCTCTGATCTCAGTAGAGGATGTCGAAAAGCAAATTTATCTGTTTCAGGAGATAATTAATCGCGGACTTTCAGTACGGAAGGTGGAGGAATTGGTAAGGCAGCTGCAGAACGTCGGAAAAGGCAAGAAGGCAGCAAAAGCAAACGGAATGTCTTTTCAATATATGAAGATACAGGATGATCTTGCCTCTAAGTTCAGCACCAGGGTTAAGTTAAAACTGGATGAAAAAGGCAGGGGCTCTATTGAAATCGGGTTCATGTCTGATGATGATCTGAACCGGATTCTGGAAATGTTAGACTGGTAATGAAATTGAAAATCCTTTTGGGTCTCATCTTTTTGTGTTTTATAACGCAAAAAGATGTGCTTTCACAGGTAAGGGAGGCACCATCTGCTAAATCGGACAGCAGTAAAGTGCAGGTTAAGAAAGAGCCGGTCCTGAAAGATTCTGCTCGTCTTGCTATCGAAGCGATGCCGCGCCGTGCGGCAATGAGATCCCTGATGCTGCCGGGCCTCGGACAAATCTACAACAAGCGCTGGTGGAAAGTTCCCCTGGTTTATGGTGGTTTTATTGGAATTGGCCTCGTTTTTGAGTTCAATCAGCGGAATTATAAAGTATTTTTGAAAGAAGCCCAGTTTCGTCAACTGAATCCTGAAAAAACAGAAAATCCACTGTACTCGGGATATACTAATGAGGGGATTATTCAGATTAAGGACGCTTACAGGCGTGACCGTGATCTTTCTGTTTTAGCCGGGCTTGGATTTTATGCAATTACAATTATTGATGCTTATGTTGATGCAAAATTCTTCAGGTTTGATATTTCTGACGAATTATCATTGAAAGTACAGCCATCAGTAAGCAGCTCGCCTGTTAATGCTGCTGCTTTTTCTCCTGCTGTAGGACTAAAACTGAAGCTGAGTTTATGAAGTTGTTTATTTAATTGAAAATAATGAAAATAGCTATTCTTGGATATGGTAAAATGGGCCGTATCATTGAACAATTTGCAATTGAAAGAGGCCACGAAGTTGTTCTGAAAGTCAATGTTGATAATTTGGAGGACTTGAGTATACCTAATCTGGAAAAGGCAGATGTAGCCATAGATTTTAGTACCCCGGATTCTGCCCTGAGCAATATTGAAATCTGCTTTGCAGCACACCTGCCGATTGTTGTAGGTACAACAGGATGGTATGGCCATTTACAGGAAGTGAAGAATAAATGTGAGGAGAGTAACAATACCCTTTTGTACGCATCTAACTTCAGCATCGGGGTCAATGTGTTCTTTTTTGTGAATAAGGTTCTTGCTAAGATCATGAACAGGTATCCGCAATACGAAGTTCAGGTGGAGGAGATTCATCATACAGATAAGCTTGATTCTCCAAGTGGTACAGCCATGACCATTGCAGAAGGCATTATTTCTGAACTTGACCGTAAGAATGAGTGGGCGAATGAGCTGATAGGCTCAGGTGAAGAATTAATTCCAAAGCCTGATCAGCTACTGATAGAATCACATCGTATTGAGGATGTTCCGGGAACTCATACGGTTATTTACAGCTCGGAAGTGGATGATATTGAGTTTAAGCATAAGGCCCATAGCCGTGCTGGATTTGCCCTTGGAGCTGTAATGGCAGCAGAGTGGCTTGAAGATAAGAACGGATTTTTTAATATCACTGATATGTTTGATTTTAGCATTTAAATTGATTACAATAGAACATGAGTTTAACAAATAAAGGTAAATCGAAGGATAAGAAGGTAAGGTCCAAGAAAAGTGCCGGAAGAGAATGGTTTGATGCTATTCTATTTGCCGTTGTGGCTGCTACTGTGATCAGAGGGCTGTTTATTGAGGCCTATGTAATTCCAACTGGCTCTATGGAGAAAACACTGCTTGTCGGAGATTATCTTTTCGTCAGTAAAGTGAATTATGGAGCAAGGATGCCCATTACACCGGTATCTTTTCCTTTTGCCCATCATACCATGCCAATAACCGGAACCAAGGCATATTGGGAAGGTATTAAGTGGGATTACCATCGTTTGCCCGGACTTGGTGAGGTTAAAAGGAATGATGTTGTTGTTTTTAACTTTCCGATGGATGCTGATGCACCACTTTCAAGACCAGTAGATAAACGTGAAAACTACATTAAGCGCTGTCTGGCAATAGGTGGTGATACCATTCAGATCAAAGATGCCAGAGTTTTTCTGAATAATAAGCCTGCTGAAGTTCCTGTTTTTGGCGAAAAATATTATTATGTAAAATCTGATGGAACTGATTTTAACCCTCAGGCGATTGATGATTTGAATATTGAAGCCCAGCGCTCTTCTGCAGATGAGTACATTTTTAATATGACTGCTGCCGATGCTGAAATTATCAAAGGCTGGGCAAATGTAAAGAGTGTCAGCCCTTACATCCGGCCATTGAACGAATTTGATTCACAGATCTTTCCGCATAATCCTTCCATTAAGTGGAATGCCGATAATTTCGGGCCGCTTATTGTACCGAAAGAAGGCTGGACAGTAAAACTGGATAGCACTAATTATTCAGTTTATGAGCGGGTAATTTCAGTTTATGAAGGAAATACCATTAAAAAAGTTGGAAATGATATACTTATCAATGGAAAAAAGACTGATAGCTATACCTTTAAAATGAATTATTACTGGATGATGGGTGATAACCGTGATAATTCCCTGGATTCGCGGTATTGGGGCTTTGTGCCTGATGACCATATCGTTGGCAAAGCCTTATTCGTGTGGATGAGCTGGAATACAAAGGGTACTTTCTTCGATAAAGTCCGCTGGAGCAGATTGCTTGGTGGGATACATTAAAATCTAAGATCTTTTAACAAAAAGGGGCCCTGCGACTAATCGCACGGCCCCTTTTTGGTTTAGCCGGACTGTCATCCCGAATCCTGCCCTTCAGCAGGAGAGGGAACTTCCTGGGTCTGGAGCAAAATATATCTCCAGAGCACGAAGATCCTTCACTCCGTTCAGGATGACAGGTCGCGAGCATGAAGATCTTACACTCCGTTCAGGATGACAGGTTGCGAGCACGAAGATCCTTTACTCCGTTCAGGATGACAGGTTTTGATGCTTTTACATTTAGCTCTAAGGAAAACAAATGGCTGTCATCCCGAATCCTGCCCTTCAGCAGGAGAGGGAACTTCCTGAGTCACGAGCAAAATATATCTCCAGAGCACGAAGATCCTTCACTCCGTTCAGGATGACAGG
>CAZTRY010000053.1:0-7641 GCA_964616525.1 uncultured Sphingobacterium sp. | reverse complement strand
GTTCAGGATGACAGGTTGCGAATACGAAGATCCTTCACTCCGTTCAGGATGACAGCACTCTGTTCAGGATGACAGGTTGGATTACCATTCACTAAAATATATTAACCGTTCAATAGCATTTTATATAGTAAGTGGACAATCAAGATAAATTTACACTATGTGGAATTACAACTTCTTTGTGTACATAACAACTAACCCTGATAAAACGGTCTTGTATGTCGGCGTAACAAACAATATTGAACGAAGGCTTGCTGAGCATTATAATAACAGAGGTAACTGGAAGTCATTTGCAGGAAGATATTTCTGCTATAATCTTATTTGGTTTGAACAGTTCTCTGATATTAGAGAGGCTATTTCAAGAGAGAAGGAGATCAAAGGCTGGAGAAGAGAAAAGAAAGAGATTTTAATTGCAAGAACAAATCCAAATTGGAATACAATATTATTCAGATGAAAAGCCCTGTCATCCCGAATCCTGCCCTTCAGCAGGAGAGGGAACTTCCTGGGGCAGGAGCAAAGAATGTCTCCAGAATACGAAGATCCTTCACTCCGTTCAGGATGACAGGTTGCGAATACGAAGATCCTTCACTCGGTTCAGGATGACAGCACTCCGTTCAGGATGACAGCACTCCGTTTAGGATGACAGTGCAAATTGCCTAAAGTTTTTACCTCAAAATCAAGACTTACTCTACCTTATACCGGTAAATGTACCTGGAGAGATTTCCATCAATGTCTGTGCCTTCTACAACCGCTTTATAGCTGCCTTTATTATCCCCATTATAAAACTCAACTGCCATATTTCCGGCCTTGTCTGTAAAGATTCTTGGGTTCCAGTAGACCGTGCTTCTAAGGTCGGAACCCGTAGTGCGGCTTTCAGGACTTAAATATTTTGGTGAATAGAACTCCCTCTTTTTAATATATCCCTGAGGGTTGAAAGTCAACACATTATTCTGTGGAAACAATTTTTTAAGGTCTTCGGCACTTACCGGTTTACCGGTAGGTGTTGTTTTCGAGTTTATCACCAATACCCCATTGGTATTATACATGCGGTTAACCATTCCCAGCTCATCCTTTAGAAAGACCTCAATATTGTCAACATCTGCCGGATTAACATTATTCAGATAATTGGCATCGACAGGCATGCCATTATAGAAAATCTGCACCGGAACCCTAAGGCCGGAGTTATACACCCTTGTTACGTAAAAATTATTATCATTAAAAGTAAGTCCGGAAGCTGCTGTTTGCAGGCAGGTCAGTAAGATTGGACACCCCTTAAACCGCTCACCATCAATTAGATGATCGGGTTGTGCACCAAGTCCTGAAAGTGCAGGATGGTCCATATGGCTTGCTTTTTTTACAGCTGTAGCTTTAACCACAACCTCCTGTAGCATTTGGGTTGCCAAAAAGTATTGTCTCTTACTATTATCGAGGTAAGTAGCTAAAGCACTGTCGATATTTACTTCTTCATCAGGTGAATTGACATTTTTGCTGATTGTCGGGAAAGCTGTACCATCCAGCATAATCATCATATTACGTGCTGCTGTCGAACTTCTTGCACTGATGGTTGCCTCTGCTGAATCCGTAATGACTACTTTTTCAAATTTGAATTCCCCTTTCAGGTTGGTTGTAGTTTCGGCATAGAACCTGCTTTCCGGAACCACCAGCTTCAAACTACCTTTGGAAACCGGCATACCGTTCGAGGTACGTAAGATTCCTGAAAATTCAATCCCTTGCTCAGGAAGCACACTAATTACAGGCTCACGGCCTTTCATGATCTCTTCATAGGAGAATTTGCGATATCCCTGGGTAAGCATCAGTAAATCAAGATCTGCCAGCTTTTTTTCATTGGTTTGATTGAAGTAGTAATTAGGATTTTCAATATATCCTCTTAACTCTGAAGAAATCAGAAATGAACTTAGGATTGTTGTTTCTTCATCTTCAGGATGCGGAACTTTAGATTCATTGATAACAGACAGTGAAAAATTTCCTTCAACAGGGACATTTCTTGTTTTAGCACTGATGTTCATTTTTACCGGCTGCCTTGAGCCATAAACCTTTTTATCGGTGTTTATGCTCAGGCTTGATACATTAGTCTGATTGACAAATACCAGTCGCTCCGTTAATGGCTCACCTTTATTTGTGAACAGGGTAATCTGAACAATTCCGGTTGGAAATTTATTTTTTGCTATAGATGCCCCGATGTTTATGCTGGCTAAATTGGTCTGGGCTGCAAAACAGATCACACCCTTACTCCTGGCAATCAGGTAGAAGTTCTTATCCCGGTTTTGGGCAAAAAAGGCCGGGCTGCTGGAAAGCTGCAGAATGATATTCGCAGGTGTTGAGTTAAGTACAGATATCGTAATTCCGGAAACTTTAGTAGCAGGCAGGGGAATAGTTTTCTTAATTCCGTTCGAAAAACTAAGGTTGGCTTTATAAGTTTTACCACTTTCCGGCAAAAGGGTAAATGATCCCATTCCCTGATGGCGTGACTGGATGCTGCTGATTACTTTTCCGGTATTGTCAACAATCTCACCCTTTACATCGAGTCCGAGGCCCTTTTCCTGAACAGCTTTGAATGCAACCTTGCTGCTCACATTTTCAATCAGGTCCCCACCTTCAGGAAAAAACTGAAAATCGGCTTCAGCAAACGAATTTTTTAATGGGAATTGAGAAGTAATCAGTTTGCTGGTTTCTGCTTCAAGTACCGTCTCAAGTATTCCGGTATCCAAGGCTGCTTTCTGACCCGCACTTAATTTCAAATTGAGCATGCCCTCGGCGTTAGTGGTTTCCCTGCCACGGGCTATGGTTTCAAATTTGGAAATCAGACTCCAGCTTACTTTTTTATTTGCAAATGGTTTTCCATCGGGGTCTTTGTAGACTATTTTAGCATTGATGATCGGTGAATTATCCGGATTCTCACCATTTAGTGAAATATTGGTAATGATATTCCTGTTAATGGCATTCCCAACCTTGATATTTTTAGAAAAGAAATAGTCATCGCTGAAATTCAACATCCAATAAGTATAGGCTCTTATCCTATAATTGCTTGATTTATAGACCAATGGATCAAGGGTTATACTGCCATAAGCTGAAGTATTAACCACTGGCAACTTCATTGACCTGACCAGGGTATCATTCTCTGAAATAACATCCACATACAAAACCTTACTCAGGTCAGAGGGTAAATCCTGACCGGTAGCAAGATAGGCTTTAAACCAGATGGTATCTCCGACCGCATAATAGGGTTTGTCGAAATGCAGATAAACCTTTTCTGATGGATAATCCTCAATCAGCTTTTGAGATCGGTCAACGATAGTCTTTAAACTTATGGTGTCTTGTGCAAACAGCTGACCGGCCTGCATAAGAAATAGCAGAGCAATAATTAATGAACGGTAAACTTTCATCTTGAATTGAATCATATATGCGAATATAGATTAAATGAACTTTTTAACCATACATCCCCAGATGTTTAACAAATTTTAATGATTGGAAGACTTATAAACAGAAATTCGGGCAATAATCAGCCGAGTCGTTTGATTCCCAGCTTAGCTGCCAGGTCATTCAGGTCATTGCATACCTCGTCAATCAGAGGAATACCATTGCTTTGCCTTTCTTTTTCTGCAATTAATTCAGGTTCACCGGGAATAATCACTTTCTGGTTCTCAGTAATTGGCTTTGCAGAGCTGAAACGTTCTATCCAATTGTCAAGATGAGTTTTGAATTCCTCAACCGGTCGGAAGCCATCTACACGCATAGCACCTAAAAAATGACCTAATCCCAAACCAACCGGATTGTCGGATGGTTCCATGAAGGCAACAAAAGGGGGTGCCCATGGACCGTAATTGGCACCTGATAGCACTGCAGAGAGAATATCTACTGTTGCGCTAAGTCCGAAGCCTTTATGGCTGCCATGCTCCCTGTCGCTACCCAGAGGGAGCAGAGATCCGCCTTTTTTTAATTCATGTGGGTCTGTTGATGAATTTCCGTTTGCATCCTGAATCCAGCCTTCCGGAACAGGTTTGCCGGTACGCTGTGCAATTTCAAGTTTCCCATTGGCAGCGGCTGAAGTTGCCATATCTACAATAACCGGGGGATATTTGCCTGCAGGGAAAGCATAGCACATGGGGTTAGTCCCCAGCATTCGTTCATTGGCAAAGGTTGGTGCTACCAGCGGACTTGCATTGGTCATCGCATATCCAATCATATCCCGCTCAACAGCCATCATTGTATGATAGGCAGCAATTCCGAAATGGTTGGAATTTCTGACAGAAACCCATCCTGAGCCATATTTTTCTGCTTTGTCAATTGCAACTTTCATCGCAAAAGGAGCTACAACGAGTCCTAGTCCTGCATCACCATCAATGGTGGCAGTACTTGGTGTTTCGTGGATTATTTTAATATCAGGTATTGGATTAATCCGGCCTTTTTCCCATAGGCGAACATAGCCGCTTAGCCTTGCTACCCCATGTGAGTCAATACCGCGAAGGTCTGCCTTAATGAGTACATCAGTGGCCAGATCTGCATGTGCTGAAGAACAACCCATTCTCAGGAAAATGGATTTTGTGAAATCCCGCAGTCTTGTTTCGCTAAAGGTATGATAGGTCATGTATCTGTACTACTCTTCTAATATTGTAAATTTCAAATCAAGAGGTTTGAAGTTCTCAATAAGGGCTTTTATAAAACCTTTACCATACTTCACGTAGAATAAACCGAAGTTTTCAGTCCGCTCCTGTAATCCCCCATTCGGAAAGAGCTTTGATTTGATTCCATCAATCTGGGATAGAGCATCGCTAAAATTTCTTTTCTCGGCTTTAATTAGCTTCGTTTCCAGATTTTTAACAGCCTTCTGTAATCTTGATTTTACTGCTTCAGAACTTGGGCCCAGACTTGGATCAATCTTGTAAGTACGCAATTTTATCTTTTCAAAAATGGAACTGAGCTCCTGCCATTCATCATGTAGATTAAGGCTGTGTTCAGTATGGTTAAATACCCATTCCTTTTTAAGCTCTTCAGAATTTTTAAAAATATCTTTTATATGAAGATCCAGCCGGTTTAGTTTTGTTTCCAGATTCATGGAAGCAAATATGGCCGAATTTCGCAGCAGCAAAATGGGGAAGTCAACACCGTAATGGTCGAAGTTTTGTTTGAGCTGCAGCCAGTAAATGATTTCTGCACCACCACCGATATAGGCAAGATTCGGAAGAATCACTTCTTCATAAAGCGGACGCATGACAACATTCGGACTAAAACGTTCCGGAAAATCCTGAATCTCTTTTAATAATTCTTCCTTGCTGAAACTAATTTCCGTATTTAAAACCCGGTACAGGTCTTGTTCAAATACGATGCGTTCCCTTAAACCATCCAGCAGGTAGAAGAAATTAATTTCTCTCGGATTTACCTGAGCTTCAATACCGTGCTCTGCCAGTTTCTGATTTGTATCTGTAATGGTTCTGAAGCTATGCTGTCCGGTGATATCTTCCGCAATTATCCCCGAAAATTCCTTTTTTAGCCTTTTGTCATCCGCATCCAGGATGACCAATCCATACTCTTCAAAAAGCGTGTTTACCAATTGCCTGCTCGCATCAGCCAGATTATTTGAGCCGGTATAGGTAGAGCTGATCAGTTTACCCAATTCATCTGCATTTTCTGAAACACCCAAAACAGCCAGATATTCCTGAACCGCTTTTTCTATCCCTTTTGTAGCTAATCTGCCGGTGGCTCCTGCAGCATCCAGTAGCCACCTAATCTTCTTTCCCGAGATGTAGGTATGATTGATCTCTGCAAAATCATGGTCTTCTGTGGCCATCCAGTACACAGGGACAAAGTTTTTGTCGGGGAAATTGGACTTAAGTTCCCTTGCCAGATTGATGGCAGTAACGATCTTAAAAATGAAATATAGGGGGCCAGTAAAAATATTAAGCTGATGCCCTGTACAAACAGTAAAGGTGTCCTTCTCAAGCAGCAGACTGATGTTTGTGTTTACCTGCTCACTACAGGGTTTTGATAATTTAGCATATTGCTCCATTAACACTTCAACCAGAACCTCCCGGTTCGAGTTGTTCTTTTTCGAAGCCATTAAATCATTGAATCCCTGAAGGTTGGGGCGATATGACTGGAAGGATTTTAATTCCGTTTCATTGTTCAGATAGCGAATGAGGCCTTCCGAAAAGCTCCTGGTTTCATGGTAATCAATATAAGTTGCCTTCATCAGAAACGAAATTAGGGGAAATTAATGAATTCCACTTTGTGCATCTAAATTTTGACAATCTGACCATACAGATCAAAATCTTCGGCACGGTCAATTTTAACCTGAACAAAGCTTCCCGGAGTGGCATAGCTAATTCTGGTATCAATCAGAACCTCATTATCTACTTCCGGCGAATCATATTCGGTCCTTCCGGTTAAATAATTACCCTCCTTTTTATCGATCAGCACCTTGTAAGTACGACCAACTTTGTCCTGATTAATATCGAATGAAATTTCCTGCTGAATACCCATGATTGTTTCCACACGTTCCTGCTTAACTTCTTCAGGAACATCATCAGTAAGTTCATAGGCATGGGTTTTTTCTTCATGCGAATAGGTGAAACAACCCAGGCGGTCGAATCGGGTTTCAGTAACCCAGTCCCTCATTTCTTCGAAGTCTTTTTCGGTTTCTCCGGGATAGCCGCAGATCAGGGTTGTACGCAATGCAATATCAGGCACTTTATCACGAATGGAGTTTACCAGATCTATGGTTTTCTGCCGGGTAATTCCACGGCGCATTGAGCTCAGCATCGAATCGCTGATGTGCTGAAGAGGCATATCCAGGTAATTGCAGATATTGGAACGTTCATTCATCACATCCAGAATATCCATTGGGAAACCTGAAGGGTAAGCATATTGTAATCTGATCCATTCAATTCCATCAACATCCGATAGATTGCGAAGCAGATCTGCAAGGTTTCTTTTGTTATAGAGATCCAGACCGTAATAAGTCAGATCCTGTGCAATCAGGATCAGTTCTTTGGTGCCATTTTTTGCCAGGAATTTGGCTTCCTTTACTAAATCCTCGATAGGTTTGGAAACGTGTTTTCCCCGCATTAGGGGAATTGCGCAAAAGGAGCAGGGTCTGTTGCAGCCTTCGGCAATTTTAAAATAGGCAAAATGTGAAGGGGTAGTCAGCAGGCGTTCTCCTAAAAGTTCATGTTTATAATCAGCGCCCACTGAACTCAAAAGTTTTTGGAGATCGTTTGTTCCAAAATAGGAGTCCACATTTTTGATTTCGGCTTCAAGTTCCGGTTTATATCGCTCAGAGAGACATCCGGTTACGATAAGCTTAGAGATTTTCCCCTGATCTTTTAACTCGCTGTATTGCAGGATAGTATCGATCGATTCCTGTTTCGCGTTATCAATAAAGCCGCAGGTATTGATCACGATGATGTCATCCTGACGAAGTGAATCTGCTTCGTGAACCACATCCATCTGGTTACCTCTTAACTGGCCCATCAGGACTTCAGAATCATGAATATTTTTTGAACAACCTAGTGTTATGACATTGACCCTCGGCTTTACCGGGGTAGGTTTTGTGCTGATTTTAGTCTTCATTCTTTGCTTCTCTGATTATTTAAAAAGGGAGTCGACAAACTCTTTCTTATTAAATAA
>CAZTRY010000052.1:0-24617 GCA_964616525.1 uncultured Sphingobacterium sp. | reverse complement strand
TGGACACTCGTTGGTTTAATTGACAGTTGACAGTTGACAATTGACAGTTGACAATTGATAAATGATAGTTGATAATTGAAATTTAGTATTGAGATTAAATACCGGTTCACTAAAAATATCTTTTAAACGAGGAGTGCAAAAGAAAGAATCTTAATTTCAATTATAAGAAATAGTTCTGCTGAAGTAGTATTCTCAATTCTCCACTCTCAATTCTCAATTCTCAACTCCCCTAATACGCCCGCTGATTCTTCCCTTCCACCCAGTTCATAAAGGCTTTATTTACCACTTTATTACCACCCGGAGTTGGGTAATTGCCTGAAAAATACCAATCCCCAAGGTGGGCCGGAATTGCTTTATGAAGATTGTCGAGTGTTTGGTAAATTACCTTAACCTCTGTTTTGATTTCCTTTGGAGTAATGATTTTTGCAATCCTGTCAGAAATTTCCTGGTCAGTGAACTGGCTGTAAATCTCCTGAACAAAATTTTCAGTCTGCATATTCCCAAGTTTCTCAGATCCAATACAATTCTGATAAACCCTTTCAATAATATCTTCCCGACCAGATTCCCTCAAAAGTGAAATTGCAGCCTCAAATGCTACGAATTCACCCATCCTTGACATATCAATTCCATAGCAATCAGGATACCGGATTTGAGGTGCAGAAGAAACGACAATAATTCGTTTAGGCCCTAATCTGTCCAGTATTTTAAGTATGCTTTGCTTTAAAGTGGTTCCTCTGACGATAGAATCGTCCAGGACAACCAAATTGTCGGCTCCTTTATTTATCAGACCATAAGTAGTGTCATAAACATGTGCGACCATGTCCTGCCGGTCGGCATCCTGTGTAATAAAAGTGCGAAGCTTAACATCTTTTATCGCAATTTTCTCTATTCTGGCCGACATGTTCAGCACTTCCTCGAGTTCGGTATCCGAAATTTTATCAGCCCGATTTAACAGAATATCCTTTTGATAATCTCTGAGGTACTTATGAACCCCTTCAACCATGCCGTAGAAAGCAACTTCTGCTGTATTCGGGATATAAGAAAAAACGGTATTCTTCAGGTCATAGTTAATCTCATTGAATATCTGCGGACAGAGGAACAAACCAAGTTGCTTTCTTTCACGATAAATATCAGCATCACTTCCTCTTGAAAAATAAATGCGCTCGAAGGAACATGATTTTTGAACTTCCGGTTCACGGAATTGCTCTTCAGTTACCTTTCCGTTCTTTTTAATTATGAGGGCATGCCCGGGCCTGATCTCCTTGACCTGTTCAAGCGGTATGTTAAATGCGGTTTGTATAGCGGGGCGTTCAGAGGTAACGATCACAATTTCATCATCATGATAATAAAATGCTGGTCTGATTCCTACCGGATCACGCATTACAAAAGCGTCTCCATGGCCCAGAATCCCACTGATGGTATATCCTCCATCCCAGGTCTTTGCTGAACGCCTCAGGATCGATGCTACATCAATGTGCTCAGCGATCTGATGGCTTATTTGTTCGTTAGAAAAGCCTTCAATTTTATATTTGTCGAACAGTTCCTGATTTTCAGTATCGAGAAAGTGTCCAATCTTTTCAAGTACGGTAACCGTATCAGTTCTTTCTTTAGGATGTTGCCCAAGTTCAAATAATTGTTCGAGCAATTCATCAACATTAGTCATATTGAAATTACCACTCACAACCAGGTTTCTGGTCATCCAGTTATTTTGCCGCAAAAACGGATGGCAGCTCTCAATACTATTTTTCCCATGGGTACCGTAACGTAAATGCCCCATCAGTACCTCACCGGTAAAACTTACGTTTTCTTTCAGCCAATCCGTGTCCTGTAATAGCTCGGGAGATTCATTGTGAACGTCTGCAAATTTCTTCTGAACATACTCAAAGATTTCAGCTACTGCATTAGCGCCCATTGCCCGGTGACGACTGATATAACGCTTGCCAGGTTGAACATCCAGTTTGATTGTTGCAATTCCGGCACCATCCTGCCCTCTGTTATGTTGCTTTTCCATCAGCAAATACAATTTGTTCAGCCCGTAAAGTGCTGTTCCATATTTTTGCTGATAATAAGATAAGGGCTTTAGAAGACGGATAAGTGCAATACCACACTCATGTTTAATCGAATCACTCATAGTAAGTTCTGAGATTACAAAAGTAGATATTTAATACCTAAGAAGCCAATGAAAACATCCCAAAATCTTCAGGAAAATGCCATAATTACCAACAGATGAACTATACTATATAAATTGCTCTATTAGTGAAGGAAAGAGGATCAAAAGTAGCAGGAGAAATGCCAGAAATACTCCCATGTATACTTTTGCAGATCTGATTGATAGCTGAACCTGATCAGGTGATTCCCTCAAAAATGCATTCAGAGGAATTTTGAAATAATAAAACAGCGATACTACAGTACTTAGCGAGGCTATGATGATCATAATCAGCAGGATTGGCAAACCTGATAAATTATAAGCTTCCAAAGCAGAAGAGAATACTAAAAATTTTGCAGTAAATCCAACTGTAGGAGGCAAACCTGTTAATGATATGAGTACAATCAGCATGGAGATCATCAGTAAGCTATTCTGTTTCCCCAGACCTTTATACTCATCAATATATTGCTTGCCTGTATTCTCTTCAATTTCATCAATAATTATAAACGCAGCCATATTCATAATCACATAGATGGCCATGTAGAAAATGATTGCTTTAAATCCACTGCTTGAAAAAATAAATAAAGCCATCAGCATAAACCCAGTATGAGCAATTGAAGAATAAGCCAGCATTCGTTTAACATTACTTTGCCAGATAGCCACAAAATTCCCAAGCAGCATACTCAAAATAGCCAGAAATGCGAGAATTAAATTCAGATCAAGCATTTTTGAACTCAATGCCTTTGATCCCGGATCATAAAATATTTCCAAAAAATTAATCAGAACAGCAAATCCTGCGATTTTTGGAGCTGTTGACAGGAATGCGGTGACCGGGGTTGGGGCTCCTTCATAGACATCAGGCGACCAGAAATGAAGAGGTACAAGTGATAATTTAAATGCAATCCCAATAAATACCATTATCAGGGCAAGTCCTGAGGACATGACAGGTATACTTTTCAATCCTGAAAGAAATGCAGGATCATTTAAATAAAGGGTGCCCGTAAATCCATAAAGCAATGAAATTCCATAAAGCATAATTGCTGAGCAAACAGCACCGAATAAGGCATATTTCATCGCAGCTTCTGTATGCCGCTGTTCTGTAGAAAGATAACCTACCATTAAATAGGATCCAAGAGAAACCATTTCGAGTGAGAGATATACCATCAGCAAATTTGCTGACATGGCCATCAGATTAAGTCCCAGATGAACAGCAAGCAGAATTGCATACATATCTCCAAAACCCTTATCATGGCTCTGAAATGCGCGGTTAAACCGGATAAATAAAACAAAGAGTATACTGGCCAGACAAAAAAGAAGCTTAAATAGTACAGACAAATGATCAATCATGACCATTCCCCCAAATAGTGGAGTACTTTCAATCTTCAGAAATCCGTAGCTCTGATAGGCGGTCAGTAATAAAGTAAGCAGTGCGAGGATAAAACTCAGCTGCGGATATCGTTTGCTAAAAAAAAGATCAGTAAGAATCACCAATAGGAAACCCAAAACCAAACTTATCTCGGCACTAAAAAAAGGTAAACTCATTAATGAATCCCGGATGGATAATGGAATATATGGAATCAGATCATTCATTATCCGGTAATTAATTGAACCAGTGCCAGGACTGAGGCATTCATTTTTTCAAACAGCAAGGATGGAAATATTCCCAATAGCAAAGCGAGAACTGCAAGAGGGATCAATGCAATTTTTTCTCTGGAATTAACATCTGCGAGCTGATCTTTCCAGGCATCTCCACCTTTCAACCGGATCTGACCGAAGAACATACGCTGTAATGTCCACAGGAAATAGGCTGCACTGAGTAAAATTCCCAAAGAAGCTCCTATTGCCATCCACCTCGGTAAAAGACCATTTACATCTTCAGAGTTAAAAGCACCAATCAGACTGAAAGCTTCGGCCATGAACGCTGAAAATCCCGGCAAACCCAGAGAGGCAAAAAAAGCAATCATTACAAAAAATGTAAACTGAGGCATCAATTCAGCCAGGCCTCTGAAATTAGAAATTTCACGGTCATGAACTCTGCTATAAATCATTCCAACGAGAAAAAAGAGCATAGCCGATAGTGCTCCATGGCTAATCATCTGAAGCATCGCACCACTCAATCCTTCGGTTGTAACCGAAGCAATACCAAGCAGAACAAAACCCATGTGTGAAACTGAAGAATACGCAATCAGCCGCTTTAAGTCAGTTTGAGCCAATGCATTCATGGCTCCGTAAAGGATTGAAATAAGTCCGACCAGGCCAATCCACCAGGCAGATTGAATGGCAGAATCCGGAAAAATACTAAAGCATATCCTGAGAATACCGTACCCTCCTACTTTTAGTAACAGACCAGCCAGGATAATTGAAACCGGTGTTGGAGCCTCCACGTGAGCATCGGGTAACCAGGTATGAAGTGGAACGATCGGGACCTTGATAGCAAAGGCGATAAAAAGCACTATAAAAGCCAGTAATCTGGCCGATATTCCTAAAATACTTTGTCCGGCAAGGGCTGAGAAGACTGACCCATCAACATAATTACCCGGATCCATCATCAGAATCATATTAAAGGTATGGTTACCTGTTGCAGGATTCACTACAGAAAAGTAAAGTCCGATTATTACAAGCAGCATAAATACCGAACCGAATAAAGTGTAAAGAAAGAATTTAATAGCTGCATATTCCCTTCTGGCACCGCCCCACATCCCAATCAGGAAATAGAGCGGAAGAAGCATCAGTTCATAAAAAATATAAAAAAGGAAGAAGTCTAGTGCACAAAAAACTCCCATTACTGCCGTATTAAGCAGGAGAAACAATGAAAAATATGCTTTCTGATTCTTCTTAATTTCCCAGGATGCCAGGGTAGCCACAAACATAACCAGCGCACTGAGCATCAGAAACGGCATAGATAAACCATCAATACCCAGGAAATAATCGATCTCCAGTTTTCCGATACTTCCAAGATCTAGACGAATCCAGGGTAATTTTTCAATTAGCTGAAACTGGTCTTCCCTGTTTATTCCAGCCACAGTGTTGTTAAAACGGGTATAGATAAAGAAACTTAATATAAATTGTACCAGACTAACGCCCAGACTAATATACTTTAACCTCTGCTGAAAGCCTGTTGGAAGGAGCAGAATCAGTATTGCCGCTGCAATTGGCAGAAATATGAGAACAGAAAGCAGATTCATACTGAGCCTCCCCTTAGTCTTATATTGGAGATGAATATTTGAATTAATCTCATATCAGATAGCTTAAAATAAAAATTGAGAGCACAACAAGCAACATTGTCGTAAGATAATGCTGTAATCTGCCCGATTGAAAATTTCTGAAAAACCGGCCAATGTATCCGGATACTGTGCCGGTAGCATTGACCAAACCATCAATTATTCTTCTGTCAAACCAGTCGGCAACAGAAGATATTATTTTTGTAAAGGCTGCAATGCTGTTAACCAATCCATCAATCACGGTTCGGTCAAATCTGTAAGAAAGCAGTGAAAGCTTTTCAACGGTCCTGGTGAACATAGAATTATAAATCTCATTAAAAAACCATTCCCGATGTGAAAGGTGATAAATCCAGGTGCCCTCCATTGATTTAATTCCCTTATCAGTAACATAGATCCTGTAAGAGAGAAAGATCAATAAGAAAGATCCCGAATTTAATATCAATGGTACCATCCAGTGAAAATAACTGATCTCTTTAATGATTGATACCTGAAAGCCATTCCAAAGCCAGGACGATTCGAAAGATGCAGGATTAAAGGCAAAGACAATAAAACTGCAAAAAAATGAAAGTACAAGTAAAATATAGGTCATCTGACCCGGCGAATCATTAATGAGGCCAAGTTTATTCGCTTTAATTTCTCTGGGCTCACCAAAAAAGACTTTAAAAATCAATCTGAAAATATAAAAAGCTGTAAACCAGGATGTTAAAACCATTAGCCAGGGAAGAATAACAAATATCCCATCCCGGGTTGCTGTCCATTCAAAAGTCCTGATCAGTATGGAATCTTTGGACAGGAATCCTGAAGTTAAGGGTATTCCAACCAAAGCAGCTGATGCAAGACACATTCCCCAAAATGCAAATGGCATACTCTTCCTTAATCCGCCCATCAGGCGGATATCCTGGTAATTAAACTCATGATTGTTTTTTTCACAATAATGATGTAACTGATGAATCACAGAACCTGCAGCAAGAAACAGCAGGCATTTAAAAAAAGCATGGGTCGTTAAATGAAAAATGCTTTCAGAATATGCCCCGATACCGAGCGCCATAACCATAAAGCCCAATTGCGAAATTGTGGAATAAGCCAGAATCCGTTTGATATCGTTTTGAGTTAAAGCGATTGTAGCTGCCATAAAGGCCGTAAAGGCACCAATCCAAACCATCACATCCAAAACTATTGGGTTAAAAACCGGATAGATCCGGGCGATCAGGAAAACTCCGGCAGCAACCATTGTAGCTGCATGAATCAGTGAAGAAACTGAAGTAGGACCTTCCATCGCATCGGGAAGCCAGGTATGAAATGGAAACTGTGCAGATTTAGCCATTGCACCCAGAAAAAAAGCGAAACCTGCAATACTAAGCCAAATTTCAGGCAAATTCTGCGAGCCACTAATCCATAAATCATTTTCAATTGAGGCCGTACTTAACAAACCGCTATCTCCAAAAAGAGTTACCAAATCAAGTGTCTGAAACTGGTTATAGATGATCATGATTCCGGTCAGAAAGCCCAAATCACCAATTCTGTTTATGATAAATGCCTTCTTAGCGGCTTGTGGGGCTGCCTGTTTACTATACCAGAAACCAATCAGGAGATAAGATGAAAACCCAACCAGCTCCCAGAAAAGATAGATCAGTAATAAATTGTCTGAAATTACCAGGCCAAGCATGGAAAAACAAAATAATCCTAAATAGGCCCAATACCTGTGAATATTGGGGTCGTTCTTCATATACTCCCGAGAATAGATATGAACCAAAACTGAGATTCCGGAGATCAGAACCATCATCAGAATGCTGAGATTATTCAAAAGAATCCCAGCATAAAACTGGACTTTACCCATCAGAAACCAGGACAATTGCTTATGCTCCGGTGCTGCATTCCAGATCTGTGAGAACAAGTAGATTGACAAAAGGAAAGACAATGTAATACCTGATAAAGCGAGGTTGGCACCACCTCCCCTTTTTGAAGCCAGAATAATAATAAAAGAAAACAAAGGCAATATTGCAGCTAAAAGTGCAATCAAAGCTCTGTTTTCAATGAAGTTTAGTCCTTCCATCAATCCTTCAGGGTATCAGTTTTAGTCGGATCTATCGACTTGAAATATTTATATACATTTAAAATTATAGCAAGTGCCACTGCAACTCCAGCTGCCGCAAGTACTATTGCAAACAAGGCAAACATCTGCCCTCCTCCGGCAATTTTATCATACCTCCCAAAAGCAACAAAATTCAAAACCGCGGCATTAATCATAAATTCGATACCGATCAGAACCTGAATTGCATTTCTCCTGGTCAATACTGCGTAAAGTCCGATACAAAAAAGAACTGCGCTAATTAGCAAATAGTGAGAAAGTGGAATCATGCCTTATTCCCCTTTCTGGCCAGATGTGCTGCGCCAATCAATGCCATCATCAGAAATATCGAAAGTATTTCAAAAGGAAGCAGATAAGTTGTCATGGTATGGATACCTATCTGATGGGTAGTGTTGTCTGCCGGACTGAGAGGTACACTTTCCTGAATCCAGGCTAATTGCTTTAGGTCAGTACTAATTATAGCCGATAACAATATAAAAAGGAATAAAATGCTGATTAAAATTCCGGCAAAATGATTGACCTTAATGCCGGAAGCGGATGGCTTAAGACTGTTAAGCAATTCCCTGTTAGATAGCATAAATGCAAAAAGCATCAATACCAGTACTCCACCGGCATAAATAACAACCTGAGTCAATGCAATGAAATCAGCCAGTGAAAATAAATAAAGAGCTGCGAGTGAAAACAGGGTGACAAAAAACAGAAAAATACTTCTGACCAGATTCTTCATAACTACTACACATAGTGCAGAAATGAGCACCGATGCAGCAAAGAAGTAAAATATTATCTGTTCAGTTCCCATAATCAATTTTGAGTTTTCTGATGCATTGCAGCCTCTTTTGCCGCCAGACGCTCAGCATTAAGTTTGTCGAGAGCAAGCCGTTTTTCTTCTACTTCTTCGGGCTTCATATCAGAAAATTTATAGATCATTTCTTTCAAATCGGGCATACTTCTGTCATAAGTATCAGTCATGACAATACACTCGGTAGGGCAAACTACAGTACATAAACCACAGTACATACATTTTGCCATATCGATATCAAATTTAGCAGCATAAAGGCGTTTTGTTGTGCCATCTGAAGTTTTTCCAATTGCCTCAGTCGCTTTTATACTTTCGATATCAATACAATCAACCGGGCAGATCTTGGCGCACAAATCACAAACAATACAATCATCAATTTCCACATCCAGCTGGTATCTTCCTACCTCCGGTACAGGTAGCTTCTGATGTGGGTATTGAATGGTTGTCATACCACTGTTCTGAGCAAAATAATCCTGATCAGTAATGGAAAGTACTTTTCTGCTTTCGCCTGCTGCAAAAAAATGCTTCATTGTCAGGCCTAAACCTTTAAAAACAGTTCTGAATGCAAGTAATACCTTTTTAATCATCTTTTAACGGAAATTCTATATATCTCCATAAATTATTGCATCACTCCCAGCCTCCAAAGGCCAGAGAAAAGCATACATAAAAATGCCAGAGGAGTTAAAACCTTCCAGCAAAAGCTCATAAGCTGATCAACCCTTAATCTGGGAAGAGTCCATCTTATCCAGATCTGCACTGCCACAACTGTGAGGGTCTTGATCAGAATCCAGAAGATTCCCCATCCTATTCCGCTGGTCCAGAGGGCCAATTTGGCAGAACCTATATTAGGCAAGGGAGTATTCCATCCGCCAAGAAACAAAACTACACCAATCATTCCTACCAGAAACATCATTGAATATTCGGCAAGAAAAATGAAAGCAAACCTCAATCCTGAATATTCGACATGAAAACCTCCAACAAGCTCTGATTCAGCCTCAGGAATATCAAATGGAGCACGGTTACATTCAGCCAGTGAGGCAATAAAGTATATGATATAAGCAAGGATCAGATGTGGAGCCTGAAAGATATTCCAGGCAAGGAAACCTCCAACAGATTTCACTTCCCATACCCCAAGAAAATAAACCTGCTCAGCAGCAAGAATTCCCTGCTTAATACTAATTTCCTGAAGATTCAGGCTTTGCGCAATCATAACGGCAGAAATGAGAGCAACACCGGCAGGAATCTCATAAGAGATCATCTGTGCTACAGATCGCATGGAACCCAAAAGGGCATATTTATTATTTGAGCCCCATCCTGCCATCAATATCCCAAGCGTTTCTATTGAAAGGATCGCAAAAATGTAAAATAGACCTAAATTCAGGGAAGAAGGAATAATTCCCGGTGCCCAGGGCAATGCAGCAAAACCCAGGTATACAGAAACGAAAATAACTATGGGAGCAAGTATAAATAGAATTTTATCGGCCGCTGTCGGTATAATAAATTCCTTTTGAAGCATCTTTATAATGTCGGCAAATGCCTGGAGTGTTCCATATTTCCCAACCTCCATCGGTCCGATACGATCCTGAATAAAGGCGGAAATTTTTCGTTCAGAATATAAAGCGAACAGTGTAAACAGGGCTGTAAATGCAAATAACGCCGTTGCAACTAGTACATATGTCAGATAGAAAGTCAATTTACCGAGCTTATGTACGCAAACTTAAGTATTATGCTTATAAATGCAGACTAAATCTATCTATTAAAGAGAATTTAATTTAATCCCAGATGGGTTTATAAGAGAGATGAATTTTCTCTCCAAAAAATAAACGGGTGCTTTTTGCAAATGATGGGGTATAATCTGAAACAAAAAACTGATGGCGCTTGGCTGGGCCCTCGTTAAGCAGATTAAGCTTTGACAGGCGTTCCTTCAGGTCTTCAGCCACAATTTCTGCGGTATTTATAATATCAACATTACCCCCGTAAAATGAAGATATTTCGGGCTTTATCAGGGGATAATGGGTACAGGCCAGTATCAGACTATCAATTTTTTTAAGTTTTGGAGAGGTTAGATAGGAGTTGATCACTGTTTTACTGATATTATTATTAAAGAATCCCTCCTCAATCATTGGCGCAAGCAAAGGGGTTGCCAGAGAAGAAACCTCAATACCCGGATCAATGATCTTAAACTTTTTAGCGTAAATATCAGAGCGAATAGTTGATTTTGTCGCAATTACCCCTATTTTCTTATATTTCCCCCTGCTAATCATTGCATTTACAACCGGATCAATCACATTGATGATGGGCACTCTGTCCCCCAGAAAATGCACAAGTTCATGATAGGCATGTGCTGATGCTGTATTACAGGCAATCAGAATTACTTTACAATTTTTATCCAACAGGAACTTGGCAATCTTCAGACTATAAAATTTAATTGCTTCGGGTGATTTATCACCATATGGCATATGAGCGGTATCACCAAAGTAGATGATCTGTTCATTGGGCAATAATTTTCGGATAGCATTTGCAACAGTAAGGCCTCCGATTCCGGAATCAAAAATTCCAATGGGAAGTGCTGAACTCATATTTCAAAAATAGAATAATATTCCGAGCTCTGGTGTTGATTTCTCAGAACAAAAAAAATGCGAAGCATTTTGCTTCGCATGATATTTCCTTCTAAAATTAAGCTCTTATTTAGCGGCAGTTGTTATACCTAATTTGGTTTTCACATCATTGATCAGATCAGTACCCCCATCAAAATAAACTACTCCAGGCTGAGAAACATCAAAAACATAAGAAAAACCCTTTTCTTTAGCTACTGCCTTAACTGCATCCTCTGCTTTTTTAAATACAGGCTGATAGATTTCAGTACGCTTGGTAGTTAGCTCTTCCTGAGCCTTTTCCTGAGCATCTGTGATACGTTTCTCAAGATCCTGGATACTAGCGCCAAGTGTAGTTAATTCTTTCTCTAATGTAGCCCTGTTAGCTTCGCTAAGTGTTTTATATTTTTCTTCGTATGATGTAACTAATTTCTGACGTTCTGCGCCCATCAATTCAAGAGATGTTTGCTTTGCCTTTGCAAAGGTCTGGAAAGTTGCATCAGCTGTTTTCATTTCAGGCATTGCTTGAAGCAAGTCAGCAGAATTGATGTGACCAAATTTTTGCTGGGCATTTGCAGTACCTACTGCAAGGAACATTCCAAGTGCAACAACTCCTATTCTTAATAAATTTTTCATTTTTTCTTGTATTCTGTTTTTTGTTTATAATTTGTTAGAGATCCTATTTATTTATTGTTCCGGGTTTATATCCTAACCTGGTAATTACATCATTGCTTTTGTCTAAACGCGGACTTGCATATAAAAGTGTAATCTCGCTATTTTTATCAAATATCATATCCAGTTGCTGAGCATCTGCAACAGCCTGCACTGCTTTAGAAACGCGATCCTGGATAGGTTTAATCAATTTAGTCCGAACCTGAAAAAGCTCACCTTCAAACCCAAATTTAAGTCTTTGAAATTCCTTTGCTTCCTTTTCTTTTTCAATTATTTCATTTTCCCTGGACTTTCTCATCGCTTCTGTCAGTAAAACCTGATCTGCCTGATAAGCTTTAAAAAGTCCTTCAATCGCAATAAATTTCGCATCCACCTCCTTCTGCCATTGCGCAGAAAGTGCGTCCAACTGCTTTTGAGAGGAGTTATACTCTGGAATATGCTTCAGAATATAATCACTATCCACGTAGGCAAAACGTTGTGCCGACGCTCCTAAGACTGTAAAGACCAATAATACCGCTATTATAAGAATTCTTTTCATCTGTTTGTTTTTTATTCTTTATTTATCAGATGGTGCCTTGAATGATAAAAGCATAGTCATTGCATGCATAATAATCAAAATACCCATGCAGGATTTGTATTCCTTAATTAAATCCTCCATTTAATGCCTGTGAGATACTGAAAGTAAATGGATTTTTTCCACTATCCGGCAAACCAGGGATCTTATCAAATGCAACACCATAATCTATTCCCAGCAGACCAAAAATAGGTAAAAATACCCTTGCTCCAACACCTGCCGTACGCCTGATATTAAATGGCGCAAAATCACGGAATGAATTCCAGGTATTTCCTCCTTCTGCAAAAGCCAGAACGAAAATAGTTGCTGTCTGACTGGCGGTAATTGGATGCCTTAATTCCAGAACATATTTATTGAACAGCGGGCTTCCTGATCCCTGAGCAATCGTTGGGTTAGCACCGGCAGGAATGATCGCATTATTTGCATACCCACGCATTGCAATAATTTCAGAACCCTGAAGGAAATCAAATCCCTGCATACCATCACCACCAAGTTTAAATCGCTCAAATGCCGACTGTCCAACCGCCTGATTGTAAATTCCAAGGAAACCGAACTGCGCCTGTGCCTTAAGAATTAACTTTCCATAGATACGCTGGAACCATTGAGATTCAAATTTCCATTTATGATATTCAGTAAATCTGTATTTGTCCTTATCTGTTGCGATGGCATAATTCTTATTATTCAATAATGAATAAGGAGGTGTTGCCTGAACAGTTAATTTAAGGTTTGAACCCGATGTAGGGAAGATAGGTGCATCAACCGAACTTCTGCTGATTACCTGGGTCAGGTTAAAGTTATAGGAAGTACCTGTCGAAAATATGAACGCATTATAGTTGTTCAGGATATATTGCTGTAAATTGATTGAGGTATTTGCCTGAAAATAATCATCCGGCCATTTCAGACGCTTACCAAGACTATAGGTCATACCATTCATACGAATCTTTTGCTGATTCAAATCCCCGTTTCTGAGTCCGTTAGACTGCAGTGAGGTGAAGGCACTGATACCAAAATAAATAGGTTTCTTTCCACCCAACCATGGTTCAGAGAATGAGAAACTATAGGATTGATAGAACTTACCATTGGTTTGTCCCCTGATACTTAACTTTTGACCATCCCCTTTTGGTAAAGGCTTCCAGGCACTTTTGTTGAAAATATTTCGTGCTGAGAAATTATTAAATGTTAATCCCAATGTACCAACCACTCGTCCTCCACCGAAACCTCCGGACAATTCAATCTGATCAGAAGGTTTTTCGACGACATTATATTCGATATCTACCGTACCATCATTTGGATTAATATTGATAGGTTTAGGATCAGTTTTGGTATCGTCAAAGTTTCCTAATTGTGCAATTTCACGTGTACTTCTTACAATAAGCTCTTTGGAGAATTTCTGACCCGGCTTGGTACGAATCTCTCTTAAAATTACTTTATCGTTGGTCAACTCATTGCCTTTAACCTTAATATTATTAACGGTGTATTGTGGACCTTCGTACATTCTCATTTCAAGATCTATGGTATCACCATAAACCTTGGTTTGAACCGGATCCACATTGAAAGTAAGGTAACCATCATTCATATAAAGTGAGGATACATCATCTCCACCCGGACTACTAGTTAGCTTTCTTTCAAGCTTTTTCTCACTAAAAACCTCACCCTTATTGATTGACAGAATTGTTTCCAGTACTTTGGTAGAATATTTCGCGTTTCCTGCCCATGTTATGTTCCCAAAATAATACTTTGGCCCCTCATGAAGGTCAATTTTGACACCAATTGTACTTTTACCTGTCCGGTAAGTAGTATCTTTGACGATTTCTGCATCCCGATAACCCTTCTCCTGCATTTTAGCGACCAGGTTTCGCTTATCTTCATCATATTTATTCTGCAGGAACTTACCCGATCCAAATACCTTGTATATCGCTTTTTCTTTGGTCTTTTTTAAGTACTTCTTTAAACTTTTGTTTTTAAAGTCCTTATTTCCGGTAAAAACAATTTCACTAATTTTCACACGGTCATTCTTTTCAACCGTAATATCAAGTATCTTATTATTCGCTTCGGAAGTATCCTTTCTTTCGGCAATCAATACATCCGTAAAGAGGTAACCCTTTTCTGTAAAATGCTTCTTGATGATATCAGTTGTGGTTTTCAACAAATTCTCATTGACAACCTTTCCGGTTTTATCATTTAATTTTTCACGCACGTCGGCTATTTCGCCCTTTTTAAGCCCAATCAATTCGATTCTGGTTAAACGAGGGCGTTCTACTACTTCAATCTCAAAAAAGATCGAATCAGACCTGATGGCTGCAATGTTTAATTTAACATCATCAAATAATCCCTGAGCCCATAAATTCTTAACTGCATTGGAAGTAGCATCTCCCGGCACGGTAATCCTGTCGCCCTTGGTTAATTTAGAAATGGTAATTAAAACATCCTTATCCAAAAATTCAGTACCCAGAACGGTTGTTCCACCAATAACAAAGTCTTTAGGATTCAGATAGCTAAGTTCATCATTGGATGTTGCAGGTCTTGCTGGTGCTGGAGTTCCGGTTCTCCCAAACTGGGCCATTGCAGAAGTACCGGATATAAGTAGTAAAAACAGTATGAAAATGCGATTCATTTGGTGTATTAAAGGTGCTAAAATAAGCTAATAGCTTGTTAAAAAGTGTTAAAAGTGAAAATTAGTTCAACTGTTCACTAGTCATCCCGAATCGTCTCTCGCGTTTCTGATAATCTAAAATGGCTTCAAAGAGATCCTGCCGTCTGAAATCAGGCCATAATTTTGAAGTAAAGTATAATTCAGCATAAGCAATTTGCCATAACAGATAATTGCTGATCCTATATTCCCCGCTGGTCCGGATCATAAGCTCCGGATCAGGAATACCGGCTGTGTTCAAATGAGCGCCAAAAACCTCTTCGGTAATTTCCTCCGCTTTTAACTCACCATCCCTGACTTTTAAAGCTATTCTTTTGGCTGCATCAGTAATTTCCCATCTTGAACTGTAACTGAGTGCAAGAGTAAGGGTGCAATTGGTATTTAATGAGGTCTTCTTTATAGCTTCTATTAATTGTTTACGGCATTTGTCTGGCAGAGATGATAAGTTTCCAATCGCATTTAAACGCACGCCATTATCCATTAAGGTTTTAGTTTCTTTACTTATAGTTGCAACAAGGAGTTCCATAAGGGCCATAACCTCCAGCTTTGGTCTGTTCCAGTTCTCAGTTGAAAATGCATAGAGTGTCAGATATTTAATACCCAGTTCGACTGCACCTTCTACCGTATCACGAACCGCAACAACTCCATTCTGATGACCAAATACCCGCAATTTTCCTTTTTCCTTTGCCCAGCGGCCATTTCCATCCATAATCACTGCTACATGTTGCGGTAATTTTTTCTTATCTATCTGTTCAATCAGGCTCATTTAATACATTTAACATTCAAAACCTGAACAATTTCTAATTGCATGATATCCAATGAATATTTCGAAAAATTGTTCCAAAATTTCGCGATGCAAAGTTATGACTTAATTGTGTTAATCTGCTACTAGAAATAAAACAGATTTTCTTTTGCAATGTATTGTTTTTAATGACTAAAAAAGCTTAAAAAGTAGGACACTTAATTGGGATGAAGGTATAAGTAAGTCCTACACCTGTAAACATATAGGTATCCCTTGGCCTGAAGTCACCCCGCTGCGTACCCGCAATCTGAGGAGCAATCGACCGGTCAGCCAGAGCCTGTGTTAAAGAACTCGCCGGAGAAACAACATTAAAATCAATATATCTGCCACTAATATCATCCAGATAATCAGTAAAGGCTGTCCGATAGCCCAGTTCGGCAAGAATTGTCCAGTTTCCACTAATATTATACTTTACCCCTGCTCCATAAGGAACACTGATTGCATTCTTCTTGTATGCAACATTCTCAGTCTGAAGTAGCCGGAGTTCAATCTGATCACCATTATAATGGGTTAGTGGATTATAATTAAAAGATGCGATACCGGTAAACAGATAGGGGCTCAGCTTTCTGGTTGCATAACCAAAATCTGCTCCGGGCATGTATCTGAACAGATTGAATTCAATCTGCATGGATAACTCAGAAACTGGGGAATGAAAATCCAGGTTTCGCTCAAGCTGATAGATATTCGAAGAGGAAGCATCACTCGCCCGGACCTTTCCATACATATAATTCAGCTTGGCTGACCAGTAACCATCGAAATTGCGCTTGATTTGAATGCCAAAGGCAGGATCTGTCACTTTATATGGTTTAACAGGATTAATATCACCCATATACGCTGTACCTCCCAGGAATCCTCCGGCTTCCCAGGTCTGGGCTGAAGTAATATTCCGGGCTGAAAGCAATATGATGACAAGTACTAATCTACGCATGAATGCAGAAGCTGTTCTTAATAATTTCTGGTATCAATTCCCCAGAGCAATTTATTCCTTAACGTAGATAAATAGTTTTCATTATTTAATCTGATCAAATTGATCCCAAAACCTGCCTTTTTTACTTTCACTTTTATGGATGTATCGATTACCTCCGTCCTGGAATCACAGGTTAAAAGATATTTCGAGCTTCTGCCTTCTATTTCGAAGGACAGAATATTGGTATCTGATAAGACTATTGGCCTAACATTAAGATTATGGGGAGAAATGGGGGTAACTACCATGTTTCCGGAACCCGGAAATATAATCGGACCACCACAACTCAGGGAATAGGCTGTTGATCCGGTAGGAGTAGCTACAATAATACCATCCGCCCAATAGGAATTCAAAAAATCTCCATTGAGATAAGCATGTACTATCATCATGGCCGAGGTATCCCGCTTATGAATAGTGACATCATTTAAGGCAAAATTTTCATTTCCAAACAGCTTTAATTCAGATTCTATACAAAGCTGAACCCTTTTATCCAGTGTAAAGTCCTTGTTAACCAGACTAAGCATTGCATTGGAAATATCACTCTTGTTAATACTGGCCAAAAAACCTAAACGTCCGAAGTTTATCCCGATAACCGGAATATTTGAATCACGTATCAGGGTAACAGTATCGAGCAATGTGCCGTCACCTCCCAGGCTGATCATCACATCTACTCTGGCATCAATCAGATCCTGGGAATTTCTAAAGATCTGAAACTTCCGGGGGAAAAATATTTTACCTGATATGAAGTGATTATATTTATCATAGACAAAGGCTTCAACAGCATGCTCTGCCAGGCTATCAAAAACCTGTTGAACGTGTGGTAATACAGTATTATTGAATTGCCTGCCGTAAATTGCAATCTTCATGTTGTGCTTTTAGATATCGAGATAATTCATTAGCTGATCATATCTGTCTGAAGTACCATCATCTGATTTGGTATCATTAAAGGTTGCTTTGACATTATAATCATATCTAAGAAAAGAAGCTATAATAGAGGATAAATCTGTACGATTTAATTTTAAGGTAATTTCAAGTTTTGTGGAATCAGGAAAAGATTGAACATATGAACTCAGAATCTGTGCATTATCGGATTCTACAATCTGCGAAATATGGGCAAGGGAATTATTTCTGTTTGTAATCTCAAGAATAATAATCCCACCGGGCTCTTTAACTGATGTGATTGTGGCAATATACTCCATCATCGTATTGATGGATATTAACCCCTTATAGTTTCTATTAGAATCAAGAACAGGTAGAACACTTAATTTCTGTTCATAAAACAAACGAATAACATCATAAATATGTTGTTCCTCGTAAACAAAAGGGTTATGCAGCGACAAGCTCAAACTACCTACAGGTGCGCCTGAATCTTGAACCTCAATCAGATCCTCATCCGAAACGAGTCCTAAAAATTGCTTGTCATTGACTATCGGAAGATGGTTCACACGAAATTCGGCCATCCTTTCATGCACTTTCTGAACGGTATCAGAAGTTCTTAATGCTGGAATACTATCCGATATGAGTTCGTGTGCAAACATATAGTTCTGCTAGTATATACGATCTAAAAACCTTTTTAAATGTGCATTAAATTCAACAGGCCTTTCCATCATTGGAGCATGTCCACAAAGATCTACCCAGTTCAATTCGGAATCAGGTAATAACTGATTAAACTCAACTGCTACCTCCGGTGGAGTTATTTTATCATCCTTTCCCCAGATCAGGCAAACAGGAACTTTAATCTTGTGTATATCTTTTGACATATTATGTCTGATCGCTGATTTGGCCATAGCCAGAATCTTGATCACCTTTATTCTGTCATTCACTATTTGGTAAACCTCATCAACCAGTTCCTTTGTTGCTGTGGCAGGATCATAAAAGGTGAATTCAACCTTCTCCTTTATGAATTCATAGCTTTCACGTCTGGGGAAAGATCCTCCGAAAGCATTTTCATATAAACCGGAACTGCCAGTCAGAACCAAAGATTTTACCTCATCCTGATGATTAAGAGTGTATATTAAGCCAACATGCCCACCGAGGGAATTGCCAAGCACGGTAATATTTTTCAGCTTTTTATACTTTACAAACTTATGCACAAACTTGGCAAGTGTTTTAACACCCGTAGTTAGCAATGGAAGATCATATAATGGTAACAAGGGTATGATCACCCGATAATCCTTTTTAAATTCTTGAACAACATCAGTCCAGTTGCTAAGTGCCCCCATTAAGCCATGAAGCAATAAGAGCACTTCACCTTCTCCCTCTTCAATGTATTTAAAACCGTTTTCTTCTTTTATCTCGAACTCCATAGAATCTTTAAGTACATTTTTCTTTTTACCTGCTAAGGTATAAGTCTAAAAGTTAAATCAATATAAAAACTTATTTTATTAGAAAGAAAATAAGCCCTGATTATCCATTAATTCCCGGATGATCCATTCATTAAGCAAGAAGCTCCTTTACAAGCTCTGAAACAGTTTTGCCATCTGCTTTTCCGGCCAGATCCTTACTTACAACCGCCATCACTTTACCCATATCTTTCATACCTGAAGCACCGGTTTGAGCAATTACTCCTTTAATATATGAACTTATGGCATCTTTGTCCATCTGTTTTGGCAGATAGGTTTCAATGACCTGTAATTCTTCCTGTTCTATCTGATAAAGATCCGGGCGATTTTGAGACTGGTAGATATCGGCAGACTCTTTACGCTGCTTTGCCAGTTTCTGCAGAACCTTAAGCTCTGCTTCCTCTGTAAGTACTTCCTGGGCACCCTTTTCTGTTTTAGCAACAAGCAATGCAGCTTTTATAGCCCTAAGTCCACGTAAACGGATACTATCCTTACTCAACATGGCGGATTTAATATCCTGATCAATATTTAGTTGAAGAGACATTTCCTGAAATGATTATATTTTGGTTAGTGATTAATGCAAAACTACACAATCCTGATTAGTTGGAAGGAAATTTTACATTTATTCCGGAGAGGCATCAACCCTATTCTTTTAAATGATGAGAAGTGCTCGCCTGCGCTGTTGGCATCACGATCATATCGTTTATGTTTACATGTGCCGGCCGGGACACTGCAAACCAGATCGTTTCTGCTATATCCCGGGCATGAAGGGGTTCATAACCTTCATAAACCTTTTTAGCCCTGGCCTGGTCTCCATGAAAGCGAACCTGCGAAAATTCAGTATCCACAGCTCCTGGATGTATACCTGTCACTTTAATCTTATGAGGCAGAAGATCAATACGCATTGCTTTATTTAAGGAATCAACTGCATGTTTGGTTGCGCAATACACATTTCCATTCAGATAGGTTTCCTTTCCGGCTATAGAACCCAGGTTAACTATATGTCCGGATTTATGTTTGATCATCCAATTAGAAACCACCTTGGTGACATATAAGAGGCCTTTGATATTGGTATCGATCATCACTTCCCAATCAGTTGTACTACCAGCATTGATAGGGTCCATGCCCTGAGATAAACCGGCGTTGTTGATCAACACATCAATTTTTTTCCACTCCTCCGATAGAGTCTCCAGCTTTTCAACCTCCTCTTTATTCCTGACATCCATGGTCAGTGTATTTACCCGTATACCATATTCATTTACCAGATCCTGTGCCAGAGCATCCAGACGTTCAGTCCGGCGACCAGTAATAATAAGGTCATAATTTTGCTGAGCAAAGAGGCGGGCGCATGCTTCGCCTATTCCGGCAGTAGCACCGGTTATTAAAGCTATTTTTGACATAATTATTTGAAAACCCGAAATTAAGGAATTCTTAGGAAATGCTATTCAAAATAAAGACTGAATTGAAAATTACGAATGAATAGCTTATCAATTGGTGCAGTATATGGATTTTCAAGCCGGTCATGATCTCTGAGTGCACTTTTCATGGATTGAGCAAATTTGATCTCAGGAGACATCTTAAAAAATTCAAAGTAAAGGTCAAATCCAACACCAGCTTCATACCAGAGGGTATTTTTATTGTTTTTGAGATATTTTGCCTCCGGACTTAAAGCTAAATCATCGGTTTTCTTTTTAGAAGTTATGTCAACAGAATATTTAGCACCGGCTATCATATAAGCCCTGAAATTTCTCCTTCTGTCTGATTTTAGCTTAATACCCAAAGGTAAATCCATCAATGTGGCCTGAACCTTTTTTTGTATGTTAAAAGCAGGATCAGCATATTCATAATTTACAATTCTATCGGAAAATACCATTCCCGGAGTAAAACGCAGGTTGGCATTATCTCCTAGCCTGTAATCAGATACAAATCCCAACCCAAAACCGGGAGTAACAGGAGATGAAAGGCTTCTCATTTCACTGTTTATCATTGGAAGTCCGGTATAAGGATCGATAAATGGCCCCTTCCATTGCGAAGTCTTTAAAATTTTTAACTCTGAAGCAACATACTGAAAGGTAAAACCAAAATGCAATTGTTCACCGTCAACGCCACCTCCCCAGCTCTCCTGTGCAGATAATCTGTTTATTGAAAAAATAATAAAAATACACAGAAGGAGGGTTTTCTTCATTTGATACCGGTGTAAATGGAACAAATCCCAAACGTCAGCGGACGGTATTTCGTATTTTTAAATCCAACTTTTTGCATCAGCGCATCAAAATTCGCACCATCAGGGAATGAAGCTACTGATTCGGGAAGGTAAGTGTATGCGCTACTATCTTTTGAAAAAATCCGCCCAATGCTTGGCGTGATGTATTTGAAATAGAAATTATATCCTTGTTTAACCGGAAATACCTTTGGTTTAGAAAACTCCAGAATTACAGCTTTTCCCCCGGGCTTTAATACCCGATGCATATCAATAAGTCCCTTTTCAAGATCTTCAAAATTGCGGACACCGAATGCCACAGTTACCGCATCAAAAGAGTCATCTTCAAACAATAATTTTTCAGAATCACCCAAACGGACCTCAAAAACATCCTGCATATTCCGCTTCACTATTTTCTGGTCTGCGATTCCAAGCATACCTGAGGAGATATCCACCCCAACTACTTTTTGGGGTTTAAGTATTTTTATCGCCTCAAATGCAAAATCACCGGTGCCGGTTGCAACATCCAGAATGTAGGATGGCTTATCATTAAGTAACTCCTTAATCGCTTTTTTTCTCCAGATCCTGTCAATACCCATTGAGAGAAAATGGTTCAAAAAATCATAAGTACCTGATATATTATTGAACATACTTGCTACCTGTTCCTTTTTGGTAGCATCTGAATCCTGGTAAGGCCTAACTGTTTTTGACATACAACGCAAAGATAATGGAATTAAGGAAGTGACGACTGCCAACATTAGTCCTTACACCACAATTTATCAAAACCAGCGAAAAAATGACGCTCTGAAGATTGAATTAAAACCAGGGGTTTTAAACATTGCAAGCAATGTCCTACCTTTGCGGGATGATCATTAAAAGCGCAGAATTTCAATGCAGTAATACCAGAACTGATAAATTGCCGGCTCCTGAATTACCTGAATATGCCTTTATTGGTCGTTCAAACGTGGGTAAATCTTCGCTGATCAATATGATTGTGCAGCGAAAAGGGCTTGCAAAAACCTCACAAACCCCGGGCAAAACCCAGTTAATTAACCATTTCCTGATTAATGAAAACTGGCAGTTGGTCGACCTTCCGGGATATGGATATGCTAGAACTTCTAAAAGTAACCGGGGAGAATGGTCGAAATTCATCAGCTATTATCTGAGGAACCGCGAAAATCTGCAATGTGTGTTTGTCCTGATTGACAGCAGATTAGATCCGCAGAAGATTGATATCGAATTTTGTACCTGGCTGGGTGAAAATGGTCTGCCTTTCCAGCTAATTTTTACAAAAGCTGATAAGCAATCGAGTGTAAAGACCGATCAAAGTATCGCAAAATTCAGAAAAGCCCTTCTTGAGATCTTTGAAGAGGTACCACAGCATTACATTACATCATCAGAAACACAGGAAGGCCGCGATGAACTGCTGAATTTCATAAATGACCTGAATAAGAAATTTACACGGTAATCTCCAATTAGAGGAACAAAAAAGAAATTCTATTTTAAGAATCCGGTATAAAAAACAAATAACCGAATGAACAAATACTTTTCACTTGTATTATTTGCCCATACTGTTTTTGCGATGCCTTTTGCTATAATCGGCTTCTTTCTTGCTGTAACCACTACAACGCATGAATTTAACTGGTTGAAACTATTTCTGATGCTGCTCTGTATGATTTTTGCCCGAAATGCAGCAATGGCATTCAACCGCTATTTAGACCGGGATATTGATGCTCAAAATCCAAGAACTGCTGTCAGGGATATTCCTTCAGGGCGCATCAGCTCCAATGAAGCCTTAGTCTTTACAATAGCTAACAGCGTTTTTTTTGTCATAACTACCCTTCTGATTAATAAGCTTTGTTTTTACCTTTCTCCTGTTGCTCTTGGGGTAGTTTTAGGCTATAGCTATACCAAAAGATTCACTCCTCTCTGCCATCTCATTTTAGGTCTTGGGCTTGCACTTGCACCAATCGGTGCCTATCTGGTAGTCACCGGTGAGTTTGCTTTGCTTCCAATTTACTTCTCACTCGCTGTTTTATGCTGGGTAAGTGGCTTTGATATAATCTATGCTCTTCAGGACGAAGAATTTGACAGACAAAATAACCTGAATTCTATTCCGGCCTGGTTAGGAAAGAAGAATGCCTTAACTGTATCCTCGTTTCTGCATTTTCTGGCAGTTGTATTTGTGGCTCTGCCCTATTTCTTTACAGACCTCTCCTGGTTTTACCTCGCCGGTGTCATTTTCTTTATCCTGCTACTAATCTACCAGCATCAGCTTGTAAAGCCAGATGATCTGTCGAAAGTAGACCGTGCTTTTTTCACTACAAATGGAATTGCCTCGGTAGTCTTTGCAGTATTTTTTCTACTGGATGCCTATTTGAGAAATCAATTATAAATTTTGATATGAAACCTTCCCGAGCGGTCAGTTTATATAGAATAGGTTTCATTACTGTTAAAAAAAATCATAACAAATGAAAGATCTTAAAATCTCCAAAAAGACAAGAAGCTATATCCCCGCAGAATTAAATATAACATGGGGAAATCTTGAGCCGATATTTAATGAGTTGATTAACAGATCCTTAAATTCAGTTAAAGACCTGGAGCAATGGCTCCGGGACAGAAGTGAAATTGAAGCTTCCCTGGAAGAAGACTTTGCCTGGAGATATATCCGCATGACCTGTGACACAACAGATGAAAAATTATTGAATGACTTTCAATTTTTCGCAACTGAAATCGAACCAAAAATTGCACCTCTAAATAACGAACTAAATAAAAAATTTATTCATAGTCCCTTTACTGAACAACTGGATCAGGCCAAATACTATGTTTATGTTCGCGGAATAAAAAAGGCACTCGAACTCTTTCGGGAAGAAAATATACCCCTATTGACCCAAATACAGGTCGAGCAACAAAAATATCAGGGAATTACCGGATCAATGTCGGTTAAACTGGGCGATCAGGAATATACACTTGAACAGGCCGCAGTATTTCTGAAAGATACCGACCGTAAAATCAGACAAGAGGCCTGGGAAGCCATTACTGCCCGAAGACTTGAAGACAAGGAAAAGCTGGATGAATTATTCAATTCATTACTAAAACTTCGTCACCAGGTTGCTTTAAATGCAGGCTTTGAAAACTTCAGGGACTATATGTTTCAGGCATTGGGTCGTTTTGACTATACCCCCGGCGACTGTTATGACTTCCATAAGGCCATTCAGGAAGAAATCGTTCCTCTTTTAAAGCTGCAGGCTGAAAAGCGTCTCAATGCGCTGGCGTTAAATGAATTGAAGCCATGGGATATGGATGTTGATATTTCGGGGAAGCCGGCATTGAAACCATTCAGCAATGGTGAGGAATTGATTGAAAAGTCCATTAAATGTTTCCGTGGACTAAGTCCTTACATTGGTGAAAGGCTGGAAATAATGAAAGCAAATGGTTTCTTCGATGTAGATAGCCGGAAAGGTAAAGCACCTGGCGGTTACAATTATCCGCTTGCAGAAAGTGGTGCTCCATTTATTTTCATGAACTCTGCCGGAACATTCCGCGACCTGACCACCATGGTTC
>CAZTRY010000051.1:17751-25909 GCA_964616525.1 uncultured Sphingobacterium sp. | reverse complement strand
CCTATTTTCTTTCCGTCTGTGCGGGCTCTGAGCCGGTCGAAATACATCTGAACCCAGGGTGGGATCCCGGAGATCAGGCGCATATCCTCTAACAAGGTTTCATCAACTATCGCATCAACCTTTTCTTCCCAATCCTCGATACAATTGGTTTTGTAAGTAGGCAAACGGTTTTTTTGGAGGTAAGCCGGAACGTGGTTGGCCACAATACCTGACAATCGCCCGAAATTAATCCCGTTCTTCCGTTCAAGAACCGGGCTTCCCTGCAAAAAAATAATCCTGCCATCGACAAAATCTGATTTTCCGGTTTCATGGATATAGGAGAATAATGCATTACGAGCCCCGTTCAGGTGCTCGGGCATTGACTCTTTGGAGATCGGAATATACTTCACACCCGAAGTAGTTCCTGATGTTTTAGCAAGATAGATTGGTTTTCCCGGCCACATCACATCCGATTCACCCTGAACAACCCTGTCAATATAAGGCTTCAGGTCTTCGTAATCTGCAATGGGAATATGCCTCTTAAAATCATCGTATGTTTTAATAGAAGCAAAATCATGATCCTTTCCAAAGGAAGTTGAACCTGCTTTTCTGATAAGGCGTTCGAAGGTACGCTCCTGTGCAGCAATGGGATTATTCTTCCATTTATTGATCTGCCTTACGGCAAATGCTGCAAGAGGTTTAGCCAACCAGGATTTAATTCCCATACTTGTCCTCCGGATCGTCCAGCAGAATTTCTTCTTCCTCGGTATAGGTGTTTACCAAATGCCTGTAGGCGATGATCAGAATTAAGCTGGAAAATGGAACAGTAAATAATAATCCAATAAATAATGCCATTGCCCCAAGGATGTTCAAACCAAGCATCACCAGGAAAAGAAGCGTTATAAACCAAAAATGGCCCTTTGTAATCGCCCAGCTCTGGCTGATTGACTCTGAAGCGCCCGATTCCTGATCAACAATAAAGCAAACCACAAAGCACAGCCTGATGGTGAGAAATACAAGAGGAATAGCTATAAGTATAAATACAGGCAATAGATCCCAGCTGAATGGATTACTGGTATCAATATCCTGTTTATTATAGAAGTAAACTGAACTGATTATTGCGATGATAAACACCAGCACCAAACCAATTATAAGCTTGACAATAAGGAAGTTAACCGCTTTTACCAGATTGGGAATAAAATCAGGGAATTCAGGATCAGTATCCTCATCAATCAGTTTAAAGAAAACCTGATAAAAGGCCACCGTAAAAAAGGCATCAAACAGGCTGAGGATAATATTTTGAATCAATACACCTGCTCCGCTGGCGCCTCCAAAAACACTTGTAAGGATAGTTGTAACAACCAGAATAAAAGCAAACTGTACAGCAGTGAAGCCCAGCAATACCCATATATTACTTTTGGCCAGTTGCCATGCATCTGCCAATATCTCATTCACTGACAATTTTTTGTCCATATATTATTGTTTTCTTAAAATAATTCTCTTCCAAAAATCCTGCATAAAGCCAAGTCCATATGCTGTTAGCTGAACAAAGGATGCTGCAATACTCAAAAATGCAACTTTTGATGATTTGTTTACTTTCCAGGAATGGAAAAATATCAACAAAGTATAAACTGCAAGAAAGGTATTACATAATTCAGCTAACGAGTTACCAAATAGGTTTAAAATTAAACTCAGCAACAAAAATATAGTAAAAAAAGCCGGAAAAAAATGCACAAGCTTCAATTCAGAAGGAAAATGTTTGTAAATATTAATCCTGGCCCTGCCAAAGAAATGCAATTGTTTATAAAATTGAAAAAGATCAGTACGCCGTTTGTGATAAACCACTGCATCAGGAATCAGTCCTGTTTTAAACCCTAAAGATTGAATACGAATACTAAATTCAATATCCTCCCCCAAACGGGTCAATATAAAACCACCGGTCTTTTCCCAAACTTCCCGTGAAATACCCATATTAAAGCTTCTGGGATGAAAAGTACCGATATGCTTTTTGTTGCCTCTGATACCCCCGGTTGTAAATGGCGAGGTCATCGAATAACTGATGGCCTTTTGAACAGGTGTAAATGAGGGATGTGCACCATCCGGACCTCCGTAAGCATCTAACTGATGCTCCAGCAGGTAATTTTTTACTGTTTCGAGATAATTTGGAGGTATGAGGCAATCTGAGTCGAAAACGATAAAATAATCGCCCTTTGCACGTTCAAAGCCATAATTACGGGCAAAGCCCTGTCCGGCATTTTCTTTATAATAATAGCTGATATCAAGCCGGTCCTTATAAGAATCAACAATTGTCTTTGCATCAATTTTCGATCCGTCTTCAATGATCAGAACTTCAAACTGAAGATAGCTTTGCTTCGTTAAAGTATGCAACAATTCATCAATCTCCTGTGGCCGGTTATAAAGTGGAATGATGATTGAAAAAAACATCCTGATTAGTGGCTAGGGGATAAAAGATCAAACAGTCTTCTCAATCTGATAGCTATTACGCTCAGGGGAATTCCGGGAAACAAGCTCGGCAATAAAACCGGTAAGAAAAAGCTGGAAACCAACAACTATAGCCACCAGAGCAATATAAAAAAGAGGCTGGTCAACAATTTCACGAGAATATTTGATATGCATGCTGATGTGATACAGCTTCTCAATGATGATCCACAAGGCAATTATGGTACCGGCCAGAAAACTCAGGGCTCCCATGGTACCAAAAAAGTGCATGGGTCTTTTGGCGAACTTCCCGACAAAGAATATGGATAGAAGATCCAGAAACCCATTGATGAAGCGACTGAATCCAAATTTGGTATAGCCATATTTGCGTGCACGATGCTCTACTACCTGCTCACCTATCTTCCTGAAGCCGGCCCATTTGGCAATCACAGGAATGTAACGGTGCATTTCACCGTAAACCTCTATACTTTTGACAACCTCTTTACGGTAGGCTTTCAAACCACAGTTAAAGTCGTGAAGATTATGAATACCCGACATGCGGCGGGTTACAAGATTAAACAACTTTGTGGGAATGGTCTTTGAAAGCGGGTCATGACGCTTCTGTTTCCATCCTGAAACGAGGTCATATTTTTCCTCAGTAATTCTTCTGTAAAGTTCAGGTATTTCATCCGGGCTATCCTGAAGATCAGCATCCATTGTAATGACTACATTTCCCTGACATGCTTCAAAGCCCACGTTCAACGCTGCTGATTTGCCATAATTACGACGAAACTTGATCCCAACAACGGCTGGAAATTCCTGCTTTAATTTCTCAATTACCTCCCAGGATCCATCATTACTACCATCATCTACCAAAATCACTTCATGGCTAAATCCATGCTCAGCCATCACCCTATTGATCCAGCTGAGGAGTTCCGGCAGTGATTCTGCCTCATTAAATAAAGGAACAACTACAGATATATCCATTTTCAGAGGTGAGATATGTGATTTTAGATTTGAGAATTTTAATTATTTAACAATTAAAAACGTGCAAATTTCATCAATTATATTGATAAAACCTGCACGTCAGATTATTTTAAAAGGCTATTCCTCTTCTTCCTCGGTTGTTGAAGCGAATACCGGACTTTCTTTCTTGAATATCGCTGCAAAGATTAATGACATTACGAATTGAATGATTACTGCAATACCCAGATTTTTAAAGAACTGTGCAAATGTTGGATCATACTGCGCTTTAATTCCTTCGATCTGCTTGGCCACTGCCTCATCAATCTTCTCCTGTTCCATGCCCATATTCTCGAAGGTCTGAGACATTCCCGACTCCATGAATCCGGCAATTTTTTCAAACGCACCCGGCTCAATGAACTTATAAAAAACAACGTTTGCCAATGAGTAGATCAATCCTGCGATAAAAGACATTAGAAAAATTCCCTTTAATGCCTCTTTGAAAGTCCAGAATCCACCAATTTTCTTTCTTAGGTCCAGGGTAAAAAATACATAAATCAGCAATGAGATTACCAGTGTTGCAATCCCGAATGACATTGAGCCAAGCAGGGAAGGGAACACATAATAAGTTACTACACCGATTACAGTGGATAAAATACCGATAATCACCCCATTAGTGCTCGCGGCTTTGTTTAAGTTTTCTAATGACAATTCCATTTTTTTTAGTTTGGTTTAGTTTTAAGAGTTATATGAAATTAATAGAGAATATACAGCAGAATCAAAGTCAGGATTGGCACTGTGGTTTACAAAATCTTTGAAATCCTTTTCTGAGGGGTTGGTTTCCCTAAAAAATCCAATCATTGGGTAAAACAGCTCCTTTAACTCAGAATCATCCGGTATTTCGGCCGTTACCCGAGCCAGTTCTTTCAGATCACTTTCTACCAGAATCTGGTTCGCGATGACTTCTTCATAAATACGGTGTTCATCCTGAAACTCATCTTCATCCACAAGCAAGAACTCACGAAGGAAATCGCTCAGTTCAGGTTCAATCGATTCATCTTTACACTCCTGTAAATAAAGTAACAGGTTGAGAAGCTCTGTTCCCCGGTCAATTGTACTTTCTTCGATTTTTTCCCACTCCGGTGAATCGAGATAGTCTTCCTCCAATTTACGAACATCTTCATTCAGGAAATTGATCAGCAGCAAATCAAAGAACAGTTCTCGCAATGGCTCAAAAATGGGCTGATCATCAAAAACACTATCCAGTGCATCCACTTTTTCGAGGTAAGGCTTATCCAGATTAAAGACAGCTGTGAGAGCCCCGGAAATTGATTTATATTCCTCCTTATTTACAGAAGCAAACTGGGCCAAAGCCGCATTCATTGCCTGATCTAAACTTGTATTCATAAATTTTGATTAATATATAATGTACTGGCCATTATTGCATACAAGTTTAACTTTCCCTTTCAATATTTGTCCGTAAAAAGGGGAATTCGATGATTTGGATCTGTTGCTATCTTCATTCAGCTCCCACTCTTCTTCCGGATTTAAGAGAATAAAGTTAGCAGAATTTCCGGTTTTCAATTCAGGTATTGAGATCCCAAGAATATTTCTGGGAGCAACTGCCATTTTTTCAATTATCGTTTCCAAACTCAGACCGGCTTTCAGGGCTACGGGTAGCGCAGTTTGTAAACCAATTATTCCATAGGATGCGATTTCGAATTCAACATCTTTAAATTCTATTTCATGGGGGCTATGTTGTGTAACTATTGCATCAATGGTTCCATCTTTCAGACCTGCAATCAGAGCTTTCTGATCTTTCCTGGTTCGAAATGGTGGTTTTACCTTAAAGTTACTGTCAAATCCATCCAGGTTATCTTCGGTAAAAATCAAATGATGAACCGCAACATCACAACTTACTTTAATCCCAGCCTTTTTAGCTTTTCTGATTAGATCTACACTCTTGGCAGAACTAATCGTACTGAAATGTATCCGCGAATCATTATATTCTGCAAGATAAAGATCGCGGGAAATCATCAATTCTTCAGCAAGGGATGGGTTTCCCTTCATACCCAAATATGTACTCATCAACCCTTCATTCATCCTGGCTTTCCCTGCAATATCCTGGTCTTCTGCGTATGAAAGAATCAGTCCCTTAAATGATTTGGTGTACAACAGAGCCCTGCTCATTAAACCTGCATTTGACACGGGCCGGTTACCATCTGTAAAAGCAATTGCACCGGATTGCTGCATATCATACATTTCTGCCAGTTCTTCACCTTCCCTGTTATGACTTATACATCCCAGAGGATAAACATCCACCAGATTGTTTTTGGATTTACTAAGCAGGTAAGAAACCTCTGCCTTTGAATGGATCGGAGGTTGTGTGTTTGGCATCAGGGCAAGGCCAGTGAAGCCCCCGGCTGCAGCTGACATACATCCCGTTCCCATATCTTCCTTGGTTTCTAGTCCGGGCTCCCCGAAATTCGAATTAAGATCAAAAAATCCGGGTGATAGTACCTGCCCTTTTGCAGAAAAAACAACAGTGCTTTTATCCGGAACACTGATACTTTTCCCAATTTCAGCAATCTTTCCATTGCTTATCAAAACATCAGCAATCTTTCCATTGAAAGGACTTTGATGATCTGAAATTTTTACAGACTGAATTAATAAATTCTTCAATTGTTTAACGGTTTAATTTGAGTCCCTTTGTAAAAGCGGATGAGCAAAATCTCAGCAGCAAAAAAAACTAAGGCCAATATCAGACAAACTTTCCATAAAGAAGTTCCCTGATTTATAGATTTTACAGCATTCGTCAAAGAACCCGGATCTGTATTTAATATGTCAATTTTCTGTTCAGGGAAAAATGTCTTTATCTGTTCATCACTAGCATAGCTCATATCTGATTCGGAACCGGCTTCATTAAAAGAAAGCACTGCTATCAGACTGTCGCCTTTCAATAACTGATAATTTCCGGCTTGCCTGATCTGGTCAGCAATGTATAGTTGCGAAAAATTTTCATTTTGCCTCAGATCAGGAATTGCTTCAAAAATCTCATTCCTCAATTTAAGAGTTTGATTTGAGTTTAAGGATATTTTGGGCAATTCAATTTGCTGCTCCCTGTTCAATTTATAAAACAAATTCTGGTTACGAAGAGACAAAAGAGCCGTCTGGTACATGATAGGCACAAATACTGAATGTCTGGCAAAATTACTCGTTTCTGAGCTCAAAGGTACTGCTGAAAGATAAATTTTCCCTGAACCAAGCCTGTACTCGCTTAAAAATGACACTTTACCCGGCATTTCGAGTAAAACCTGCCGGTTTGTAGTATTCAGTGAACTGTAGCGAATATATTTCTTTGCTGCAGGCAGGTCAATCTGCTTAGGAACATCCTCGAAAACACCCTGGAATACAGGATGCTCAAGATTGATTATCGAAACCTTACTTTGAGTATTCAAAACCTGGACCGGGGTATCTGTACCCGCTGAAGCAAGAAATTTCTGCAAAGCGGACTGATCGTTCTCCAGATCAGGGAATACAATCAGGTTTCCACCATTACGGATATAGTTTACCAATTGCTGGCCCAATCCATCACTTATTTCGGCGACTTCGTTCAGAATAACCATCGGATGTTCTGACAATCCTGAATAATTAATATTACCTGCGCTAACATTCAGCACCTTAAAAAATGGATCAGAGCGATAAACAGAGTTCAGATACTCATTTTCTTTCTTACCGTTGATAATGAGTAAAGAAAGAGAGGACTGAACATTAAAACTGAAATAGAACTTATCATCAAAAACGACAGGAAAATCGGTGATTGCCAATTCAGCCTCCTGCCAGCCGGAGGATAAACCGCTGAAATTTAAGGTATCAGTCTCAGTACTCCGGGGTTTAATTGTCATACTGGCAATGGCCTTTTGAGCCTTATTAACCTGCAATTTTACCGGTATATTGACAGCCTCTTCATCTGAATTATTCCGGAGACGAACGATTAGCTTCTCAGAGTCCCCGGGTTTATGGATCGCGGTGCTAAACCATACTGAATCTATCGAAATATTGGGCTGGGCATTTGAATTTAACCTGATCAGACGTGTTTTTACGGTGCTATCAGCAGGAATGATGGCTGCCGGAAGTGTATTCTTCTGAAAATCAGAGATGAGATAGATTGTTTTTCTGGAGTTTGGCTCTTTCAGAAAAACATCCTTTTGCCTGCTGATGATCTGATCTATCTTCCGGCTCACCGGACTGATACTCACTTCATCGACTGCAGTCTGAAATTCCTCTAAACTCATCAAGTTCTGGTATTTACCTGCAAAATCATTGGTTAGGAGTTGGAATTTATCATTTAAACTATAGGCTGATGCAATCTCCCTGGCCCTCCTTTTCGCTTCATCCAAAAGCGTTCCTTCCTGATTCACAGCTTCCATGCTGTAGGAATTGTCAATATATATGCTCAAAACCTCCTGCTTAAAAGTGTTTTGCTGATCAGCCACCGGGATGTATGGGCGTGCGAATGCAAAAACCAGAAAACTGATACCAAGAATTCTTGCTGCAAGAATTAATCTGTCTTTAAGATGTTGACGGGAAGAAGTCTGGACCTGCACATTCTTCAAAAAACGAACATTGCTGAAATAAACTTTCCTGAACTTCCTGAAATTAAAAAGATGGATAATGACAGGAATGACGATTGTCAGTAAGGCAAATAAAAATCCGGGCGAAAGGAATCTCATTAAGATTCAAAATTAACTATAATTAATCTGTTGTGAAAGGAATT
>CAZTRY010000051.1:2696-17651 GCA_964616525.1 uncultured Sphingobacterium sp. | reverse complement strand
TCAATTAACATAAATTTTTTATTCCAATAAGCAATCATTATATTTGCTCGCCTCCCAAGCTATTTGGGCCAAATATTATGAATTTAGTTTTCACACATCACGTACATTTCCATCATCGCTTTGCGGCGATGTAATATAATATACGTTTCTACGTGAAACTGTTTCTTAATAATTTCTTGGTCTGATTAAAACATACAATTTGAAAACTCTTAAAATAGCTATCCAGAAATCTGGTAGATTAAACGAAAAATCGGTCGAACTGCTCAAAAATTGCGGATTAAGTTTCGAAAATTATAAAAGTTCCCTGATATCCAACGTATCGAACTTCCCGCTTGAAATCCTGTTTCTTCGGGATGATGATATTCCTGAATATGTTCAGGATGGCATTGCCGACCTCGGTATAGTTGGCGAAAACGTGATCAGTGAAACCGGGGTTGATGTCAGCTTCCTGCAAATGCTGGGATTTGGCAAGTGTACCCTAAAACTGGCAGTACAAACTCATAGCAGCATCCAAAATATCAGCGATCTCAATGGAAAATCGATTGCCACTTCCTATCCGGTAATCCTGAAGAATTTCCTGGATAAAAATAGCATACAGGCTGATATCCGGACAATATCCGGTTCGGTTGAAATTGCTCCGGGACTTGGCCTGAGTGATGCCATATTTGATATTGTATCGACAGGTGGTACGCTCAAAAGCAACGGACTGAAACCATTCGCTGAAGTAATGAAATCTGAAGCGGTATTGATTGGAAGAAAAGGAATTGAAGCAGAGCCTCTGGTTGTTGAACTGATTCAAAGAATCCAATCTGTACTTCGTGCGAAAGAAACTAAATATGTGGTCCTGAATGCTGAATCCAAAAATCTGGATCGCATTTTGGAACTCCTGCCGGGAGTCAAAAGTCCGACAGTAGTACCTTTGGCAGAAAGCGGATGGGTAGCGGTTCATACAGTAATCCCTGAACGCGATTTCTGGGAAAAGATTAGCCTGCTGAAAAGTGCAGGTGCGCAGGGTATTGTGGTGATGCCTATCGAAAAGATCATCTTATAATCAGGACTACCATGTTGAAAGTCTATAATCTGAAGGATCTGAACGCTAAGGCTATTGAAGATCTTTGCAAACGCAATATAGATTCCAATAATCATATCCGGGCAGCAGTAACAGAAATCATTGATGAGGTAAAACTTAAGGGTGACAATGCCCTCAAAGCCTTTGCCGAAAAATTTGACAGCATTAAACTCAACAAACTCTTTTTAGAGAAAGATGAGATCAAAACTATTGCTTCAGGTGCTTCCGAACAGGCAAAACAGGCTTTGAAACTGGCATATGATAATATATGGAAGTTCCATGCAGGTCAGCTCCGCACAGAAGATAAGACTGAAACATCCAAAGGTGTGGTTTGCTGGCGGGAATTAAGGGCCATTGAGAAAGTAGGTCTGTATATTCCGGGAGGAACCGCAGTCTTGCCAAGTACCTTTCTGATGCTTGGCATACCTGCAAGAATTGCCGGATGTAAAGAAATTATTGTCTGTTCTCCACCGCAGAAAGACGGGAAAGTCAACGCTTATCTGGCCTATTGTGCTGAACTGCTTGATATTGACCGGATCTATCTTGCTGGAGGTGCACAGGCAGTAGCAGCAATGGCTTATGGAACTGAAAGTATCCTTAAAGTTGATAAGATCTTTGGTCCCGGAAATCAGTACGTAACCAAGGCAAAAACGATCATACAGTCTGAGAGCCAGACTGCCATAGATATGCCTGCAGGTCCTTCTGAAGTTTTGGTCATCGCTGATGGTACGGCGAATGCAGAATATGTTGCTGCTGATCTTTTGGCTCAGGCAGAGCATGGAACCGACAGCCAGGCAGTGCTTGTTTGCAGTTCTGAAAAGATCATTGAGGAAACTATACTGCAACTTAAAAAACAACTTACATTACTCCCAAGAGCTGAGATTGCTGCAAAAGCTATTGCAAACTCTTATGCCGTTCTTTGTTCAGATTTGAAGGAAGCCATACAATTCAGTAATAACTATGCCCCCGAACATTTGATTCTGGCAACAGATCAGTGGGAAAGTATCTGTGATGAAATAATTAATGCAGGATCTGTATTCCTTGGACATCTTACTCCTGAAAGCGCAGGTGATTATGCTTCCGGGACAAATCATACTTTGCCAACCAGCTCTTATGCAAAAGCTTACTCAGGGGTTTCAGTAGATTCATTTGTCAAAAAAATCACTTTCCAGCATATCAATAAGGAAGGTATCAGAAACCTGGGTCCAGCCGTAGAGATTCTGGCATCACTAGAGGGATTGCAGGCACACAAGAGTGCTGTGACTGTCCGTTTGAAAGACAGCCTGGAATAATAAATCCGGGCATTAACAAAAAGATACGATGTTCAACATAAATAATATACTTCGTAAAAACATAAAAGAACTGGTTCCCTATTCATCTGCAAGGGATGAGTTCAAGGGCGAAGCATCGGTTTTTCTGGATGCCAATGAAAACAGCTACGGTTCACCATTAAACCGCAATTATAATCGCTACCCTGACCCGCTGCAATGGAAGATCAAGAATCGCCTTTCTGAAATCAAGGGAGTACCGGCAAAGAATATTTTCCTGGGAAATGGCAGTGATGAAGCCATTGACATTCTTTTCAGAGCATTTTGCAATCCCGGCATGGATAATGTAATTACCCTGCCCCCTACCTATGGGATGTACGAGGTTTCAGCAAATATCAATGATGTTGAGGTTCGTAAAGTACCACTCAGGCCTGATTATCAGCTGAACATGGAAGCTATTGCAGAAGCAATTGATGAGCATACCAAAATCATATTTGTCTGCTCTCCAAATAACCCAACCGGTAACTCCATTGACAGGCAGGATATTGAAACCATATTGGCCAATTTTAACGGTCTGGTAGTGATTGATGAAGCCTATATTAATTATAGCAGGCAAAAAACTTTTATTCAGGAACTGACTGAATACTCTAATCTGGTTATACTTCAGACTTTATCAAAAGCCTGGGGACTCGCCGGATTGAGGCTTGGAATGGCTTTTGCAAGTGAAGAAATCATAGAGATTTTCAATAAGGTAAAGCCTCCGTATAATATTAATGAAGCGTCACAGGAACTGGCTCTTGAAGCATTGCAAAATGTGGACCAGATCAATAACTGGATTAAAGAAACTGTTGCAGAACGCGAGAAATTAATTGCTGAACTCGCCCAGATACCGTCTGTCCTGAAAATTTACCCTTCAGATGCAAATTTCATTCTTGTAAAAACCAGCAATCCGAAAAGTATTTACGGCCACCTTGTCAATTTGGGGATAATTGTTCGCGACCGCTCAAAAGTTGAACTTTGCGAAGGCAGTCTGAGGATCACAATAGGCACGCCTAAAGAAAATATTGAATTATTAAATGCGTTAAGAACTTTTCAGGAATCTGATAAAATATGAAAAAGGTATTGTTTATAGACCGGGATGGGACAATGATTACCGAACCTCCTCTCGATTTTCAGGTCGACAGCCTGGAAAAACTGGAGTTCCTGCCCTATGCGATCTCATCTCTGAAAAAGCTTCAGGATTATGGCTACGAACTGGTGATGGTGACCAATCAGGACGGAAGAGGAACGAGCAGTTTTCCTGAAGAAGATTTTCAGAAACCACATCAGAAAATGCTGAAAATCCTGAAGAATGAAGGTGTTGAATTTGCAGAAATCTTCATTGATGATTCCTTTCCGGAGGATAATAGTCCGAATCGCAAACCAAATACAGGTCTATTAACCAATTACCTGATATCCAACCTGATAGACCTTCATAATTCATACACTATTGGCGACAGGGAAACCGATGTTCAACTTGCTCAAAACCTGGGATGTAAGGCTATCTTTTTTTCAGAAAGGAATTTGGGAAACACTGCCCTGAACAGCAATAGCTGGCCGGCAATCTGCAGCTTTCTAACCGGCAAAAGAGACAGGCTGGTTGAACTTGAACGCAATACTAAGGAAACGAAGATCAGGCTTAGTCTGAATCTTGATGGAAATGGGAAACATCAGATTGATACCGGATTGAAATTCTATGATCACATGCTCGATCAGCTCGCCAAGCATTCGGGAGTTGACTTGAGTCTGGCAGTAGAAGGCGATCTTGAAATTGATGAACATCATACGATAGAAGACAGTGCCATTGCATTAGGTAAAGCCTTTAAACAAGCACTGGGTGATAAGCGCGGCATTGAGCGTTATGGATTCCTCTTGCCAATGGACGAAGCTCTGGTTCAGTGTGCGATTGATTTTTCTGACCGTGCTTATTTTATTTATGAAGGCAAATTCGATCGCGAATATGTAGGTGATTTCCCAACAGAAATGTTTGAGCATTGGATGAAATCGTTCTCGGAACATGCCGGAATGAATTTAAACTTAAAAATTATTGACGGGAATAATACCCATCACATGATTGAGGCCAGCTTTAAAGCACTCGCAAAAAGCATAAAGCAGGCCATTCAGGTTACCGGAACAGAATTGCCAAGTACTAAAGGAGTATTATGATTGGTATAGTATATTATGGTGCCGGAAATATCTTTTCGTTAAGCGCTGCACTTGATCGCCTGGGTTTAAGTTATGGGATGATTAAGACTGCTGAAGACTTTGAGAAATATGACCGCTATATTATTCCCGGGGTAGGCCATGCCGGTTCTGCTATGCAAAAGCTGGAAGATACAGGACTGGTGCCTTCCATTATTGCTCTCAGGAAACCGGTGCTTGGAATCTGCGTGGGAATGCAATTGCTAACCACACATTCGGAGGAAGGGGATTCTACACTTACAGGTATTATTCCATTGAAAACCAGGCTTTTCAGCGACAAATTAAATATTAAAGTACCACATACCGGATGGAATAAAGTCTTTCAGTCAGCGGATAATCCTTTATTCAGTGGTATCCTACCGGGCACTCATTTTTATTTTGTTCATTCCTATTATATAGAATTTAATTCTATTTTTACGATTGCTTTAGCAGAATACGGAATAAAATTCTCTGCTGTTATACAGAAAGATAACTTTTATGGCGTTCAGTTTCATCCGGAAAAATCCGGTATTGCCGGCGAACAATTATTGAAAAATTTTGCACACTTAGCATAAACTCATGTATATAATTCCAGCTATCGATATTTTAAACGGGAAAGTTGTCCGTTTACGTGAAGGAGATTACGAGCAGGCAACATTTTATGATGTTACCCTCGAGGAGATGATTGAAAAATACAAATCTAATGGCACCGAGTTCATTCATATCATTGATCTTAACGGAGCTAAGGGAGATTTTAGCAATCAGAAATATCTGTTTGATATTATTCATAAGACCAACATAAAGATCCAGTATGGTGGTGGTATCAGAAGCATTGATAAAGTGAAAGAGCTGATCGATGCCGGAGTCCATCGGGTTATAGTTGGAACGCAGGCCATTACGAATGTAAATTTCCTTCAGGAATTAAGTCAGGAAGTTTGCGGTAAGGAGAAATGTCAGGATCAGGTGGTGGTCGCGATAGACGTCCTGGATGAAGTGATCAAATATTCGGGATGGATGGAAAGTTCTCCGATTAAATTGATGGATTATGTTGATAAATGTTTAAATCTTGGGTTTTTCAGATTTCTCTGTACCGATATTGACAAAGATGGAAAACTGGGAGGTGCCGGAGTTAGTCTTTACAAAAAACTCCTTGAGCATTCCCCTTTCATCAAGCTGATTGCTTCCGGAGGAATAAGTTCAATGAAAGATATTGAAGAATTACATAAGATCAAGGTTGAATCCTGTGTTGTTGGGAAGGCGATATATGAAGGAAGAATTTCTATTGAAGAGATCAAGGACTGGAATTTGAAAGCCCTGATTAGTTTCTAAATTCTTCATTCCCCTGAGAGCAAAGAAATTGGACCTCAGCTTAGGGAAGCAATTAATTAAATCGTTTTTACGATCAGAGACCCGTATGAATATGGGTAATATATTTATCTAAGTTTTGGAATCCTCAAACCTACAAACTGAAGCACCTAAAGCCGGCAATGATCTGGCAAAGCGAATTATTCCTTGTCTGGATGTAAAAGATGGCCGCACAGTTAAGGGCGTCAATTTTGTTGCTTTACGCGATGCAGGCGACCCGGTTGAACTTGCCTATCAGTATTCAAGACAAGGTGCTGATGAACTGGTATTTCTGGATATTACTGCAACTCATGAGCGGCGAAAAACCATGGTTGAATTGGTAAAAGCTGTTGCCCGGCAGGTAAATATTCCCTTTACCATTGGAGGAGGAATAAATGAAATAGCAGATGCCGATATATTGCTTAACTCTGGAGCTGATAAAATATCGGTAAATTCTGCTGTTGTAAGGAATCCGGCATTCATTGATGAGCTGGCACTGGCCTTTGGAAAGCAATTCGTTGTAGTGGCCATCGATACCAAGCATATCAATGGCAAAAATTATGTCCATTTGAATGGTGGAAGGATTGCTACTGAAATTGAAACAGAGGACTGGATCAGAGAAGCAGAAAGCAGAGGTGCAGGAGAAATACTTCTGACTTCTATGGATCATGATGGCACAAAAGCAGGTTTTGATAATGGCCTGTTAAAGAAAATAAATGATACCCTCAGCATTCCTTTAATTGCTTCCGGTGGTGCCGGAACTATTCAAGACTTTGTGGATGTGTTTAAAATAAGTAATGCCGATGCAGCACTTGCGGCTTCAGTTTTTCACTACGGTGAAATTCTGATCCCTGATCTTAAAAAAGTGCTGCAGCAAAATAATATAGAGGTTAGAATATAAGTCCGAAGAAAATGACGATTGATTTCAAAAAAGGAGAAGGTCTGGTACCAGCAATTATTCAGGATGAGCAAACACTGGAAGTACTTATGCTCGGATATATGAATGAAGAGGCTTATCAGAAAACTGTGGCTGAAAATAAGGTAACTTTCTTTTCAAGGACAAAAAACCGTTTGTGGACCAAAGGTGAAGAAAGCGGAAATTTTCTCCATGTGATATCCATTAGTGAAGATTGTGATCATGACACCCTGCTGATCAAGGTCAATCCAGTTGGACCAACCTGTCACAAAGGCAACAGAAGCTGTTTTGATACCGATTTTAACCAGAATTTCATTTTCGAACTGGAGAAAATCATTGAGGATCGCTATGCAAATCCGGTCGAAGGATCCTATGTCAACAAACTGCGTAGCAAAGGTTTGAATAAGATTGCGCAAAAAGTTGGTGAAGAGGGTGTTGAAACCGTGATTGCTGCCCTGAACGAAACAGAGCATGACCTGATCAATGAGGCATCCGACCTGGTGTTTCATCTCCTGGTATTATTGAAAGAAAAGAATGTAAGTCTCGAAAAAATTGCCAAAAACCTGGAAGGCAGACATTCGGGAAAATAGTTTTTTGATTACCATCCGGATATGATCGAGATTGAAAACACAGCCACTTTATCGGGGCATCAGAATCCCATTTTTACGGTAGAGAATTCTCAGAAAGCAGAGATAATCTTTACAGGAGGAAATGATAAAGGGGTGGTGGAATGGAATATAAAAACCCCGGGCTTTATCAAAGTGCTTTTCCCGGTAAAATCATCTGTTTACAGTCTGCATTGCCCGGTTTCTGCTCCCCTGCTGTTAGCTGGAGAGCGTAGTGGTCAGGTTGATGTTTTCAGCTTTGAGGAACAAAAGATCGTAGCTGTATTAGATCATCATAAACTCCCGGTTTTTGACATCAAATCTGTGCCTTCTAAAAATGAGCTCATTATTTCATCCGAAGATGGAACTGTCAGTATCTGGGATATTAAAACTCTGAGCCTGGTTTTTTCATTCCGGGTTTCTTCAGAAACAGTCAGGGCAATTAGTATCAGTCCCGATGAAAAAACAGTTGCTTTCGGTTGTAAGGACAATATAATCAGGATATATAATCTTGAAGATTATACCCTGTTTCATATTATAAATGAGCATACGATGCCAATCAGTTCAATTCAGTACTCTCCTGACGGCAAGTATCTTTTATCCGGAAGCAGGGATGCTCAGCTGAAGGTCTGGAGCAGTCGCGATTATTCATTGGTCCAAAGTATTCCGGCCCATTTATTTTCGATTTACAGTATAGCCTTTCATCCTGAGCTGCCTTATATGGCCACTGCCAGCAGGGATAAAAGTATTAAGATATGGGATACCGAAACTTATACCCTTAAGAAAACCATCAGCATTGAAAAAGGCTATAATTCCCATCGCTTGTCAATCAATAAAATCATCTGGGAACCAATTGATAATCAGCTCATTTCAGTTAGTGATGATAAATTGTTGAAGATTTGGAAAGTGGAATTTGAGGAATAAGTTGCCGGTTATCAGTTGCCTGTTGCCTGAGAAATTGTGCTGGAGGTTAAACATGTACTTAGATGAGAAAATTTACTTCTTTGACAATTCTCCACTCTCAATTCTCCATTCTCAACTAAGTAAACCGCTTCACAATCCTCAACTTATGCGTATACATATTCAGTTCTTTATTGAATATGCCCTGAGTATCGACCGGATCGACTCTTACCCGGCCTGAAGCATGAATAATACGTCCATTATCAAGCATGATTCCAACGTGGGTGATACGTCCTTCAACATTATCAAAGAAAGCGAGATCTCCGGCTCTGGCTTCCTGAATAAATCCTAATAATTCCCCCTGTTCGGCCTGCTGCCAGGCATCCCGCTTGATGCGGATTCCGAACTGCCGGAACACCATTTGAGTAAAGCCGGAACAATCAATCCCAAAAACTGAACGCCCACCCCATAGATAGGGCGCATTCAAATAAAACATCGCGGCCTCAGCAACTGAAGATCTGAACTCATTAATGTTTGGATTATGAATTTGCCCTTCAAGTTTATAGCGGGTCTCTCCCAGATAGAAATAATTATCTACCGTATGGGGAATAATGGTGCCTGCCAGCAGATTCAATCTTTCTGAAGTATCTGTTTTCAATACAGTATGAATGGGAGATAAACCAAGTACTGCATTCAGGTTTGAAAGGCCTGCATTTGCTGTATCACTGATTCTGATGTATTGCTTATTATCAATCCAGCCTTCATAATCATCGTAACTGGTTACAAGCCTCGTCCATTTTTCCCCAACTTCAAGAATAGTAAAACTGTCGCCAAATAATAACTGAGTACACATCTCGCTCTTATCTGAAGGATCAGTCCGGAGCGGGACAAGCGCAAGGTTACAGACACCAAACTGTTGATTCATATTGCAAATAAACCAATTTTACATTAAATTGAACGATAATTGAATCCTGAATGCCAAAATCATTGAAATTTAACCGGAAATGAATTATGATAAGTCCTGAAAATATTAACAGAATCCTTATAGCGGTTGAAGACAGCCCTTACTCGGAATTGGCGGTAAACTATGGTGTATTACTGGCCAAAAATCTAGGTTCTGAGATCATTCTGGTACATGCGGATGAAATTCCAATTGCCTCATCATACACAGCTGATCCTTTACTTAATGAGTCGCCGGCAATGATTCCCGAGTTAATGAACATACAGGAAGAAGCGAGTAAAAATCTATTTAAACGATTAAAAGAGAAGCATGGTAAGGTCGTAGAAATCTCAACCTATTCCCGGATTGGAAGACCACAGGACGAGATACTTTCTGTAGCAGAGGAATGCAAAGCTGATCTTATTATTCTGGGAACACATGGCAGAACAGGATTTGATCATTTCATTTCAGGAAGCGTTTCTGAGAGTGTGGCCAGAAAATCAAAATGTCCTGTGTTGATTATTCCTAATCCCGAGAGGAAATAAACAAGACTTAAAAAGAAGCGGCCTGATTTAGAATAATCAGTCCGCTATTATAATCTTTTACCTCTTACTCAACGTGCAGCCAGGCTTTCTTAGCAAGTAATTCTTCACGGCTTTCGCGAACATCTTCATCATCAACACAGCAGTCTACCGGACAAACTGCGGCACATTGTGGTTCATCATGAAAACCTACACATTCGGTACACTTATCCGAAACAATATAATATACCTCATCAGAAATAGCAGCCTGTGCTTCTTCTGCATTCAAGGTCGTACCATCTCCAAAATCAATAAGCCCTCTTAATCCGGTACCATCTGAAAATCTCCAGGCTGCACCGGCATCATAAATTGCATTATTAGGGCATTCGGGCTCACAAGCCCCGCAGTTAATACACTCATCGGTGATTTTAATTGCCATCTTATCTAAAAGTCTATTTTTACTTATTATTGCACTAAAATTGAGCAGAAACTCATTTTTTAATGTTGGACAAATATAACATTATTTGAGGTAAATATTGGAATGAGTAAGATTTTGACAAGCAATCAACGAATCGCGGCATTTGAGGCTTTAGGGCATATCATGGCAAAACCGGATGAGCAATTAAATGCATTGATTAACGCTGCACACCAATACAATGCCTGGTTCACTCCAGAAAGTGCGGCAAAGGCTGTGTCTGCAATTGCGGGGATGCTGAACAAAAGTGATCTGGAGAATTGGCTGAAAAATGAATCGGAAGGTAATGAAGGCAAAATGCTCTCCATAGGATTAATTCTGGCCGGCAATATTCCTATAGTCGGTTTCCATGATATCTTTTGCGTCCTGGCATCTGGACACAAAGCGCTGATCAAACTATCTTCCCAGGATCAGAAATTTATCCCTTATTTACTGAATAAACTCATTGAAATTGAGCCTGGTTTTGATCAACAGATCAGTTATATCGATCGGCTGAAAGATTTTGATGCAGTAATCGCTACCGGCAGCAACAATACTTCCAGATATTTTGACTATTATTTTAGTAAAGTACCTCATATTATTCGTAAAAACCGAAACAGTGTGGCTGTATTGAATGGTCAGGAGAGCAGGGATGAACTCAAAGCACTTGGTCATGATATTTTTGATTATTTCGGTCTCGGCTGCAGGAATGTCTCCAAAATCTATGTGCCAAAGGGCTATGATTTCAGTACATTTTTTGAGTCAATTGAAGAATTTAAATCTGTAGGAGATCATCACAAATACAATAACAACTACGATTATAACAAGTCGATTTTTTTAGTCAACCTCGACAAACACCTCGACAATGGCTTTCTCCTACTGAAAGAAGATTCACGTATTGTTTCGCCTCTTGCAGTATTATATTACGAAGAGTATGAGAACCTTGAAAAAGTGGGATCTGAATTATTGAACAATGAAGACCTGATCCAGTGCATTGTTTCAAATTCTAAATTGCCACTCTGCACAGTTGGATTTGGTCAAAGCCAGTGCCCCGGTCTTTTCGATTATGCAGACGGTGTGGATACGATGAAGTTTTTGAGAGAACTAAGGTAGGGGTTGTCGGTTATCAGTTGTCAGTTACCTGTTGTCAGTTGTCTGAGGTCTGATGTCTGATAAAAGGTTTGGGATATGAGTTAGAATTTCCTGTCTAAATACTCACTACTAAATACTAACTACTAATCTCTAAATAATTAACTTTGGCCATAATGTATGTGATTAAAGTAAAAGGGGGTGCTAAAATCCCGGATTATGTTCAATTGCGTGATGAGAAATTCACACTTCTGGCGTATTTTCGTGTTGACAGGCCTGAAAAAGCACTTGAAAAAGCGGGCTTATCAGAGCAGGCAGATTACATCATGAATAAAATTAAAGACCTGCCTTTCGGGCAAATTTTAAAACTAGAATTATGAGCGGCAACTCCGTTATAAAATTAGAATCTGTAGATGTATATCAGCAAAAGCATCTGGTACTGAGCAATGTTAATCTCAATATCAATCCGGGTGAGTTTGTATTTTTGATCGGACAAACCGGCTCAGGAAAGAGTAGTTTATTGAAGATTATCTATGGAGATCTTCATATTTCAAATGGAAACGGACTTGTAGCTGGTTTTGACCTTAAGAAATTAACGGAAAAAGATATTCCTTTTCTTCGCCGTAAATTAGGAATTGTATTCCAGGATTTTCAGTTACTGACTGATCGTACGATTGAACAAAATCTGGAATTTGTTATGAAGGCCACCGGCTGGAAAGATCAGAAACTAATTTCAGAGCGCATACTTGATGTCCTCGAAAAGGTAGGATTACGCTCAAAAATCAAGAAAATGCCTCATGAACTATCCGGTGGAGAACAGCAGCGTGTTGTTATTGCCAGAGCATTACTAAATGATCCTGAATTAATACTCGCAGATGAGCCAACAGGGAATCTTGACCCTGAAACTTCAGAAGAGATTGTTACGCTTTTGAAGCAGATCAGCCAGTCGGGAACCGCTGTACTGATGGCCTCTCATGATTACCATATCATAAGAACCTTCCCGTCCAGAATTATCAAATGTGAAGCCGGTCAGGTTCATGAAGATGTGAAAATATAGAGTAAAGATTAAGGAGCCAAGATTAATGACAAATTAATCCTCAATAGTTAACATGCTCTATTAAATGCTTTTTTTACCAAAGATTCTTCTTTATTCCTTGCTCTTTAATCCTTTATCCCCAAAAAACACTGACAGCTTGACTGATTTTATCTTTGGCAAAAGAATTGTCATGAGTGATTATGAATTTTTCAGAAATATTGAATAAAAAGAAGAAGAACAAAATGGAAGTGAATCAAAATCCTGAAAATACAGAGCAAAATGAAATGCTGCATGAGAATGAGACCGGGAAAAATGAAGTTTCAGAGGGTATAGATGAAGGATCGGAAGAATCCTCTTCTGAAAACACGGAGTCCCAGATTTCAGAAACAGATAAATTAAAGGCAGAAGCTACTGAATGGCAGAATAAATACCTGCGTTTATATGCAGAATTTGATAATTTTAAACGCCGCACAAGTAAAGAGCGATTGGAATTATTGCAGATAGCAGGAAAAGATGTCATAACTGACCTCCTGACTGTACTTGACGATTTTGAAAGAGCACAAAAATCAATAGAAACAGCTACAGATGTTGAGGCAGTGAAAGAAGGGGTAACACTTGTTCAACATAAATTAAAAGGTGTACTCAGCCAAAAAGGTTTGAAGGAAATGGAATCAAAAGGCAAAGAATTTGATGCCGATTTGCACGAGGGTATTACCACCATTCCGGCACCCTCAGCCGATTTGAAGGGCAAGATAATTGATGAGTTAGAGAAGGGTTATTTACTGAATGATAAGGTAATACGCTTTGCAAAAGTTATAATTGGTGCATAAAATAATATGCTGGCAATTGTATTCCAATCAGAATTAATTGCTCAATTAAACAAAATGCATATTGTTGATTTATAAAAATGGCAAAAAGAGATTATTACGACATACTTGGTGTCACACGAAGTTCAAATGCCGATGAGATAAAAAAAGCTTATCGGAAAATGGCAATCAAATATCATCCGGATAAAAATCCGGGAGATAAAGCATCTGAGGAAAATTTCAAGGAAGCTGCAGAAGCTTATGAGGTTTTAAGCAATCCTGACAAGAAAAAAAGATACGACCAGTTTGGCCATGCCGGAGGAGCTTCAAGTCCAAATGGTGGCGCTTATGGCGGTGGCCACATGAATATGGAAGATATCTTCAGTCAGTTTGGGGATATCTTTGGCGGTGGCGGTGGTGGCGGAAGTCCCTTCGATAGTTTTTTCGGCGGACAGCAGCAGAGCAGAGGTGGACGCCGTGCTTCCAGAGGAAGTAATCTTCGAATCAAGGTTAAATTAAGTCTTGAAGAGATAGCCAAAGGAGTTGAGAAAAAGGTAAAAGTAAACAAACAGGTTGTTTGTGACACCTGTGATGGAAGCGGTGCTAAAGATAAATCTTCATTTAATACCTGTAGTACCTGTAACGGTAGCGGAGCAGTTAGAAGGGTAACCAATACCATTTTAGGTCAGATGCAAACCACAAGCACCTGCCCTACCTGTAATGGTGAGGGAACACAGATTACTTCAAAATGTACTGTTTGTCATGGTGATGGACTTACCAGAGGTGAAGAAACAATCAGTATCAATATTCCAGCCGGAGTGAGCGAGGGCATGCAGCTTTCGATGAGTGGCAAAGGAAACGCAGCCCCAAGAGGTGGTATTCCGGGCGATCTGATCATTTTAATTGAAGAAATTCCTCATGAATCATTGAAACGTGAAGGCAATAATGTCATTTACGATCTGCACATCAGTTTCATTGATGCTGCGATTGGTGCCAGTGTTGAAGTTCCTACTATTGATGGAAAAGCAAAAATCAAAATTGAATCAGGTACACAGGGTGGGAAAATTTTACGTCTGAAAGGGAAAGGTGTTCCGGAAGTAAATTCATATCATAAAGGGGATCAACTCATTTATGTCAATATCTGGACTCCAAAAGCATTATCTAAAGACGAACATGAAATACTTGACCGTCTCCGGGAATCTCCGAATTTCAAACCACAGCCGGGAAAAAATGAGAAGAGCTTTTTCGATAAAATGAAAGAATATTTCGAATAAAGAAAAATAATTTCGATAGAAGAAAACCCATCCAAAACCGGATGGGTTTTTTTATACAAACCGATTTGACTTTATCTTCAATCAGGCATTTAGAATTTTGTACCTTGATTTATGAATCCTTCTCTGATGAAATCCATATTTATGTGCTTGCTTCTATTAAGTCAGGCATTCTCAGCCTTTAGCCAATTAGCCGAACCTTCAGTAAAGCCTGTAAAAACCAAGTCTATTGTTAAACTTCTAGGCAGTATTGATTCTAGTATGACTGTCATGGCTGAACGCTTTATAATCAAGGTATTCCTTTTTGGAAATCCTTCAGGTAGCGCAATGCAGGATGGAGGTCATGAAATTAGTTACAATTTACTTGTCAATGTAGCTGAATATGATGAAAATCCGATATGGAAGCTATTTACAATTGGTCCCTTTTATAATCCAAAAATATCTGCAGGACCTGACCTTGAGGGCAAATATATAATGAGCATTGAACATGGAATATATGATGAACGCAGAAAAACA
>CAZTRY010000051.1:0-2686 GCA_964616525.1 uncultured Sphingobacterium sp. | reverse complement strand
AATCTTGCAATTTTCTTAAATAAGGTTATAATTGAATAAATAGACCAGGAGGTTTCCCAAACACGCAAAAATTTTACATCCATATTGAATATCCATTACCATAAAAGCCCCTATCCCAATAGAAGTTTTAATAAATTAGCACCGCCTAAGAAAAAGGATTTTTAAATAAGAAATGGAAATAAGCGGATATTTTAGTTTCAGAGGAATAAAATTCCTACTGATACTCTCATTGTTAGTGAATGCAGGATTTGCACAGAGCAAGGTAGATTCGGTTCAGAAAGTAAAAGAAATTGTAATCAGGGCATACCTGTCAGAACAGCCAATTTTACAGGTTCCATCTTCTGTGAGTTTAATCAGTAATAAGCAATTGAGGGATCAGCCGGGGATTTCAATGGTACCCGCCCTTAATGCAGTTCCCGGCATCCGTATGGAAGAAAGATCACCGGGGAGTTATCGCCTTTCCATTCGTGGAAGCTCACTCAGATCCCCATTTGGTGTAAGAAATGTAAAAATCTATCTGGATGAATTCCCATTGACAGATGCAGGTGGAAATACCTATTTGAATCTGATTGATGTGAACAGCATTCATAATATTGAAGTTCTTAAAGGTCCGGATGGAAGTTTATTTGGAGCAAACTCAGGTGGAGTTGTTTTGTTAAATCCGGTCGATAAAAATGCAGACAGTACTTGGGCATCAGCCGGTATCAGCAGCGGATCCTATGGTTTATTCCATGAAAAATTAGCCGTTCAGAAAAAATTCAAAAACCAGTTCCTGAATATTAACCATTCTTACCAGAGATCAGATGGTTATCGTGAACATAGTGCCATGAGCCGTCATTTTGCTCAGTTAATGTACCGTATGAATTATTCAGAAGAGAATCAGCTTCGTGTGCTTGCTTTTTACTCTGACCTGGAATACAAAACTCCAGGAGGTTTGACCCTTGCCCAATACAATCTAAATCCACAGGCAGCCAGACCCTCAACCGCCTTCGTGGCCGGCCCGGTTGCGCAAAAAGCCAGGATTGAAAACAATACCTTGTATGCAGGAGTGGTAAATGATGCAAAAATCCTCGGTAATTTACGCCATGTTTTTGCAGTTTATGGTTCAAAAACTGATTATCTGAATCCTTTCATCACCAATTATGAAATCCGGAAAGAATATACCGGTGGAATAAGAACCTACCTCGAATTATCCGGAAATGAAGATAAAGCAGTGAATTGGAAATGGAATGCCGGACTTGAATTGCAGGGTACCAGTGCTGATATTGCCAATTATAATAATAACAGAGGAATCCAGGGCAGTTTACAGGCACAGGACGATATTCTTTCGCGCCAGTTTTTCTATTTCACACGTTTTTCTGCCAATATCGGAGATAAACTTACTGCAGAAGTTGCAGCCAGCTTAAACTATTACAAGTATAAGTTTTCAAAGGATATCCGATCTTATGCAAGCAGATTTGAACGTAATTTTGATCCAGAACTAATGCCACGATTTGCACTATCATACCAGATCTCTGATATGCTTGCGCTTCGCTCTTCCGTCAGCAGAGGTTATTCACCTCCAACAATTGCCGAGGTTAGAGCTTCTGACAATAAGATTAATACCACTTTAGAATCTGAAACAGGATGGAACTATGAAGCCGGTTTCCGTTTACGTAACAGCAATGACCGTCTGTGGATGGATGCCTCCATTTTTCAGTATCGTCTTGAAAATGCCATTGTTCGTCGTGTAAATGCAGATGATACCGAATTTTATTTGAATGCCGGTGGTACCCGCCAAACAGGTGTGGAAACCCAGGCAAGTTACTGGCTTATTGAACCGGGTTCAAAAGGATTTTTAAGCGGACTTCAGCTTCAAAACAGCTTTACACTCAGCAAGTATTTTTTCAGGGATTATCAGAATGGCACAGCAAATTATTCGGGAAACCGTTTAACCGGCACACCCAGAAGTGTGATCGTCAGCGGTCTTGATTTCCGCTTTCAAAAGAATTTCTACCTGTTTGCACAGCACAATTATACCTCGAAAATTCCTTTAAATGATGCAAACAGTGTATACGCAGGAAGCTTTAATCTGGTGCATTTCAAAGCAGGCTGGAGAAGCTCAAAACCTGGAAAACCTGTATTGGATTTTTATGCAGGGATAGACAATCTGCTAAATGAAACCTATAGTCTTGGAAATGATATTAATGCATTTGGAGGCCGGTTCTTTAATGCAGCACCTAAGCGTAATTTCTTTGGAGGCATAAAATATACCTTGTAATAAGTATACATCCGATGCCAATGGCATCGGATGTGCACGATTATACAAAATATTTAAGCTCGCCTTGTTTTTGTGTTGGATTCATCATATAGGTAATGAGTGTGCCATCGTTCAATAACTCGACCACTCTAAATCCTCTGTAAGGTGTACCCCAATTCCCTCCCACATGAGAATCGAATAAGAATGGGATTTTTTTTGCCATGAATACCCCATCCTGATCATGTACATGACCATGAAATCCTGCTCTGACATTAGGATATTGATGAATCAGTTCAAAAAAAGCAGGGGTATCAATGGCATGTTCAGTCCATAAAGCCTGAGGAATATGCAGAATCAGAAATACATTCTTCCTGTTTTTGTATTGATCCAGTTTTTCCTTTAACCATTGAAGATCAGGTGAAACATAAGTTCCCTGCACATTAGAGG
>CAZTRY010000050.1:21345-26293 GCA_964616525.1 uncultured Sphingobacterium sp. | reverse complement strand
TGGAATAATTTATCCCATTTCTTACCGGTAATAAACAAACGTTTTCCTTTGCTATCCCATGCAATGCCATTCAAAACAAAGCCATCAAAATCTTTCATCGGCCTTACTGAATCAGCATATAATTCACTTAGATCTACCTCTGCTAAAACCTGTCCATTAGCAGGATCAATAACCACAATACGGTCAGAATTATAAATATTTGCGAAAATCCGGCCATCAATAAATTCCAGTTCATTCAGTTCTCTAACAGGCCCGTTATGGTCATAAACCTCAATTGAACCTTCCTGCATATAAGTATCCTTATTAAGGATGTAAATGGTATTACTGCCATCGCTGCTATAGATCACTTTCCCGTCATTACATAGGCCCCAGCCCTCCCGCTGATATTGACTGGGAAACTCACGAAGGAGTTTCAGAGAATTGAGTTCATACTCCAGACTGATATTATTCTGATAAGTCAGCATCAGAATTTTATCTCCTACAATCGTAATTCCTTCAGCAAAAAGCTCATCCCGAACCTTTGTCATTTGCAGCACTTTACCCGTTGCAGGTTCAGTTTTTCGTATACTTGATTCCCCTGTCAGTCCGTCACTCTCATATAAATAACCATTATGGAACTCCAGTCCCTGGGTATAGGAACTGGTGTCATGCTTAAACACCTTCTCAACTACATATCCGAGCTTCTGAGGAACGAGTGTCGACTTGACAACAATATTTGTACTGATTTCTTCAGGCTCTGATTTCCCCCTGTAGATCTTTGCGGTTATGGCTTTTATCCCCAATTGCAGATCTCGGGTAGGGACAGCAACCGATTTTTCATCAGCAGCCTTCTTTAGCTTAAGCCCATCAGCAAAATAGACGACTGAATCAGCCTTTTCTTTCAACTTAAGTTCCAGATTTACTGAATCTCCCAGATTTACAGAAGTCCCGGCTTCAGGCATTACCCAGGCAGAAGATTCAGTATCCTGATTCCCCTCATTGGAGCATTGTGTAAAAAATAAAATACTACAAACTGAGAGGCAAATTAATTTAAATCGCATGGTTCTATTTTATTAAAGTTCAGCCTGAAGTTCATGGCCAAAATGCATCTTCTGTGTGTCTGATTACCGGTTCCCCAAATTTATTAAACAGGATCGAAATTATATCAAAACGAACCTCATTCTGATGGTTCAACAAATGAATATATTCATCGGCAGCTTGTGCCATTAATTTCTGCTTTGTTTTATTTACGAAATCTTCGGGCTCAGCAAATCTATTATTCTCTCTGGTTTTAACTTCAACAAAAATAATAATCGGGTTCCTGTATGCGATCAGATCAATCTCGGCTTTACGAAATCTCCAATTTTCATCCAATATTTCATAGCCTTGTTCTTCAAGATACCTTCTTGCAAGCAATTCCCCCTGATTCCCAAAGACATTATGACCGGCCATCACTTTAGGATAACAGATCCCAGGAACATCGAAATACCTTTCTCCACTTCTTTTACCTGCAAGTATTTTCGCATCAGAATAGCCTGATTATCAGCATCCTGCTCCGACTGTATTTCATCACGGATTTTTCTCAGGATCCGGTCGACCTTACGTTTCTTTAAATGAAAGATTCCTCCCAGAATGGTAGACCTGAGATTTTGACTTTCATTTCTGACGTAGATCTTTCTTTTAGCATACCAGTTTTCACTCAGAATATAGGGTGATGATACCATCGATATTGCCAGATCAGCGATTTGATGATCGGAGTTCTTAATAAAATCCTGCTCTGAAGGAAGTTCTCCATTCTCAAGCTGTTTCTTGTATTCCTCAATAATCTGAACACATTGGGGATGTTCAAATGTAACATCAGCCAGATTGGAAATAATGTAAGGGGCTATATAGGTGTCAGTTATATCATCCCAATGCACCAGCTCATGCCCGTAGTTCAGAAGTAGCCGAACAATCTCCTTTTCCTGTGCATCGTCTGTATCAGAAATTCCTGTTTGCTCAGGCATTTCTGGCTCCGGAACATTCTCAGGCTGCACTTGAGGAGAATTGAAATTAGTATCCTTTTTTATCTTCCCAAGGCGTATTTTATTCAGCTCTGATATCAGTACCCTTTCCTCTATCTGAAGCAGTGAACTACACTCACGCACGAAAACTGATGCCTTAATTCCATCAGGAATTTTTGCGATACTCTCTACAACCTCTCTGATGATCCCTGCCCTTTTAATAGGGTCATTCCCGGCATCCTTTAAAAGAATGCTGGTTTTAAAGAGGATAAAATCCTTTTTATTCCCTTCAATATGACTTTTAAAAGCAGAGCTTCCAAACTTCTGAACATAAGAGTCGGGGTCATCACCATCCGGGAAAAGTACGATCTTTACATTCAGACCCTCCTCCAGAATCATATCCAAACCCCTTAATGATGCCTTAATCCCCGCTTCATCACCATCATAAAGTATGGTAATGTTCCTGGTAAACCTGCCAATCATTCGGATCTGTTCAATTGTCAGGGAAGTACCCGAAGAGGCAACTACATTTTCGATCCCGGCCTGATGTACCGAAAGCACATCCGCATAACCTTCAACCAGATAGCAATTATCTTCATCCCGCATGGATTTCTTTGCAAAGAACAGTCCGTACAGTACATTCGATTTATGATAGATATCGCTTTCGGGAGAATTAACATATTTCGGAACGGCTTTATCCGTTTTTAAAGTTCTTCCTCCAAAACCAATGACCCTGCCGGTAAGACTATGGATCGGAAACATCACCCTACCCCGGAAGCGATCATAGAATTTTTCATTCTCCTTGCGGATAGTGAGGCCGGTCTCTTCGAGAAACTGAATATTATAACCTTCAGTAATTGCACTTTGGGTCAATGCATCCCACACATCAGGAGAATAACCTAATTCAAATTTTTTAATGATATCATCCCTGAAACCACGTTCTTTAAAGTAACTGAGTCCGATACTTTTACCTTCATCAGTATCAAACATCTGCTGCTGAAAAAACTTCGCCGCCCAGGCAGAAACGATATACAAACTTTCACGCCGGTCGTTAAATGCCTGCTCTTCAGGAGTGTTTTCAACCTCTTCGATTTCTATGCTGTACTTATTGGCCAGATATCGAAGCGCCTCCGGATAAGTTGCTTTCTCATGTTCCATAATGAAACGCACAGAATCGCCACCCTTACCGCAACCAAAGCATTTGAAAATTCCTTTTCCTACAGAGACATGAAAAGAAGGAGTCTTTTCATTATGAAAAGGACAGAGACCAATCATACTGGTACCCCGTCGTTTTAAAGACACAAAATCACCTACAACTTCCTCAATGCGGGATGTTTCAATAATCTTGTCGACGGTATCCTTAGGAATCAATTTTTTATTACTGGAATTTAAAAATAGTGAAAGTATTTATTACCCTGACAGAAAGATAAATTTAAAGATTAATTACATCTTCCCGAGGCCTCCGACCGGAAATCGTTTTGGAAAAATCAGAAAAATATAACTATTGTAGAAGAAGTAAAGCTTTGCATCTCTGATAGATTTATCACTTACACACCTTCGACTCAAGTTCTGCATACCATTCCGCACCATACTTACGGATAAGTGGCTCCTTCAAAAATTCATATACAGATACCTTCAGTTCCTTCCCAAAGGCACAGGCGGCACTGCAGATACTCCAGCGGTCGTAATGCAGCACATCAAACTCAGGGTAGTTAGTAATTCGAATAGGGTATAAATGACATGAAATAGGCTTCTTCCATGCTATTTTCCCATCTTCCCAGGCCTTTTCAATAGCACATTTGCTGATCCCGTTCTCCATGATCACATAAGCACATTCTTTATTGGTATCTACACAGGGGGTTGTATAATCACCCTCAAAATCTTTCACATAAGTACCGAACTCTTCAATAACAGCAATTCCCTTTTGTGTCATGTAGGGCTTAACCAAAGGATAAATCTCATCCAGAACTGCTAACTCATTCCGCTCAAGCGGAGCTCCTGAATCGCCTTCAATACAACAGATACCCTTGCATTTATTAAGATTACAAACAAAATTTTCATTGACTACATCTTCATGAACCAATGTGTTCTGTATTTCGATCATATATACTATTTAAAAAATCAGAGGGTACTTTAATCCTTCTGCTGCAGTCAACTCAAGTGTCACTGAACCTACAAGAATCTCAACATGCGCTTTTACAGGAATTCGGTTTGCATCATCTGTTATCCAAAGGTATAATTTACTATCCTTTCTGAAAATTCTGCCAGGCTGAATTGATGGACTAAATTTAATACAGTTAAATGTCCCCAAGGCTGTCTTTACACGTTCTCTGCCTACAAACTGGACCTCCAGTTTACTAATTCCATCACTCAGGTAATAATCCATACTAAACTTATCGCCCTGCCTTAATTTTGAAATATCCAGACTCCTGGCAAAGAAATAAGCAGAAACAACATCAAATGTCTGGCCATTACCCCTAAAAGTGCCCTTATTTGATACAACCTTCTTCTCGTCCTGATAAAACCGAGCCTTATCACTGCGACGGTAATTTGCTTCCCGGATATTCTCTGTATACAAATACGGACTTAGACTTTCCTTGTCAACATAAGAATCGTAACGATTCCTCACCTTATAAAAAACATTAAAAGATCCGGCAGTACGACCTTCTGCAAGCAAATGAAAAACAGGGCGTTCGTTAAACTTAGCATCTGTTTCCAATACTTTTATTGAAGCCTCAGCGGCAGTAATAAAGCCGTAACGAAGTCTGTAGCTAAGGTACTCGCCCGCTTTAAATACTGGTTCCTTAACATTTTGCAGAGCCTGAGAATATGCTGCAGAGCAGGATATCAGCAGAATAAAAAATATTACTTTTTTTACCATTTGGTTTCTACTGCAAAAAGTGAACCATCCCGGATCAAGTCCGGGATGACAAGCGGATCAAGTCCGGGATGACAAGCGGATCAAG
>CAZTRY010000050.1:0-21245 GCA_964616525.1 uncultured Sphingobacterium sp. | reverse complement strand
CGGATCAAGTCCGGGATGACAAGCGGATCAAGTCCGGGATGACAAGCGGATCAAGCCCGGGATGACAAGCGGATCAAGTCCGGGATGACAAGCGGATCAAGTCCGGGCCGACGGCACTGGACTGTCATAATGAACTGTCACTTGCGCTTGAAAATAGGTACGGTAGAACAAGGTTCACCATACATAATACTTTTAGCCACTTCAGTCAGTTTTACTGTAAGCTGAATATAGGCCGAATTCGGTATCGGAATTTCACCACAGCCCTTGATTACTACCCGCTGGTCCCGGTATTTTTCAAAGTCTAACTGATTTAATTGACGGTCGAAAAGAATAGTCTCAAGTACTCTAAGGTCACCAAACACAACAGTTTCTGCATAAGGTGCCATCTTATTGGCAAGCAGCATATAGGCCCAGGTTGGGACTATAGCATCTGCAGAACAACCGATTGCGATGTGCTTACCGGAATAGGATTCCCAGTTATGCTCCTTGATAAATTCCCTGAAATCCTTTTCTCTGAGCATTAAGCCATGAAAAAGATTATCCTTAATATCATAAAATATACGTTCGCCAGCCGGATAAAATTCGGCCAGATCAAAACTTATGAGTCCGCTCTCAGCAACCCGATTAACAATGTTTTCCTGAACTTCCATCTTCTCTCCTGATTATTGAACAGCAAAATCTGGATTTTACCGATTAGCTGCAAAAAAAAATCCGGAAGTGAATGAACACTTCCGGATACAAAGTTAGTGAAATTAGCTATTAAAAGAATTTAACGCGGTTATCCTTGATCTTTGAGTTATCACGTAAAGCTTTGAAGGCCTCACCTGATGCACGCTGTACCAGTCCCTGTGATACCTGAACCTTTTGTTTAAAGGCGTTGGTGAGGGGTGCCGGCTTACTAAAGCCATTCACGATGAAAACATACACTCCCTGCTCACCTTCAATCGGCTTCGATAATTTACCTGGCTGTGACCCAAAAAGTGTTCCTACCAGCACATTTTCCTGTGAAAGTCCTGGAACAACCGGATTAGCAAACACAATATTCTGTACCGGTGTCACAGCTCTGCCAACTTTTTGAGCAACCTGATCGATGGACTTGGATCCAGCCAGCGCCTTATCCATTTTCTCGATCAGCATTCTAGCTTTTACCCGCTTCATTACCATTGGTTCAATATCCTTCTTCACCTGATCAAGAGCGAGCGTTCCCTCTTTAAATATATCAACGACCCTTGCTACCGCAAACTTATTGCCCATTTCAAATACCTGATTTGAAACATCTCCTTTATCGGCACCAAATGCCCATCTCACCAACTCCCGTGGGTTATCCAATCCAGGAATAGAAGATTGAGTAGCTATCACATTATCGGCAAGTAGTTTAGCATAACCTGCTTTTTTAGCCTCTGACTCAAACGATTCAGCATCTTTTGCAACAGTTAGGAAACTGGTTGCTTTAGAATAAGCTTCCTGTTGAGTTTTATTACTTGCTGAAAAAGATTTATCTACAATAGCAACTTTTGCTACCCGTGAAGAACCAATCTGAGCATTGATCTTTATTATGTGAACACCAAACTGGGTGGTGATCACTTTAAGATCACCGGTTTTACCATTAAAAACAGCCTCCTCAAATGCAGGCACCATTGCACCTCTTGCAAAGGTACCAAGATCACCACCTGAATCTTTTGAAGCATCAGTTCCGAATTTAGCAGCAAGCTCGGCAAAGCTGCCACCCCCTGCAATTACACCCCTGATTGAGTCTGCTTTTGCTTTTGCTTTATCTATTCCACCTTCAGTAGCAGGATTTAGTAAAATATGACTTGCTTTTACTGAATCAGGTCCCACCTTAATATCCAGAACCTTAACCATTTTGTAAACGCCTCCGGTGAACAACGGGCCAATAAATGCACCGTTTGAAGCGCTGAATACTGCAGAATCTATTGCAGGCTCCAATTGTCCTTTACGAACATAGGTAATTGGCATTTTAGTTTCAGCGTTGATACTTACAAATAAAGAGTCGTTAGTAGCAGCCCTGAAATCGGCAGCAGTTTTTGCAACCATTACCTTAATATCAGCAGAATCGGCTTTTGAAGGATTAGCGTCGAAAACGATGTATTCAAATGAACGCTTCTCCAAAGGATTCTTAAACCTGTAAATATTTTCTTTGTAGTAATCAGAATAATCCTGATCGGTCAATTTTACCTGATTATCAGGAACCGAACTGTATTCCAGATTTACAAAACTGAAATTCGCGAGTTTATTACGCTGATCGTAATCTTCCCTTGCCTCAAGTGAGGTTACATAAAGACTATTTTTAATCAGATTGGTATATTTCTGTGCCAGTTTATTCTCACGGATATTGAGCAGAAAAGCTGTCCACTGCTGACTAACCGGGCTTGATGCCGGCTGTGATTTAACATTCTCAAGAAATGCATTCAATTGCATTCTGTTCAACTGACCGGTTTGAGGATCTCCAAAGTTCTGAAGGATCTGAGGGTCAGGATTCTTCCCTGAAACAAGGTCATTTAACTCATTCTTACTTACCTGCAGACCTAAGCGACTCATTTCCTTGCTCATCAAAATCTGTGAAATCGATTGATTCCATGTATTTTCAATGATATAAGAGGTCATTTGAGGGTCCAGATTACTCTGACCCATTTGTTGTTTGAAATTATTCGTGTTCTGCTCTACTTTCTCGTTGAATTCCAGAATAGAAATGGACTTACCGTCAACTTCCCCAACTTCTGTCTGATTTCCCTGCATAAACGATCCGCCTACCTTAGCAACGTCGCTCACTAAAAACGCAACAATTGCAAAACCAATAGCCCCAACGATGATTATCCCTGCACGGTTCCGCAAAAAACTCATTATTCCCATATCCGTATTTTTTTTCTAATATAATTTTAAAAGAGGGCGCAAGATACAAATTTTGGAAAATAAACAATAGCTTAATTTGAGGAAGAAATTTGAGGGCATTATGCATGTACTCCAATGACTTAGGGCATGATATCTATTATCGAAAAATTGTTGTAAAAAGGGTAGTAATTTGGGGTATCAACAGATTATTTATACCCCTTATGCAGAATCAGGAAACTAGCCCTTTCTTCCCGCTTGAAGGGTATATCCCAATTACCCTGATAACTGATCTTTGTTGGCAATAAGGTTTTATCTTCACCAAAATAGCCCAGTTCGATATTCATCTGAACATCAAAATCAAAAGCGAGATTTCCATATTTCATATCTACATAACGTCCAAGTATCTGAAAATTACGCATATCGAAAATCGTGACCAGCTCCTTAATCATCATACCTCCCTCAGTCCAGCCCGATAAATCAGGTTTAAGTGCCACCTTAAAACGATAAACCGGAATAGAATCAAGGTAGGTTCCCCTGTAAAAGGTATAATCGTAATACTGCCTCATGTTAGGGGTAAAAATCTGAGTCTTATTGCCAATGAATGGTACACCTTTGATAGGCTTCCCCGGACTGAAAATCAGGGTTTTAAGTTTGTCCTTGTACGATTCATTACTTTCACCCTTCGCTCCGGATATTGGCGCAGAAGGAACAAAATCAGAATTATAGGCATTCATGAAGATATAATCGAACATCTCTACCGTGTACAGGGAATATTTTCCATTTCGCTTGTAAACATTGCCGTCATCTCTCTTTTCGAGGATTTCCATTTTATACGGACCGGTATTATTGTGATAGATTCTGCGATAGATTTTACCTTCAACGGCATTCGCTTTGTTATATGTAAAAATGCGGTTTTCAGCCGTAAAACTGTATTTCTTCATGTTTCTGAAGGCAGCATAAAAGCTGGTATCATTAATGATCTCATTAATGAAAGTCTCGGCAGTAAGACGTGTTGATGTAATGGTAATAGCCGAATCGATGGTAACAGTAAGTACTGTATCAGGATTGAAACGTGGGATTTTCTGAGCCAAGCCCATACTGCAAACACTCAACAGGCCCAGTAATAAATATAGTTTCTTCATAGTAATTTCAAAAAAGCATATATATCCCCAAAAAAGAATAGGATACTAGTTACCCAATTGTTTCAGGGCAATATATGCCATCAGTCCGGTACTTAATTTGAGTGATTCTTCATCCACATCAAATGTCGGTGTATGAACAGAAGAGCTTATTCCACGTTCCTTATTACCTGTACCCAGTCTGTAGAAACAGGCATCAGAAACCTGAGAATAGTAAGCAAAATCCTCTGCGGCCATCCAGATATCCAAATCCAGAACGTTTTCTTTTCCTAAATAGTCTTCAGCGTAAGCACGAACATCCGCTGTCAGTTTTTCTTCATTAATGAGAAAAGGATATCCGCGAACTATATTAAAATCACAGCTTCCACCCATAGCTTCAGCAATACCTTCGGCCATTTTCTTCATTTTTTCATGAGCTCTGGCTCTCCAGTCTTCATCCATCGTACGGAAAGTACCTTCAAGATAGACTTCATTGGGAATCACATTGGTAGCGCCATTGGCAATAACTTTACCGAAGGATAGCACAGATGGTGTTTTTGGGTCTGCTACCCGGCTGATGATTTGCTGTAAAGCAACAATAATATGTGAGGTAATCAGCACAGGATCGATATTTTGCTGAGGCTGGGCTCCATGTCCTCCTTTACCGTGAACAGTAACATAGATCTCATCGGTTGAAGCCATGTATTTACCTGAGCGGAAACCGACCTGCCCTGCCTCGATTAATGGCATAACATGCTGTCCGATCACTGCATCAGGTTTCGGATTTTCAAGAACCCCTTCCTTGATCATCATACTCGCACCGCCCGGTAATTTTTCCTCAGCAGGTTGAAAAATCAGTTTTACGGTTCCACCAAATTCATTTTTTAGTTCAGTAAGTATTTTTGCAGTTCCAAGCAGAGATGAGGTATGTGCATCATGTCCGCAAGCATGCATCACACCCGGATTTTTTGACTTATAAGGCACCTCATTCGCCTCAACGATGGGCAAAGCATCCATATCCGCGCGAAGGGCAACAACCGCATCAGAAGGTTTTTCTCCCCTGATCATTGCTACTAAACCTGTATTCGCCATCTTCTGATACTTAATTCCGAGTTCATCAAGCTTCTGTGCTACATAAGCTGAAGTCTGATACTCATGGAAGGAAAGTTCAGGATTGGCATGTAAATGCCGGCGGTTCTCAACCACATTTGCGTGGATTTCTTTTGCAAGAAGGCTAATCTTATCTTTTAACATTACTTAAGAATTATCATTTCAGAAAAAATGAACATGGAGGTATAGTATTTCTTTAGCTCATTCATCAACTTTTCAGCTTCAAGCCGGGTTCGAAAATCTCCGACTCTCAGCCTGTAATTTGGCTGGGTATAACTGATATAGGCACTAATGGCCGGATACCTGGCTTTAAATTTTGCCTGTTCAGAATAGGCCACCTGACGATCCAAACCTGAAAAAATCTGCACCCTGAAACCTGATAAAGTCACATTGTTCCCTGTAATGCCGGCCCTGTTCAATTCCAGGCGACGGGCAATCAGGCTATCAATCTGCGGGTCTTTTGTGACCAGAACCTTTCCCTTTTCCTGGGCTGAAAGCTGCCGGAAGCCCATAATAAGAATAAATACGATGAGGCTTTTCCAATGCATTCCTTTAATCGGCTCCTACTCCATGACAGTTTTTGTACTTTTTACCGCTTCCGCAAGGACAAGGGTCATTCCTGCCTATCTTTTGTTCCACCCTGATTGGTTGCGTCTTTTGAAGTTCTCTGGTATCATCAACAGGTACTCCGCCGGAAGACTGATTGAGTTCAGGTTTTGAAACTTTTAATTTACTCAGATCCTGGCGTGGCTGAGGACGTGCCTCACGTACCTGACCCGGATCCTGAGAAGGAATATTTCCCTTGAAAAGGAAGCTAACAATATCTTTATTAACGGTAGCCAGCATCTGTTTGAACATGTTAAATGCTTCCATTTTATACACAATCAAAGGATCCTTCTGCTCATAAACCGCATTCTGTACCGATTGCTTCAACTCATCCATCTCACGCAGGTGCTCTTTCCAGGCATCATCAATAAGTGCTAAAACAACGCTCTTTTCAAATGCCTTAAATACCTCATAACCATTGCTTTCAACAGCTTTTTTAAGGTTAGTTGCCACCTGAACTGAACGTATTCCATCTGAGAATGGAACGACAATATTCTCAATCTGATCACCACGCTCTTTAAAAACATCCCTCAAAACCGGAAGGGTTTGGTGTGCAATAGCTTCGAGTTTACGGTGATAGAACTCATTGATTTTTTCAAAAACTTCATCAGTAAGTGTATGAACATTACTTGAAGCAAATTGCTTTTCAGTTAGTTCAGGATCTACTGAGAAAATACGGATAACTTCCATCTGGAAGCCTTCAAAATTACCCTGATCCTTGTACTCTGAAACCACATCCTCAACCACATCAAAAATGGTATTGTTCAGATCAACATCCAGACGCTCTCCAAATAATGCATTCTTACGCTTTGCATAAACTACCGAACGCTGGGAGTTCATCACATCATCATACTCGAGTAATCTCTTACGAACACCAAAGTTATTTTCTTCTACCTTACGCTGAGCACGCTCAATGGATTTGGTAATCATTGAATGCTGAATTACTTCGCCTTCTTCAATTCCCATTCTGACCATGATATTGGATATCCGCTCAGAGCCAAATAAACGCATCAGGTTATCTTCCAGAGATACAAAGAACTGACTGGAACCCGGATCTCCCTGACGTCCGGCACGACCACGTAACTGCCTGTCGACTCGACGTGACTCATGACGTTCGGTTCCTACAATCGCTAAACCTCCGGCATCTTTGACACCGGGGCCAAGTTTGATATCCGTACCACGGCCTGCCATATTGGTTGCAATGGTAACTGTCCCTGCCTGTCCGGCTTCAGCAACGATATCTGCCTCCTTCTGGTGAAGTTTCGCGTTCAGAACGTTATGCTTGATACCTCTCAACTTAAGCATCCTGCTCAGTAATTCGGAGATCTCAACTGAAGTAGTACCCACCAGTACCGGACGGCCCGCCTCAGTTAGCCTGGTAATCTCATCTGCAACAGCATTGTATTTCTCGCGAACGGTACGGTAAACCATATCTTCTTGATCCTTACGCTGGGCAGTAACATTGGTTGGAATCTCAACAACATCCAATTTATAGATCTGCCAAAGCTCGCCAGCTTCCGTTACCGCCGTTCCGGTCATACCGCATAATTTATGGTACATCCTGAAGAAATTCTGCAGGGTAATGGTTGCATAAGTTTGGGTAGCATCTTCAACCTTCACATTCTCCTTTGCCTCAATCGCCTGATGCAATCCGTCAGAATAACGACGGCCATCCATAATACGACCGGTTTGCTCATCAACTAATTTGATCTTACCCTCATCAACAATATATTCTACGTCAATCTCAAAGAGGGTGTAAGCCTTAAGTAATTGATTTACAGAGTGTATACGCTCAGATTTTATAGAGAAATCACGCATTAAAGCATCTTTCTTTTCGATTTTCTCTTCAGTAGAAAGTGCTGATTTTTCAAGTTCTGCGATCTCGGTACCCACATCCGGCATTACAAAGAAGTTTTGATCTTCTCCAGAGGCGGTAATCAGCTCAATACCCTTTTCAGTCAATTCAACCTGATTATTTTTTTCATCAATCACAAAGAAAAGCTCAGCGTCTGCCTTTGGCATTTCCTTGTTCTGATTTTCCATGTGATAATTTTCTGCCTTGGTAAGAACCTGCTTCATTCCGGGTTCACTCAGAAATTTAATCAGTGCCTTATTCTTTGGCAAACCACGGTAGGCTCTTAATAGGGCTAAACCACCTTCTGTCGGACCAGTATGCCCTTCATTTATCAGCTTTTTCGCTTCATTTAAAACACCATTAACGAAATTTTTCTGAGCTGTTACCAGACGTTCAATACGGGGTTTCAACTCATAAAATTCATGCTCATCACCTCTTGGAATCGGACCTGAAATGATCAAAGGTGTTCTGGCATCATCAATCAATACCGAGTCAACCTCATCCACCATTGCAAAATGCAGTTTACGCTGAACCAGACTTTCCGGGTTCAGTGTCATATTGTCACGCAGGTAATCAAAACCAAATTCATTATTGGTACCAAAGGTGATATCAGCCAGGTAAGCTTTGCGGCGTTCTTCAGAATTTGGCTGATGTTTATCAATACAGTCAACGGTTAATCCGTGAAATTCAAACAGGGGTCCGTTCCATTCCGAGTCACGCCGTGCCAGATAATCATTTACAGTTACAATATGAACCCCTTGTCCAGATAATGCATTCAGGTAGGCAGGTAAGGTACCAACAAGGGTTTTACCCTCTCCTGTTGCCATCTCTGCAATTTTACCCTGGTGAAGGACTATACCACCAATCAGCTGAACATCATAATGAATCATGTTCCAGGTCACTTCAGTCCCGGCGGCAAGCCAGGTATTATGGTGAATAGCTTTATCACCCTGAATAACGACATTCTTCTTGCGGGCTGCCAGTTCTCTGTCGGCTTGTGTTGCCGTAACTTCAATTGTTTTATTCTCCGTGAAGCGTCGTGCAGTATCTTTCATCACAGCAAAGGCCTCCGGTAATATTTCGATCAGGACTTTTTCAAGTTCCTTATCACGATCCTTCTGCAGCTTATCCAATTGATCATAGAGAGCGGTCTTTTCATTAATCGGCAGATCTTCAGATTCTGCTTTGGTCTTCACAACTGCAATCTCTTTATCGATTTCTTCAAGAAATTCCTGAATACGAGCCTTAAAATCTATTGTTCTCTGCCTTAATTCATCATTGCTAAGGGAATGTAATTTGGCATATTCCTCTTTTGTTTTTTCAACCAATGGCTGAATCAGCTTTATATCACGATTGGATTTACTACCGAAAAGTTTACTTAAAAGTCCTAACATGTGTATGTGAAATATTGAAAATCAATTTATACAAGAATTGAGCCATTACCATTTTATAGTCAGTTTGGCATAATTCAGGGGGCAAAATTACGATTATTAATGAGAAAAAAGGCCTTGCAGATTCTGCCAGAAGTATGAAGCCTGAGGAGGATACAAAAATTAGGAGAAAATCCAAAAGACAGATTTGGCTTTCTTAAAAATAGGCAGGTAGTTATCTTAATGTTCAAAATAAAGAAGCGTAAAAAAATACGGTTCTAATTGTCTGATAAGGCTCTGGAGCCACAAGAATTGATTTTTGAAACCAATACCTGTGTATTATCGGCTAGTTCAGCCCTTTCCTTCGGAGTATTTCCGGCAAGAAATCACGTTCTATTTCAAATTTCGAATAGCCGGAAGATACTTCCTTCGGCAAGGTTTATTTAACCTGGAGCTATTTTTCATCGGGACGGGCAGCCCGGCACTGCTGGCGCACGCGTATCGCGTGTGCTAAATTATAATACTAGAACGCGTGGCACACGCGCACCAGCACGGGAAATGTTTTCTTTTAGCAATATAGCCAGGCATCCAGTATCCCCTGCCTGAGCTACCGTGTACCCACATCTTCTATGTCCTCATGCTTAGGCGTCCTTGTCCCCCGGCTGGCGGGGGAATTAAAGGGGGTGGATGAATCAATCCTCCCCGTAGCCCTCCAAAGGGGCACAGCATAACGCCTAAATCCCTGCTTAATAGTAAAGATACCCGTTTAAAAAGATGTGGGTACACGGTAGCTGCCTGAGGGAGAATTAAAGGGAGTGGCATAATTTATTTTATTACCGGATCACTCTGGTATTTCCGCCATTTGCTATCGCGATATCCATTGGCTTATTGGTTTTCCAGGAGCCAGCAGTGAAATCTGGAATCTTAACCGTCATTTGATTTGCAACTGACCATTCGGTTAAGGGTCCTATTGCGCTCCACAAAGCCGCATCATATACATCCTGATCCAGCGGCAGACCATTCCTGAGGCAGTCGATGGTACGCCAATCCATTAAAAAATCTCCGCCGCCATGTGCACCGACTTGCTTTGCAATTTCGCCGAGTTTCTTAACAATATTAGGCTCATACTTCTTTTGCAATGCCTTAAATTCATCATCTGTAATCCAGGTTTGGGCATCGGATCCTCTCCAGGTTTCAGGTGTCGCTTCCCTTGCAACAGAAATTTTCTCAACAGGAAACTGTATAGCCGTAGCTTTAGTCCCGCTGATTACCAGGCCATCTGATTTTGGCCGGGGTGAGGTAACATCATGCTGCAGCATAATGGTGCGGCCCATATTTGTGCGTATGGTGGTGGTATTCATGCTGCCTCTGAAAGGCTTATCGACATATTGCTTATAAAAATCATCTTTCCCTGCCATCTTTTTAGCCAGATCATTCATCATGAAATCATTTCCTGATACTGAAACCAGAAACTCGAATTTATCACCTCTGTTAATATTCATTACCTGAGCAATCGGCCCCAGACCATGCGTAGGGTAGAGGTTTCCATTTCTACCGATATTTTCCTTCAAACGCCATTGATTATAATATTTATCTTTTGAAAAATGCCCATAAAGCAAATGATGAATATAGGCGCCTTCTCCATGTATGATCTCACCGAAAAATCCTTCACGAGCCAGGTTTAACATTAAAAGTTCATAAAAACCATAACAGGCATTCTCCATCATCATGCAATGCATTTTGGTTCTTTCGGATGTTTCAACCAATTGCCAGCACTCTTCAACTGTTTTTGCAGCCGGGACTTCAATACAAACATGTTTACCCTGATTCATCGCGTAAACAGCCATGGGAGTATGCAAATCCCATGGGGTAGCGATAAAAATCAAGTCTATATCCTTACGCTCACAGACCTTTTTCCAATCTTCCATACCGGTATAGGTATCAGGTTTGAAGCCGGTCTTTTCAATTCTCTTCTTCGCTGAGTCCAACCTGTCCTGACGCAAATCACATAGTGCCTTTATATCAACTCCTTCCAATATACTCACCTGACCAAGATGTGCCGGACCTCTGTTACCCAGACCAATAAAACCAATACGGACAATATCCAGCTTAGGTGCTGCATAGCCCGACATATTAAAATGCTGGATACGAGGGCTTTGTTCAGGTGTTGTTATTCCATTATTTTCAGGTTCTGAAGCAATGCCATTCAATACACCTGTGCCTGCTACGGTTAGTCCGGCCATGCCGGTTAGTTTTAAAAAATCCCTGCGATTATTTTTCATATTAGAGTGTTGCCTTTTAGTTAAATATAGTTTCTCCCGACTTTTTGAGACTGCTTCTTAATTTCGCAAACTCAGCCTTAAATGCATTTAAACTGTTACCACTTATCTTCTGCCCCGACATGGTTACAGGATTGACAATGCTGATCCGTTTACCGCTAAGTCCGGCAGCCAGAGAAACATCCCCCCAATTCAGAAATCCCGGAAGATGAATTGCCATACTGAAAAAATCAAGAGACCCGCCAGTATCAAACTGATAACTAAGCGGAGCATCCCGCAAAATTATATCATCAACATTTCCGCCTGTAGCAGCAAGGAATAAAGCCGCCAGTCCGGCTTCTTTATTACCATCAATACTCAGCTTTTGTGCCTTATAATTTGACTTAAGGAAGTCAGTCGCCACATTCAGCTCTTTTACCCACTCTCCTAAAATGGTTTTACCAAGCCATAGTTCTGAACGCGACAAGGTGTGTAAAACCATACTCCTATTGTTCGCAATCTCCCTGCTGGAGGTGCTCTCACCGGTACCTGATAGTTCAACAATCACTATTCCCTGTCCCTTTTTCTTAATTTCACTGATCAATTCAGTTGGAATTCCCTTTTTTCCGGAGGTATTGCTGATCATCATATAACCAAGCTTAGGATCGACAGGTGTCAGGTGCAAGATTGGAATCAGCTTATTATCAGAGCTTTCTAAAGCAAACCGGTCCCAGCCCCCGAGCTTTTCAAACCGGTGTACTTTTTTAAGTTTTGACTGGTCATTAATCTTCAATACATTTCGAAGTTCTCTTTGCTTTTCTAGGTCATTCAAATTAGCAGTATTCAGAAAGGCAGTTCTTAATTCCTTTCCGCGTTTCACACAAAAATCTGCAGTAGTTTGTACTGCCGGGTCACGTTTGCCAATTGGGTAAACGAGCAATTTATCTTCAGGCAAGAGCTCAAAGGCAGATTCTTTCTTAGGCAAACCCGTTCCGATACCCCTCAGGTGAAGATCAAACCAGCCAAGCATCGCTTCCCTGTTTTCAGGCCAATATCCATGGGTTTTATCAAATACCTGGTAAGTAATGTTCTTCTCTACCCCTAACATCTTAAAAATTGGGCTGGCATTACGAAAGGTACGTTGCATTTCAAACGGTAAAAAAGCAGGAGCAGAATCCTGTTTGTGATTACACATCATAATCGCCCGGGGGGCAACAAGGGCAATAATTCCTGCTTCTTCAGTGAAAGTCAATCCCTCAGGCAGTAATTCACAAATACAGTTAGACCGCATCACATAGGATTCAAAAGTTCCGACACTCACCACAGGAACAGCTGCTTTTATGCGTTCATCCATCGCTGCCAGCCACATCGTTTGATTCCCGCCACCACTTGCACCCGTTGCACCGATATTCTTAGGGTCGACATAGGGCAATGAACTCAGCAGATCAACTCCCCTCATATTATCCGAAATCTGAAAGCCCGCCAGAGATTCGCCAACATTTAAAAGCGAAGCCCCCAGACTGGTTCCGTGGTAGTCAAATGCACCATGGACTGTGGTTCTTTCTCCGGAGCCCCAGGGATCAATACTCAGACATACATAGCCATTAAGTGCAAGACTGTGGCCTAATTGCTGAGGACCATCCGTATCAAACTTGGCTTTCCTCCAATGACCGGGCATTGTAATCACTGCCGGGAAGGGTCCTTTGCCATCAGGGATATAAAGATTAGCGGTTGCATAAACTCCGGGGCGGGTTTGAAATGCAATATTTCTGATCTGGTACCCATTCATCTGAATGGAACCCGTTTCCTTTATATCCAAAGGAAGGCTATGATTTACAATAAGTCCTGTTTTCTGAATGATTGCTTTCCTAAGATTTGTCCGGTATTTCACCCAATCCTCTGCATTGTCAGGTAACTGATGTGTTCCAAACCTTATGATAGCCTCATTCCTCAACCTGCTTTCAAGCAAATCAGCATGGTTTTTTGTCAGAACATCTGGCAGCGTATCAGAGACAAAATGAATCTCTCCGCTAAGCCTCCTGGAATTAGTCAGGCTACTAGTAAAAGCATAGAATAGCCCGATAGAGCATAATAAACAAAGCAATAACAGTTTTTTCATATCAGGCCAGATTCATAAAACACCTTACAATTTTTAATTTAATACTCATTTCAGGAACTATCTGCCTACTTCACAAACACCGGAAACAACCTTTCTGCATTAGTCCGGTATATTTTATCTACTACCTTTCGGGGTAGTTTTAATCCCTTGAATTCACCTTCTACCTTGGGTACGCGCATCATTTGATCACTTGTAAAAAACTTCCAGTGGCGCATCCAAACCTCATGGGCATGCTTTTTTATTCCTTCGGGATCTTTAATCCCATTATTAACGATATCCATTGCAGAACTTCTAAGATCAGTACCATAAACAAGTCTGTCCTGATACTTGATAAAAAAGTCATGCACCTTTTGCCATTCCGTTAAAGCCTGATATTGCAAATGTGAAATCCGTTCAGCCATATCAACACTCATATTAGGAAACTTATCCAGACGCTTAGCCAGTTCGTCGACACTCCATTCCAGACTTCCCAGATGTGCTCCAATAAATACCAGATCGGGATGTTTTTCAAGCATTCTGTCTCTCGCATCGATATAATCTTCGTAAGATGGCCGTTCCGGATGTAAATACATATGTTCTTCAGGATGGGCACGGGCATAATCCCGGTTACCATTTACCGTCATCTTTTCTAAGGGCAACCAGGAGTTTCTATGTTCCCCAAGATGTCCGATCAGTGGAATATGGTTTTTTGCCAGATAATCAAGTATTGGGTCAAAACGGGGATGGTCTATCATAACCAACTGACCCTTTTCATCCTTCAGGAAAAAGCCAATGTTCTTCCAGACTTTTACACCCACGGCTCCATTTTTAACAGATTGTTTTATGTAGCTTATCACTTCCTCTTGCCAACCCTGATTATTAAAATTATCAAGTGAAAAAGTGCTTACCCAGGCATTCCTGTTAGGAAATGCTTTTACCATCTCTACTGAAAATTGCTGTTGTTCTTCAATTGGTTTGCCGCCCGACTTGAATACATTTAAATTGAGGAAACGAAAATTATCCTTTTCAGCCTGATTTATGAAAACTGTATCCGAATACTTTTGAATATGCATGTGTGCATCAATCTTGCGAATGGATTGAAAATCCCCTTCTGTATAATATTCAGGAATTGTATCAGTGATTTCCGATTTCGGAGAATTGACGTTTGTACAGGACTGTATTGCACACAAGATAACAAGCAGGCCGTAGAACTCAAATTTGATCAATTTTTTCATTATCTGTTAAAATAGGCTTAATGCTTTGGCTTGAAAAATCCCGTTCCAGATGCGATACCGGACCTTTAATATCAGAATGGAATGCCCTCATGTGCAATATCAAACGATCTCGGGAACAACAAACGGCTTTCTATAGACCCGCTTTAAATACGTGTCTGCTTCCGGATCATTTATAAATTTTTCATGATCATTCATAAACCTTACCTCACGCCCAACACGATAAGATATATTCCCTAATAGTGGCAGACAAGAAGAGTAAAAACCCTCATTTATATCACAATGGAGGATTTCATTATTTTCGGCGCGGATTGCATCAATGAAGTTTGTAAAATGACTACTTGTTTGTTTAACTCCATCGTCTTTTGACCCGGCAAAAGGTTCTCTTTCCCTTCTGCGGAAAGCCTTCCAGGAATCACCGCCGATTTCAAGCCAACCTTCAGTTCCATAAAACAAGTTTCCAACCTCCTGACCCTTGCTTCCTTCATGGTTGGTGTACCGGCCACGTGTTTCGAACTCAAGCATCGTTCCATCACTGTATTTAAAAGAGCATGTCTGTGTGTTGGGTGTTTCCTGGAATGTCTTATCATGGCCATACGTCTCTACCCCACCATAAACCAATTTTCCAGGGGTCCGCTTATCAGGTTCGCGTTCGTCTTTATTAAAACCATAGATACCTCCGGTTGAATAAATAGAAACGGGATGTTCATGTTTATTTAAACCCCAACGGGCAATATCCAGTTGGTGGGGGCCGGTGTTTCCGGTATCTCCATTCCCGGTATCCCAGTACCAATGCCAATTATAATGGCTTTTTTTTACGTTATAAGGCCTGTAGGCAGCGGGGCCAAGCCACTCATTATAGTGAAATGTAGCAGGCGGAACACTATCCTTTGCCATCCCAAAAGAATCACGTGCCTTGTAACATAGCGCACGAGCCATGTAAATCTCGCCAATTCCCCCTTCGTGCAAAAATTTTATTGCTTCCCTTATTGTATCAATTGAGCGATTATTTAATCCAACCTGTACTCTCAGGTTTGTCTTTCTGGCAACCTCAATCATCTTTCGACCCTCCCAAATATTATGGGAAGCCGGTTTTTCAACATAAACATGTTTCCCGGCCTGACAAGCCCAGATTGTAGCCAGTGCATGCCAGTGATTTGGAATAACAATGGAAACTGCATCAATTTCTTTGTCATCAAATACCTTCCTCATATCCCATTCTTCTTTAGGTTTTATCCCGGTTTGATCAAAAACCATTTTAGAACGTGAGGGGAAGAGTAATTCATCTGCATCACAAATAGTTTTAATAATAACATTGTGGCTATTCTTCATACCACACCAGCTATTGATATGAAGAGAACCCTGATTACGTATTCCAATGACTCCAATGTTAATGCGGTCATTCGCTCCCAGGATAGAAGCATAAGATTTGGCGCTAAAACCCATACCACCGATAGCAATTGCACTGCCACCCATCAGACTCTGTTTTATAAATTCTCTTCTAACTGTCATAATGATCTATTTTTGTCCCTCAAACCGGTTCGTTTCTTTACTTAAATTTTTGAAATATTTGCTTTTAGCTTATTGAAAGATTCCAGGTGCTGATGCATTGCGGATATTTTATCTTCAGGGTTTGTGGAACTTCCTTCCAGCAATAGCCAGCCCTTATAATTTATGCCTGCAAAAAGATTAAAGATTTCCTGATAAGGGTAATCGTTTCGGTTCAATTCGTGAATATGAACTGTATCACCAAGCCACTTCTTAACCATATTAAAATTCTCTACAATTCCTGCTCCCGAAACATCCGGTGGATTGCAATTCCAACAAATTTTAACATTCGGTTCAGTTACCTGATCAAAAATCGCTTTCATATTGGGCAATAATTCAGTGAGAGGGCCATGAGCTTCTACTCTGATCAATTGTCCAAAATCCTGTGCATACTTTCCAACTTCATTGAGTGAAGCTGCAATCTGGGCGATCGTTTTTTCGGGGGCAATTTGAGCCGGAAGGCCATTGGGCTTTACCTTTAAGCCTGTAGCTCCAATATCCCTGCACAGCTTGATATATTCCTTTGTCTTTTCAATATTTTGCCGGAGTATTTTTTGATCAGGACTATGGTATTCGTAGTTAGAACCATAGCCTAAACAAGTAACAGGACTATCAGAAAAGCGCTGTTTAACCTCTGCCCGTTGCCTGGCATTGAGTGTTGATTCAACCCCATGAGCATGCTGAGTGCGAAGCTCTACGCCAAGCAATCCGGTTCTGGCACAATTTTCAATCAGGGTTGGCAAATCCCAATCCTTTGCCCAGAGGTAGGTCACTAATCCGGGTTTCATTAACAGATTTTTAGAACTGGGACGTAAATAATTTGAACAAGCCGACAATTGATTCATTGTGGCTAAAGTGACACCTGCAGCAATACTTTTCCGGATAAAAATACGCCGGGACAGATTTTTATCCATCATAGCTTGTTTAATCTTTTATTTACTTTGAACATAGCTAGTGCTTCTTCCAAAAATTAAAATCCCGGCATTAATGTTCGATCTTAAACAGAAGTTGATTCGCATTTCTTTCAAACATTTATTCAATATTGGTATTTCAACACCATTGCCACCCAACTTTAGGCAGAATTGCTGAATTATATGGAAATCCGAAATAACAAATTGCAATAGATACCATTTGAAGATGAAATTATACTCCTTATTGCTAAAACAAATTAGTAATAAATTATATCAAAATCATTAGCCTGATAAATTATTTTGACTTGCGAAAAATCGCCAAAAGAAAAAATTTATTTGATTCAATTAACCAAAAAATCTGATTCCAATCATCATTTGTCTGCATAACAAATTTGTTCTATTGTTAATTCAGCCTATCTTTACAGTATGAATATCCTCTTACTTGGTTCGGGTGGACGCGAATGTGCTTTCGCATCCAAAATGGCAGAAAGCCAGCATTTATCACAGCTTTTTATTGCGCCCGGCAATGCGGGTACATCTGCCTATGGTAAGAATATAAACCTGAAGCCTACGGATTTCGAAGCTATAGCCACTTTTGTTCTTAAAAACAATGTTGAGATGCTTGTGGTTGGCCCTGAAGAGCCCCTGGTAAAAGGCATTCACGACTATTTTCTTGAACGCAGTGATTTATCACATATTCCGGTTATTGGTCCGCAGAAAGAAGGAGCCCAGCTTGAAGGCAGCAAGGATTTTTCGAAGCAGTTCATGATTAAACATGGAATTCCAACTGCTGCATTTAAATCATTCAGCAAAGCCAGTCTTGAAGATGGCCTGAAATATCTGGAAACTCAGAAACTTCCGATCGTTTTAAAGGCTGATGGATTAGCTGCCGGTAAAGGGGTTCTGATCTGTGAGACCCTTGAAGATGCAAAAACTGAACTAAAAGCTATGCTCGCCGATGCAAAATTCGGAGAAGCCAGCAGTACGGTTGTCATTGAAGAGTTTTTAACAGGAATCGAACTGTCTGTTTTTGTACTAACGGATGGTAAATCATATAAAATTCTGCCCGAGGCCAAGGATTACAAGCGAATTGGTGAAGGTGATACAGGGTTGAATACCGGCGGAATGGGTTCGGTTTCTCCGGTTCCATTTGCTGATGCAAAATTTATGCGTAAAGTTGAAGAGCGCATCATCATCCCAACGATTGAAGGATTAAAAAAAGATAAAATTCCTTATAAAGGATTCATTTTTATTGGGCTGATGGCGGCAAGTTCGGCTGATGGTAAAGAGCCCTTTGTGATCGAATACAATGTACGTATGGGTGATCCCGAAACCGAAAGTGTTATTCCGAGAATTGAAAGTGATCTTATCGAGCTGTTTATGGGTGTTGCCGATGAAAATCTTGCGGAAAAAGAACTAAAAATTTCACCGCAATTTGCAGCCACCGTAATGATCGTTTCAGGCGGGTATCCTGGAGAATATCTAAAGGGTAAAGCTCTTTCAGGAATTGAAAACCTGAGAAACTCCCTTGCATTTCACGCTGGTACTGAACTCGACAACGGTGTTGTAAAGTCCAATGGCGGAAGGGTAATTGCCATTACTTCCCTACAGGATAATTTGTTTGATGCGGTTCAGAATGCCACTGCAGATGCAGGAAGGATCTACTTTGATGGACGATATTATCGTCCTGATATCGGTGCTGACCTGTTATAAATTTGCCCCTCCTGATTTATTGTGACCATTAAATAAAATTTCCTTTAAAGAAATTTTATTTCTTTAAAGGAAATAATTCATTTAATTTATCCAGAAGATCAGGTCCGCGAAGATCCCGGCCAATTATTTTTCCATTGGGGTCAAGCAGAAAATTTCTGGGGATACTACCAACCCGGTACAATGCTGCTGCTTCACTTCCCCAGTATTTCAGGTCAGAAACGTGCTTCCAGTTCAGATTATCTTCTCTGATCGCAGCAAGCCAGCTTTTTTTATCCCTGTCGAGCGAAACTCCAAAAACAGTAAAGCCCTTATCCTTATACAATTCGTGAGCATTCACCACATTCGGGTTCTCCTGACGACAGGGCCCGCACCATGCGGCCCAGAAATCAAGCAAAACATATTTACCTTTTAGTGAGGATAGTGGAATCGCTTTACCCGAAGTATCCGACAAAGCAAAATCAGGAGCAGTAGCGCCGATAGAGGTTTTCTTTTCTGAATCAATATATTCCTTCACCAGTTTGGCTGTTGAGCTGTTTTGTATTGTTGAACTGAGACTACTCAGCAGGCTGTCGGCTTCAAAGAAATTAAAATTGCTCCCGGCAATACCTGGTATCAGTAACAGGGAGGCAAATGCGGTTGGATTTTCTTTAACAAAAGAGCGTTGATACTCTACCAATTCTCTGTTTACATCCCTGAAAGGAATCCGATACAGGGCAGCAATAGAATCAGGAGAAATCCCAGACTGCGATTTTAGTTCTGCACTCCTGTTAATTTCATTTAACTTTTCAAAATAAGGTGCCTGTCCCGAACTTAAGCGCTGCATATCATCCTGCGCTTTTGATCCGCTTATAAGTGCATCCTTAAGTTCACCATTAATCGAAACAGAGATATTGCCATAATCAAGAATGAACTGTTTCACTATGGCCTGATCTTTTTTATAATCCTGATCTATTGAAAGAAAAACCGGAACAGGTTCATTGAAATTCCCCTTTATACTAAATTTACCACCGGCAATGTCCACTTTTTGAATCTTCGGTTTAACATTACTGAAAAAGGAAGATTCTGTAAAATACAGACTTTTAATCTCCGGGTTGGAGACCGTACCAGTAATGGAATAGGTGGTTTGCTGGGCAAAATTGTTCAGCGGACAAGCAAGAAGTACTGAAAAATATAGAATGTATTTGAAAAATCTCATCTGCTAAAAAACGTTAACCCTGCAAAATTAGTACTTATTAAACGATAATTTCCTTTATTATTGGGCCTGAAATCAAGCCTTGAATTAAGAACGATAAATGAATGAATTAATCAAAGATTATCCCAATAGTATCCGGAATAAATTCAGGGAACTATTCGGGCAGGAAGCCCTGATTATCCGTTCTCCGGGAAGGATTAACCTGATTGGTGAACACCTTGATTATAATATGGGTTTCGTATTGCCTGCAGCGATCAATAAGGCGATCTGGCTTGGTATTCATAAACGGGAGGATGATATGATATGCCTGTACTCAATAGATTATGAAGACAATTATCGCAGCAGCATACATGATATTGCTCCATCTGGCAAATTATGGCCGGACTATATTCTTGGAGTTGTTGAACAAATACAAAAAACTCATTCACCAAAACAAGGATTTAATATTGTATTTGGTGGCGATATTCCACCCGGTGCCGGACTATCATCTTCTGCAGCGCTGGAATGTGCAACGGCTTTTGCCATGAATAAATTATTAGGCTTAGGTTATGAAAAAATTGATCTGGTGAAAATCGGACAAACGGCAGAAAATGAATTCGTGGGGGTGAAATGTGGTATCATGGATCAGTTTGCGAGTGTTTTTGGCAAAAAAGAGCACCTGATGCGGCTGGATTGCAGGAGTTTGGAATACGCATATGTGCCATTCCATGCCAATGACATCAAAATATTACTTTTTGATACAAGGGTAAAGCATTCCCTGGCAGATTCTGCTTATAATGAACGTCGTGAGCAATGTGAAACAGGGGTAAAACTGATACAGGAATTCCACCCCGAAGTAAAAAGTCTGAGGGATGCCAGTCAGGAGATGCTCGATAATTATGTAAAAATAGTTGATGAAACTGTTTACCGCCGATGTACCTATGTTGTTTCTGAGATTAAACGACTTTTAAAGGGATGCGAAGATCTGAAAAAAGATGATCTGAAAAGTTTTGGCAAACGAATGTTTGAGACTCATGCAGGATTGAAAGAGCTTTATGAAGTTAGCTGTAAGGAACTCGACCTGCTTGTTGATCTGGTTAAAGAGGATCCCAATGTAATCGGTGCCAGAATGATGGGTGGAGGTTTTGGGGGCTGTACGATTAACCTGGTAAATGCAGAAGCGGCTGAGAGTCTGATCAGGAAGGTTTCCGATGCTTACTCATCTGAAACAGGAACTGAAATGCTGGTTTATGAGGTGGAGATTGAGGATGGGACAAAAATAATTGACAATTGACACCCGATAGCTATCGGGTTGACAATGGATAATTGAGCTAGTTCTCCCCTGTTCGACCTATCGTGTGGACACATCTTTTAAACAGGTGTTTAAGTATCAAAATTTATTATT
>CAZTRY010000049.1:22743-26346 GCA_964616525.1 uncultured Sphingobacterium sp. | reverse complement strand
GCATTAGACCAGGTCTGTACACTTGGCTTAGCCTGATAAACCCCGGTCCGGAGGAATTCAGGAACCGTATCATTGCTATTGGTCGCCGCTAAAAACTGCTTTACTGGCAAACCCATCTTCCAGGCAAGAAAACCTGCTCCAATATTGCCAAAATTACCGCTAGGGACTGAAAAAACCACTTCTTTATATCCCATGCGCTGAATCTGTGCATAAGCATTAAAGTAATAAAACGTCTGTGGAATGAGCCTTGAAATATTGATAGAGTTGGCTGATGTCAGTCGAAATCCTTCCTTTAGTTCAGGATCATTAAATGCCTTTTTCACTAAAGCCTGGCAATCATCAAAAGTACCATCGATCTCTATCGCACGAATGTTTTGTCCGTTGGTAGTCAATTGAAGTTCCTGTATCGGACTTACCTTTCCCTTTGGGAATAAGATAGTCACCCTGACGTTTGGAACACCCAGAAAACCCAGCGCCACCGCTCCCCCCGTATCCCCCGATGTAGCCACAAGTACATCCAGTTGTTTCTCACCCTCTTCCAAAAAATAACTCATCACCCGGCTCATGAACCTGGCACCGAAATCTTTGAAAGCAAGTGAAGGACCATGAAAAAGTTCCAGGACGTTAATCCCCTTCGAAATTTCAATAACAGGCGCATCGAAATTTATCGCATCATCAATAATAGCCTTCAGGTCTGATTCGGGAATCGCCTCATTCAGGATAGCCTTAGCAACCCGGAAAGCAATTTCAGGCAAGCTATACTTGTGCAGATCTGCAATAAATTCAGAATCAAGCACCGGAATATTTACAGGCATGTATAAACCCTTATCTGCGGGTAAACTATTGAATACTCCTTCTTTAAAAGGAACTCTTAAATCTTTATTATTGGTACTGTATAAAATCATTAATCCAAAATTATTGGTCCCTGAGCATTAATCGGTGACCTGTATGCAATACTTTCTGTATCCAGCCATCTGAAGTGGGCCTGCAATTTTTCATTGATCCGGCGGGCATCATCATCATTTCTGGTAAATGTGAAAACAGAAGGCCCTGAGCCGGAAATCCCGAAACTCAAAGCCCCATTTTCCATCGCAATTTCTCTTAATCTGTAAAAATCAGGGATCAGAATCGACCTGACCGGCTCGACAATCACGTCCTTCATGCTCCTGGCAATCAGGTCTATATTTTTGGTATATAAACCGCTAACTAATCCGGCAACATTCCCCCACTGAATAACCGCATCTTTTAATAAAATCTTACTCCTGATAATCTGCCTTGCATCACGGGTTGGTACATCAACCTGAGGAAAAACAATTGAGCAATAAAGCTCTTCCGGAAACGGAAGCTGAATAATATCCAGTGGCTCATAACTGCGAATCAGGACAAAACCACCAAGCAGTGCCGGTGCCACATTATCAGCATGCCCATATCCGCAGGCCAGCTCCTCTCCTTTCATGGCAAATGGTACAAGCTCCATCTTTGTCAAAGGGCTATCCATCAGGGTATTGATTGCAAATAAGCCAGCAACTGTACTTGCAGAACTTGATCCCAGGCCGCTGCCAATTGGCATTTTCTTATTCAATTCGATCTCCACACCAACATCAGACCTACCGATATGATTCAGAAAATGCTGCACACTCACACTAACCGTATTCTTTGCCGGATCATATGGCAGACGTCCATCATCACCGCTTATTTTTGTGATAATTACTCCGGGTTCATCCCTGAAGCGCATGATTACTTCATCACCCGGAGCATTCACTGCGAAACCCAAAACATCATAACCGCAAACCACATTGGCTACTGTTGCAGGTGCAAAAACTTTTACTGATCTATTCATTTTTTTATACTTTCTCCTGAGAATCCTGCTTAAGCCGAACGATCAAAAATATTAAAATATTCAGGTGCTATCAGAATTTATTGGCCCCAACGTGAACAATATCTGCAAACACACCGGCTGCTGTAACTTCGGCACCGGCTCCCGGACCCTTTACTACCATTGGCCTTTCCTTATAGCGATCGGTAATGAAGGAAATGATATTATCACTTCCAGATAAAGCATAAAAAGGATGAGAGTCGTCAACCATCTGAAGCCCGATCTTCACCTTGCCATTCTCTAGCTTACCAATATACCTTAGCACCTTCTTTTCCTTTTCCGCCTGCTTTTTCAGGTCTTCAAAAAAGCTGTTCTCAGCCTGCAAAGTCTTATAAAAATCATCCACATTCTCTGCATTGAGACAAGATTCAGGAAGCATACTTTCAATCTCCACATCAGCAGCTTCAAGTTCATAACCGGCATCGCGTGCAAGAATCAGCATCTTTCTCATAAAATCAGTGCCACGAAGATCATCACGGGGATCAGGTTCAGTATATCCTTTTTCCTGAGCCTGCTTTACAATATCATGGAATGAGATATCTCCCTGGTAATTATTAAAAATGTAAGAAATAGTTCCCGATAGTATCGCTTCGATACTCAAAATCCGATCTCCGCTGATCATCAGGTCCTTTAAGGTCTTCACGATCGGTAGACCTGCACCAACATTGGTTTCATAAAAGAAATCTACTCCATGCAATCTCGCAGTATCCCTGAACAGCTTGTACTGAGCGAAAGAAGAAGAATTACCAATCTTGTTGCAGGTTACAATAGAGATGTTAGAACTGAATATCTCCTGGTAAAACTCAATAGGTTTCAAACTTGCTGTATTATCCGCAAAAACACAATTTGGCAGGTTCATTGATTTCATCCTATCAACGAATTTGGAAAGATCAGCCGGTTCACCTCCATTCTGAAGGGTATCCTGCCAATTTTCCAGTTCAATACCTTCTGCATCAAATATCATTTTACGGGTATTACCGATCCCAACAACCTTGATTTGTATTCCATTATGTTTCTGAAGGAAATCCTTATGTTCCAATAATTGTTTGAACAAAGTATTCCCGATATTTCCAGTTCCGAGACAGAACACATGCAAGGTTTTATTTAACTCAACAAAGAAAGCATCATGAACTGCATTGAGACCTTTATTCAAATCTTCCCTCGAGATCACAACTGAAATATTGTACTCTGAGGAGCCCTGGGCTATTGCCCTGACATTGATTCCATTACGTCCCAAAGCGTGAAAAAGCTTTCCGGATATTCCGGGAGTTTGTTTCATGTTTTCACCAACAATGGCAAGTACCGAAAGACCCTGCTCAAAAACAGGTGCTTCGATCTTTTTAGCAAGCAGCTCCAGTTCAAATTCCAGCTCAATCAAATGTTGTGCTCTTGCCGCATCAGAAGGGTGTATGGCAAAAGTAATGCTGTGTTCTGAGGATGATTGTGTAATCAGAATGATATTGATCTGCTCTCGTGCCAGCAGGGAAAATAATCGGCCACTGAATCCTGCCTTTCCTACCATCCCACTGCCTTCAATATTAATAATACTGATATCATTAATTGAAGAAATTCCTTTGATTGCCAGACTTGAATTTTCACAATCATGCTTGATCACAGAACCCGGAAATTCAGGTTCAAAAGTATTCCGGATGACAATCGGAATTTTCTTCATGAAAGCAGGAATCATTGTTGGAATGTCCTCAGATTCTACAAAGAATTTAGATTTA
>CAZTRY010000049.1:20773-22663 GCA_964616525.1 uncultured Sphingobacterium sp. | reverse complement strand
TTGGCGGATAAATAACTTTTGCCCCAAAGAAGGAAAGCTCCATCGCCTCGGTATAAGAAAGTTCAGGTAATGAAAATGCTTTTTTTACCATTCGCGGATCTGCGGTCATCATTCCATTCACATCTGTCCAGATCTCAATCTCCTCTGCATTCAGTGCTGCACCAAAGATGGCAGCAGTATAATCGCTACCGCCTCTGCCAAGCGTAGTTATTCTTCCCTCTTCATTACTTGCAATAAAACCGGTAACAAACAGCATTTTACCCTTATTTGTATTGTAGCAGTCTCTTATAAGAAGTTCACTGAGCTCCATATTCACACGGGCCTGTCCAAAAGAGCTGTCCGTTTTAATCACATCCGCCGCATTCACATATACATCCTCATCCGATTTCTGTCCGGCGATCTTACTGATCATAAATGTTGAACAACGCTCTCCATAACTAAGGACCAGATCACGGGTGCGCGGGGTCAGTTCGCGAAGAATCATCACCCCCTGCAAAAGATCTTCCAGTTCATTGAAAAGAATGCGAAGCTTGGTAAATACCGGATTTTGTCTGGGTACGGCCAGTAGTTCCTTAATTACTTCAAAATGACGCTCTTCAAGCTCTTTCAATTCATTGCTGAAAGTACCGCCTTGTGCAGCCTTATCTGCCATTGACGACAAAAGATTAGTGACTCCACTCATAGCAGAAAGCACAATAACCGGATTCCCCGACTTCTCCTGCTCCTTTTCAATGATTTGCAATAATTTACTGATCGATTCAACCGATCCAACTGAGGTACCCCCGAACTTTAAAATTTTCATTTCGTGATTTTGTTATTAACAGTTCCGCATTTGCGGGATTTGACAAGCTTGTCGCTTTTATAGGTCGCAGCTTATCAGGCTTTCATTTGTATTAATTTCTTTCTGAATTTTTATAAAAAAAAACGCCTTCCCCTTTGTCGGAGGAAGGCGTTTTTGATGTTTTATGTTAAATTTACACCATACATTTACCTTCCCCAAGCATCAGCGTGGTGGTAGTAGTTGTTGTTGTGGTATAAAAAGTTGTAATCATTTCTTTTTTATTGTGGCGTAAATAACGGTTTTAATTTTTGAATTCACAAATTCTTGTGAATTTATTTTAATTAAACCTCATTTTTTATCAAAACGATAACAAAAAGGCTACATAATTATTGATAATGCAATCAAGAAGTATCTTTGGCAATTAAATGCAGGGACTAGTCATAAAATCAACAGGAAGCTGGTATGAAGTTCAAACCGATGAGGGGAGAGCCATAAAATGCCGTATAAAGGGTAAGTTTCGAACACTGGATATAAAAACTACTAATCCCGTAGCTGTTGGCGACCGTGTTACAGTGGAGCCAGAGCCTGATCAGGAAACCGGGCTAATAACTGAACTTGAGCCAAGAAAGAATTATATAATCCGGAAGTCTGTTAACCTCTCCAAGCAGGCACAGATTATTGCGGCCAATTTAGACCAGGCTTTTCTGATTGTTACCCTGGCTTCTCCCCGAACATCACTGGGATTTATCGACCGCTTTCTGGTCACCGCCGAAGCTTATGATATTCCGGCAAAATTAATATTTAACAAACTAGACCTCTTTAGTGCGGAAGGTTTGGAAATTTTGAGTCAATACCAGTCTATTTATGAACAGGCAGGGTACTCTTGCTACAGTGTATCGGCTTTGAAAGCGACCAATCTGGATCAGCTAAGGGAACTTTTGAAAGATAAAGTTACACTGGTCAGTGGCCATTCCGGTGTTGGAAAATCAACCCTGATCAATGCTCTATTGCCGGGCTATGAACTTAAAACCGGTGATATCTCTGATTGGAGTGATAAAGGAAAGCACACTACAACTTGGAGTGAAATCGTTGACTGCGAGAGTATGTCT